>NZ_BCQQ01000003.1 GCF_001552155.1 Actinomadura formosensis NBRC 14204 | reverse complement strand
TCGAGATCGCGCAGCGGGCCGCTCGGGTCGATGCCGAGCTCCTGCCGCAGCCGCGCCCGCAGCCTGCGGAAGACCGCCAGCGCGTCGGCCTGCCTGCCGCTCCGGTACAACGCGACCATCAGCTGGCCGTGCAGGTCCTCGTCGAACGGATGCCGTACGGTCAGCTCCTCCAGCTCCGGCACCAGCTCCGCGTGCCGCCCCAGCGCCAGCCGGCACTCCAGGGCGGCGTGCTCGGCGGCCCGGCGCATCCGCTCCAGCCGTTCGGCCTCCTGCCCGAACCACGGCAGCTCCGCCACGTCCGCCAGGGACCGCCCGCGCCACAGCGCCAGCGCCTGTTCCAGCGCCGACAGGCGCTCGGCGGGCGCCCCTGGGCCCCGGCCCCGTTCGATCAGCTCCTCGGCCAGCCGGAGATCGGTCGCCGGGACGTCCAGGACATAGCCCGGGGGCCGGGCGACGACGGCCTCCGCGGTCCCGAGGAGGCGACGCAGGTAGGAGACGTGGCTCTGCAGCGAGTTCACCGCCGTGGCGGGCGGCTCCCCGTCCCACACCGCGTCGATGAGCTGGTCGACTCCCACCACGTTCCCCGGCCGCAGCGCCAGCCGGGCCAGGACCGCCTTGCGCCGCAACCCGGGCACCGGCCGGATCTCGTCGGCCACCGCCACATCCACCGGCCCCAGCAGCCGCACAACGACCGACATGTCTTCCCCAGCAGCCGGCTACGGAACTGCTGAGAGGTTACCGCCTCATTGGTCCATCGAGAGTTCTGGATGTCGGCGCGGGCCCTTGCCGGTACCGGACACGAGCGCGGCTCGGACCACGCCGGCACGCCGGCAGTGGCGGGGCCGCGGCCGTCCCGGGTGCCCAGAAACGCTCGCCGGTGCGGCCGGGCGGGGCGATTCCCGTACCCGTGCCGACGAAGGCCGACAGTACTCCAGCCTCTATTCTCGGAAAGCCGCTGAAACGGTGCTGATATCGCGCTGAATCGGCCGGAATTGTCGTTGTCCGTCAGGCTACGCTAACGGGATGAACGGGTCGCCGATGGTGCAGCCCGCCGTTCACGGGGGCAACGGAATTCTGCTCGGCGGATGGAACATCGACGTGCTCGGGCCGCTCGATGTGCGCCGGGCCGGGCGGGCCGTCGAGCTGCCGCCGCGGCGCCGGAGCCTGCTCGCCCTGCTCGCGCTGCGGGTGGGCACGATGGTCACGGTCGACGGGCTGGTGGACGCCCTGTGGGGCGAAGACCCCCCGGCCACCGCGGTACGCACCCTGCACGCCCATATCGCCAAGCTGGCCGCACTGCTGCCGGGGGACGGGGATGACCGGCTCATCCAGCGGAAGGACCCGGGATATCTGCTGAACGCGGAAATGGTACGGGTCGATCGGGTCCGGTTCGAGGAGCTCATCACCGACGGATTGCGGCATGTCGCCGATGGCCGTTTCACCGAATCGACTCGAATGCTGTCAAGAGCGCTGGCGCTGTGGCGGGGGGAGGCCCTCGCCGACTGCCCGGTGCACGGATGGGCGTTCACCGAGGTGGACCACCTCCGCGAAACGCGGCTCCAGGCTTACGAAGGGTTGTTCGCCTCCAGACTGGCCCTGGGCGGCCTCCCGGAGGCCAGTGTCGGGGAGATCGAGCGCCTGGCGGCGCAGCACCCGTTCCGGGAACGCCTGTGGGAACTGCTGATCGTCGCGCTGCACCTCGGCGGACGGACGGGCGATGCGCTGAACACCTATCACCGGGTGCGCCGCGAACTGGCCGGCGAACTCGGCCTGGACCCGGGAGAAGGGCTGCGCCATGTCGAGGCGGGCGTCCTGCAAGGAGTGGCCGACCCGCGTGAGCTGCTGCGGCTGCCGGCCGGCAGGACCCCCGCCGGAACCGGGCCGCTGGCCGTTCCGCAGCAGGTCACCACGCTCATCGGGCGGGAGGCCGAGATCGCCGGGGTCCGGGAGTCGCTGCGCACCGCCCGGCTGGTGACCCTCACCGGTCTCGGCGGCATCGGCAAGACCAGCCTGGCGGTCGCGGCCTCGCGAGCCGCCGCCGCCGACTTCGCGGACATCGCGTTCGTCGACCTCGCCCCCTGCGGCGACGGGGCGGGCATCGCGGCGGCGATCGCCGAGGCGCTGGGCGCGCATCCCCGCGGCGACCGGCTCCTGGCCGAGATCGCCCGGCGGATCTCCTGCGACCGGATCCTCCTGGTCGTCGACAACTGCGAACACCTCGTCGAAGCCTGCGCGCCGATCGTCCGGGAGCTCCTCGGGCGCTGCCCGCACCTGCGCGTCCTCGCCACCAGCCAGGAGGCGCTGCGGGTGCCGGGGGAGGTGCTCAGACCGGTGCCGGAGCTGCGCGCCCCGCCGCCCGCCCTGGTGCGGTCGGGTGCGGACCTGGCCGGGTATGACGCGGCCGTCCTGTTCGCCGACCGGGCCGGGATCGGGAGGCCGGAGACGCTGCCGGCACGGGACGCCCGGGCCGTCGCCACCATCTGCGCCCGCTGCCACGGGCTGCCGCTGGCCATCGAACTGGCGGCCGCGCGAGCCCGGATGTTCACCCTGCCGGAGATGGCGCGGCGGCTCCGGGATCCGTTCTCGGTGCTGACCGAGGGCCCCCGCGGAACGCGGCCCCAGCATCGGGCGCTGCGGGCGACGGTCGAGTGGAGCTACCGGCTGCTCACCGCCGAGGAACGCCGGGCGCTGTGCCGGTTCAGCGTGTTCAACGGCGCCTTCACGCTGGAGGCGGCCGGGGCCGTGCACCCGGAGACGGCGCCGCTGGAGATGCTGGGCCGGCTGGTGGACAAGTCGCTGGTGAAGGTGGTGCGGACGGCCGCGGACACGCGCTATCGGCTTGTCGCCACCATCCGCGCCTTCGCGCTCGACCGGCTGCGGGCCCACCCGGACGAGCACGCCCGGACGCGACAGGGCCACGCGCGGCACCACCAGCGTCAGGCGGAGGAGATCGAACGGCGGTTGCGGGGCCCGCAACTGGGCTCCCAGGTGGTGCAGATCGCCGAATGCCACGAGGACGTCCGAGCCGCGCTCACCTGGCTGACCGAGAACGACCCGGACGGGGCGCTGCGACTGGCCTCCTCGCTGTGGCGCTACCACTACCTGCGCGGCGGCTACGCCGAGGGCCGGGCCTGGCTTGCGGCGGCGCTCGCGGCCCGCACCCCGGACGTGCCGTCCGGCGCACAGGCCAAGGCGCTGTGGGCGCTGGCCAAACTCGCCGCGCTCGAATGCGACTACCGGGAGGCCGACGATCACGCCCGGCGCGTCCTGGAGCTTTACACGCGGGACGGCGACGGCGCCGGAGTGGCACGGGCCCGGGAGCTGCTCGGCGCGATCGCCCGCGAGCTGGGGCACTACGACCGGGCGCTGGAGTACGCCCGCCAGTCGCTGGCCGCGGCCGAACGCGGCGGCGACCGGTGGGCGACGGGCCACGCGCTGCAACTGCTGGGGTTCGTGTCCTGGCTCTCCGGCGACGGGGACTCCGCCGTCCGGTACTCCGGGCAGGCCATGCACTGCTTCCGGCCGATCGGCGACGGTGAGCGGCTGGCCTGGTGCCGGATCGACCTCGGCGCGGCCGCCTACTACGCGGGCGACCTCGACACCGCAGCCCGCCACCTGCACCGGTCCCTGGTGGAGTCGTTCGGGATCCGGTTCCGGGAGGGCATCGCCTGGAGCGAGAACCTGCTCGCCCTGATCGACCTGCGCCAAGGCCGCAGACGGCAGGCGCTGCGCCGGCTGGTCACCAGCCTGGAACTGCATCACGAACTGGGCGACCGGTGGCGGCTGTCCAGCGTGCTGGACGCGCTCGCGGGCGTGTTCGCCGTGGACGACGCGCCGTTGGCGGCGGAACTGCTCGGAACGGCCGGCAGGCTCCGGGACGAGATGGGCGCGCTGGTCCCGGCCTGCGAACGCGCGCAGCTCGCGGCGATCCGGGCGCAGATCGTGGACCGCGTCGGCGCCGAGGTCTTCGAGCGGGCGTCCGCCCTGGGGTGGTGGCAGGACGTGACGGCCCTGGTCGAGCGGATCAGGCTCGGCTCAGCCGCCCGATGACCTCGTCCCCGAACCGGACGATCGTCTCCAGCATGCGGTCGTGGTCGACGGCACCGGCGCAGGCCACGAAGACCAGGTGGTCGATGCCGTAGTCGTCGATCAGCCCCGCCACCTGCTCGCCCACGCCGTCGGGAGTCCCCAGCAGCATCGCGCCGGTGGAGACGAGCTCGTCGAGGGTACGGGGAACGGCGGCCGTCCGATCGTCGAAGAGGCCGAACTCGGCGAGCCAGTCACCGATGTAGGGCATGGCCTGCCCGCCGGTGCGCAGCGCCTCCTCGTGGGTCGCGGCGACGGCGAGGAAACGGCAGAGCGCGATCCCGCCGCCCGGCTCCCAGCGGTTCAGGTAGATGTTGCGGCCGTGCCGGGTGGCCGCCCGCGCGTAGGACTCGGTCACCTCCCGGATCCGGCCCGGCTCGGTTTCCGCCGTCACCAGGTTGCTGCCCACGCGGGCGGCCCACTCGACGGTCCGCAGTCCTCCGGTCAGCACCGTGTAGAGCGGCGGGTGCGGGGACTGGAGGGGCTTCGGCACAGCCCCGATCCGGGTGAGCGCACCGTCCTCGCCGCTCGCGCCGAGCCGTTCGGAAACCGGGTGGCGCCAGGCCAGACCCGGCGGCGGAACCTGGATGAACGCGCCGTCATGGGCCCACAGCTCCTGCGTCCACGCCAGCCGCATGATCTCGAACCACTCCTCGAAGAGCGCGCGGCCGTCGGCGTGTGCCGCGAAGTGCTGCCCCAGTATCCCGGCCGACCGGGACCTGCGGGCGAAGCTCAGCCCCACGTCCAGCCGTCCCCCGGTGAGGTGGTCGGCGACCGCGATGTCCTCGGCCAGCCGCAGCGGATTCCAGGACGGCACCGCCAGCCCCAGCTGCCCCTGCCGCAGCCTCGACGTGTGCTGGGCCAGATAGACGTTCACCAGCAGGGGATTGGGCGTCACCTGGTAGCCCTCGACCTCGAAGTGCTGCTCGGCCAGCATGAGCGAGGTCCAGCCGGCCCGGTCGGCGGCGACCGCCTGCTCGCGCAACTCGGCGATCGCCGAACCGTACAACTGCGGCTCCAGCCCGAGCAGCCCGGTCCCGAGCCGATCCGCCGATCCGACCGTCACGGGGTACAGCAGCGAGAACTTCACCCGGCCACCATGCCGGGACCGGCTGAAAGCCCACTGAAACGCCTCTGGAACAGGCCGTGGACCCGGCCATGCCGGCGGCCGGCCGCGCACCCGCCGGCAAGGCCCGCGGCCCGGCGGTTGGAGCGTTGCGGGCGGGTTCTCGCCGACCGGGCGGAGCGGCAACCGTGCGGCAACAGGAACTCGGTATCAAGGAGCGATTTCGTCCATGACCGAAGACCCATTGAGGGAAACCATGAGTGATCCATACATCCAGGATCCGCAGCGCCCCCCGTACACCGGCGGTCCGGCACAGCCGTGGACTCCGCCGCAGCCGCCGCCCAAAAAGCGGAGCATGCGCGGGACGGTGATCGTGCTCGTCGTGCTGGTCCTCATCGTCGGATTCATCGGTGTCGCCGGCTACCTGGCCCGCAAGAGCGACCCGGACAACGCCGCCGTGGGCGACTGCGTCGCCCGCCAGAGCGACTCCAGCGTCAAGGTGGTCAAGTGCACGGACCCCGCCAGCGCCTACAAGGTCGTCGGCAAGGTGCCGGACAAGACGCAGGTCCAGTTCAGCATCAGTTCGAGGAGCATCTGCGACCCGTTCCCGACCGCCAAGAGCGCCTTCTGGAAGGGCGAGCAGGGCGGCAAGGGCTACGTGCTCTGCCTCGCCCCCGTCAAATAGCCCCGCCAGGTCGGCTGGCCGGCTCCGCGGGTGGGGGCGTCAGGTGTTCGAAGGGGAGGTGCGACGGCGCGGCCTGCGTTTGCGGGACGGTTGCGCGTCCTCGCGATGAGGGGGCGGGGCGGCGGGGTGCGGTCGCCCGGACGGCAGGGGGGCGGGGCGGTCCGGTGTGCGGGCGCCGGTGATGCGGGCCAGGTCGTGGTCGCCGGGCCGGACGCGGGTGGTGCGCGGGGTGATACCGGCCTTGGCCATCAGGTCGTTCATCTCGCGGCGCTGGTCGGGGAGGACGAGGCTGACCACGGTTCCCCGGCGCCCTGCGCGGGCGGTGCGTCCACCGCGGTGCAGGTAGTCCTTGTGATCGGCGGGCGGATCGACGTTGACGACGAGGTCGAGGTCGTCGATGTGGATGCCCCGGGCGGCGACGTTGGTGGCGACCAGCACGGTGACGTCCCCGGCGTGGAAGCCGTCCAGCGCGCGGTTGCGTTGCGACTGGCTCTTGCCGCCGTGCAGCGCGGCGGCGCGTACGCCGCGGGACGTGAGCTTGCGGACGAGACGGTCCGCGGCGTGCTTCTTGCCGACGAACATGATCACCCGGTCGTCGCGGGCGGCGATGTGCACGGTGATCTCGTGCTTGTCGGCGTCGGCGAGGTGGAGCAGGTGGTGTTCCATGGTGGTGACGGCGCCGGCGGGCGGGTCGACCGAGTGGGTGGCCGGGTCGCTGAGGAACCTGCGGACGAGCTGGTCGACGTTGCGGTCCAGGGTCGCGGAGAACAGCATCCGCTGCCCGTCGCGCGGTGTCTGCTCCAGAAGCCGGGTGACCTGGGGCAGGAATCCCATGTCGGTCATCTGATCGGCCTCGTCCAGCACGGTGGTCCGCACCCGGGTGAGCCGGCAGTCGCCGCGTTCGATCAGGTCGGCGAGGCGGCCGGGGGTGGCGATCAGGACGTCCGCGCCCCGTTTCAGGGCGTTCGCCTGGCGGGAGATCGGCATGCCGCCGACCACGGTGGTGAGCCGCAGGTCCACGGCGTCGGCGTACGGGGTGAGCGCGGCGCTGACCTGCTGGGCGAGTTCCCGGGTGGGGACCAGCACCAGGGCGAGGGGGCTGCGGGGTTCGGCGCGGTGGCCGGCGGTGCGGGCGAGCAGTGCCAGGCCGAAGGCGAGGGTCTTGCCCGAGCCGGTGCGGCCGCGGGCGAGGACGTCCCGGCCGGTGAGGGCGTTCGGCAGGGCCGCGGCCTGGATGGGGAACGGGGCCGTCACTCCCTGACGGGCCAGTTCCGTCAGGAGCGGCCTGGGCATCCGCAGGTGCGCGAACGACTCGACCGGGGGCAGCGGCGGGGTGGACGCCTCTGGGCGGGCGAAATCCGCGCCGGGGCGCTGCTCTTGCGCCGGCCGGCGCCGGCCGGAGCCGGGGCGGGGGCCGGGGGAGCGTCTGCGGGCGGTCTGCTGGGAGTTGCGGGGCATGGGAGCCTTCCTCGAAGCGGTGCGTGTCGTGGAAGTGCTCCGCCGCGCTGGTCGCGGACCCCGAGGGGTGCGGAGGGCTCTCAAGAACGAACCGGGTGGCGGCCGGCGGAGCTCGGGCCACGGGCCGGGGTGAGAAGAAACGGTGGTCGCGGGGGGCTGGGCGCCCGGAGCGACGGGCGGCCGGGCGACACGCGCGGCGGGCGGCGCCGAAGCGGTCGCCCGCCGCGCGGGTCGGTGATCAGGCGGGGACGATGTTCTCCGCCTGCAGGCCCTTCTGGCCCTGGGCGACGTCGAAGGACACCTTCTGGCCCTCCTGGAGCTCGCGGAAGCCCTGCGCCGCGATGTTGGTGTAGTGGGCGAAGACGTCGGGGCCGCCGCCGTCCTGCTCGATGAAGCCGAAACCCTTTTCGGCGTTGAACCACTTGACCGTACCGGTGGCCATGGTTGTCTCCTTCTTGGTGGGTCCCGCCGCACACCGTGTGCGTCGAGGACGCCGCGATGGCCCATCCGGAAGATCCAGAACAACAAAAATGCGCCTGAGGTCAGACCCAACAGGCGCATGAACATGTCTATGGGAACCGCAACTACTCGGACGGTACCACATGGCCGGGCGGACGGAACGGGATCGGGGCGGCGGCCGGCCGGGCGCGGTTGTGATTTTCCCGTCAGCTGCCGCGAAGGCTATCCGTAATGCTTTGCCGCGGCGCATACTGCGGTTATGAAATCCTCCGGATCCACCAGGCGGCACCTGCCCACGAGCCCTTTCCCGCCTCCGTCCGCTGCTCCGCCCACCAAGAAGTTCGCGCCCCAGGACCTGGTCACTCACGACAAGTACGGGCTGGGGCGCGTGGTGGAGGCGGAGTCCGGAGGCTCCGTCCTGGTCGATTTCGGGACGGGGAAGGTCAGGATTCCCGCCCCGTACATGAAACTTTTCAAACTCTGAAACCCGCGCCGGGCCTGCAACGGCGGTGGGAACCAGGGCTTGGACGTCCCCCCGCAGTTCACCCGCCGTGATTCCCGCTCGGTCGTGTCACATTTGCGTGGGCCGCGGCGGGCGGTGAGCGATGATCAGTGTGGCCGCGCGGTCCGGCCGCGGCCGATCGGGTACCGGGGCCGGTGGTTCGTGCCTCGGTGTCACAGGCGGTGACCGTGGCGATCCCGGTGCGGGGATCGGCCCCGGTGATCGGCACGGATGCTGGACGGACTCCTTCACCCCGCGGGCTTCGCGGCCTGGACGGGGCGGTCCGAGACGGATTGGCGTGAAGGCCGCGTATCGCGGACGGTTCGTCCAGGAGGCGGGCGGCTCCGCTACGATGCGTTCAGGCGCGATTGCGCGAGATGCGGAACCCGGCACGATGGCACCGTGCATGAGAATGATCTTTTCAATCTGGATGGCCGGCGGTTCGCGATGGTCAGCTCGACCGCGAGCCGTGTGGACCCTGCCGCGCCCACACGATTCGCCTACACCGAGTCCGGCGGCGTGGTGTGGGGCAGTTACGAAGGCGACACCGTGGTCCACGGCCGGTTCGTGGGGGCCCGGCGCGGGGCCGAGGTCCGGCTGAACTATGTGCATCTGACCAAGCAGAGCGCGGAGCCGGTCGCCGGGTCCAGCACGAACCGGATCGAGCTGCTGCGGGACGGCCGGATCAGGCTGGTGGAGGAGTTCCGGTTCGACGGGGACGATACGCCCCAGGTCAGCATCTGCGAGGAGATCGTCAGGGGAGGTCTTTGAGCTTGGCCCGCCCCGCGTCCGCGCGGATGAAGCGCATCCGTCCCAGGGCGACCGGGCCGGGGCCGGGCTCCGTCTCGACCTTCGCCGGGACGCAGTCGGACGGCAGCACGAACGGCCGGCGGATCACCTCGTCGAGGATGAGCACCGTCTCGGTCGCCTTCACGGCCGGGATGCCGGCCAGGCGTTCGGAGACCAGGCGATGCACGGCGGCGACGTCGACGGCCCGGACCTGGATCATCGCGTCGTGCTGGCCGGTGGTGATCGCGCAGTACTCGACCTCGGGCATCAGCGAGAGCTGGGCGCGGAACTGCGGCCACATCTGCTGCCGGACGGTGACGAAGATCAGCGCGCAGATGCCGAGGCCGGTGCGGACGGGGTCGATCTGCACGGTGAACCGGCTGATCACGCCGCCGGTGCGGAGTGCCTCAAGGCGCGTGTAGGCGTTGGCCCGGGAGATCCCGACCTGCTGGGCGAGGGCCGCGATGGAGATCCGGCCGTCCTGGCGCAGCACCTCCAGCATCTTGAGGTCGATCAAGTCCGGCCCGGTGCGGATCTGTCCAGGCTCGGTCCCCCTATGAGGTGGTCCGTGCGACGGTCTGACCATAGATCCGTGTCCTTCTTTCGCTTTGTCTTGACTTTTGCTTGCTTCATAGACGGTCAGTCGGAAGTCTCGCACCATGGGACCTCCTCGTCCAGAAGCAAAGAATTGACCTGACGGAGCCCCGGAGGCCGCTGATGCCGATCACGAGTGGAACCACACGGCGGGCGGCGTTGTCCGTCCTCGTGGCCGCAGCGCTCAGCCTGACCGCCTGCTCGGGCGGGGACGGAACGTCCTCGTCCGGGGGCGGCAAGGCCCTGGTCATCGACACCTCGTTCAACCTCAAGACCGTGGACCCGGGACGGATGTACGAGCAGACCGGCCTGCTCATCGACCGGGCCCTCTACGACACGCTGCTCGGCTTCAAAGGCTCCGACGTGAGCAAGCCGGTGCCGGCGCTGGCGGAATCGTACGAACTGTCCAAGGACGGCAAGAAGCTCACCCTCAAGCTCCGCCAGGACGCGGTCTTCTCCGACGGCAGCCCCGTCACCGCCGACGACGTGGTGTTCTCGCTCGACCGGGTCCGCGCTCTCAAGGGCAACCCGTCGTTCCTGCTCGAAGGCGTGAAGGTCGAGAAGACCGACGACAAGACCATCACCCTGGTGTCGGACAAGCCCAACCCGTCGCTGCCGTTCATCCTGCCGAACCCGGCGCTCGGCATCCTCAACTCCAAGGTCGTCAAGGCCAACGGCGGTGCCGCGGGCCCCGCCGACAAGGCGGAGAAGTACCTGAACGGCCAGTCGGCCGGATCCGGGCCGTACATGCTGGAGTCCTTCAACGTCGCCACGCAGGTCGTGCTGAAGGCCAACCCCAAGTACTGGGGTGCCACCAAACCGGTCTACAAGCGGGTCGTGCTGCGCAACGTCCAGTCGCAGACCCAGAAGCTGAACGTGCAGCGCGGGGACAGCCAGATCGCGGTGGACCTGACGGCCGACCAGGCCCAGGGCATCGGCGGCGACAAGCAGATCGTCAAGGGCGCGTCCGCCAACGTGTTCTTCCTGCTGACCAACCGGAACCCGTCCGTCAGCAAGATCACGTCCAATCCCCGGTTCGCCGAGGCCGTCCGCAAGGGCGTGGACTACGCGGGGCTGCTGGAACTCGCCGGCGAGGGCTCCGTGCAGGCGGCCGGCATCGTGCCGTCCATGATCAACGGGTCGCTTCCCGCGGCGCAGGCGCCCAAGCGCGACGTCGCCGGCGCCAAGGCGGCGCTCGCCGCCGGCGGGATCACCAACCCCAGGGTCAAGCTGGAATTCCCGAGCGACTTCACGCTCAACGGCCTGTCGTTCCAGCCGCTGGCCGAGCGCATCCAGGCCAACCTGAAGGAGGTCGGCATCACCGTCGACCTCGCCCCCGCGCCGATCGCGACCGCGCTGGAGAGCTACCGCGACGGCAAGGAGGAGATGGGCCTGTGGTGGTGGGGCCCGGACTACCCGGACGCCAGCAACTACCTCGCCTTCCTGCCCGGCGGCCTGGTCGGCGAGCGCGCGGGCTGGAAGAAGGGCGCCGACAAGGCGCTGGAGGACGCCGGCGCCAAGGCCGCGGCCACCAGCGGCGATGACAGGTTCACCCAGTACCACCAGATCCAGGAGCAGCTCAACGCGCGCGGCCCGATCGTGCCGCTGATGCAGCCGAGCCTGCGCCTGGTCACCGCCGGATCGCTGACCGGCCTGGCGGTCAACCCGGTGTGGAACTTCGAGATCGCGGCGCTCGGCAGCAAATGAAGTCCCATCCCCCGTCGGACGCGCGGACGCTCAAGGGCCGCCGGCCACCCGGCGCCCGGTGGTGGTCACGGCATCCGCTGATGCGGTTCCTGACCCGGCGGCTGGCGGTCTCCGTACTGCTGGCCGTCGGGGTCACCCTCGTCACCTTCATCCTCACCAACATGGTGCCCGGCGACCCGGCCACCGCGAACCTCGGCCAGCAGGCGCTCGGCAACCCGGCGATCGTCCAGCAGTTCCGGAAGGAGCACGGCCTCGACAAGCCGTTGCCCGTGCAGTACGCGACCTACATGGGCGACCTCGTCCGCGGGGACCTCGGCGAGTCGCAGCAGAGTCACCGGCCGGTCGCCGACGACCTGCGGGAGTTCGTCCCCGCGACGTTCGAGCTGGCCGGCACGGCGCTGCTGGTGTCGCTGCTGGTCGGCGTCGCGTTCGGAGTGATCGCGGCGTTGCGCCGGGACCGGCTCGTGGACCAGTTCCTGCGGGTGACCAGCCTGGCCGGCGTCTCGGTGCCGACGTTCTGGCTGGCGCTGCTGGCCTTCTACCTCTTCTTCTACAAATTCGAGCTGGCGCCGGGCTCCGGCAGGCTCTCCCCGGCCCTGGCGCCTCCGCCGCACACCACCGGCCTGTACACGGTGGACGCGGCGATCGCCGGCCAGTGGGACGTCTTCGCCAGCGCCGTCGGCCACCTCATGCTGCCCGCGCTGGTGCTCGCCGCGTACACGATCGGCCTGCTCACCAGGTTCACGCGGTCGGCCGTGCTGGAGGTGCTCGGCCAGGACTACGTGCGGGCCGCCAGGGCCAAGGGGCTGCCCGGCCGTACCGTCCTCCTCCGGTACACGCTGCGCGCCGCGCTGGTGCCGGTGATCACGGTGGCGGGGCTGGCCTTCGGCAGCCTGCTGTCCGGCACCGTGCTCGTCGAGGCGATCTACGCCTGGCCCGGCATCGGCGAGTACGCGTACAAGAGCGCGACCAACCTCGACCTGCCCGCGGTGATGGGCGTCGGTCTCGTGGTGGGCGTGATCTACGTGGTGGTCAATCTCGTGGTGGACATGCTGTACGGCGTCATCGACCCGAGAGTGAGGCACACGTGAGCCGCAGGTTGCCGGAGGCATGGCGCAAGCCGCTCGCCGTCGCCGGCCTGGTCATCGCGGCGGGATGGCTGGTCGTGGTGCTCGCCGCGCCGCTGCTCGCGCCGCACGACCCGCTGAGCCAGGCATTCCCGCGGCTCCAGGCGCCGAGCGGAGCGCACTGGTTCGGCACCGACGAACTCGGCCGCGATGTCCTCAGCCGGGTGCTGTACGGCGCACGCCTGTCCATCCCGCTCACCCTGCTGCTGGTCGTGATGTCCGTCGTCATCGGCGGGCTGCTGGGGGCCTGCGCCGGCTACTTCGGCCGCTGGCTGGACGAGACGATCATGCGGGTGGCGGACCTGGTGTTCGCGTTCCCCACCATCATCCTCGCGATGGTCGTGGCCGCCTCGCTCGGCGCCAGCCTGCGCAACGCGGTGCTCGCCGTCCTCGTCGTGTCCTGGCCCGCGTACGCCCGGGTCACCCGCGGCCTGGTGCTCGGCGTCCGGTCCCGCGAATTCGTGATCAGCGGGCGGCTGCTCGGGTTCTCCTCGTGGCGCTCGCTGCGCACCGACGTGCTGCCGAACGTGACCGGCCCGGTCCTGGTCCTGGCCACCCTCGACATCGGCACCCAGCTCCTGCTGCTGTCGGGACTGTCGTTCCTGGGGCTCGGCGCCAAGCCGCCGACCGCCGAATGGGGCACGATGGTGGCGTCGGCCACGCACGTGTTCGACAAATGGTGGGTCGGGGTGTTCCCCGGCCTGGCCATCCTGACGGTGGTGCTGGCCTTCAACTTCCTCGGTGACACGATGCGCGACGCGCTCGACCCGCGGACCGCACGGGCGATCAAGGAGCGGGCGCTGTGACCGTGCTGAACATCGAGCGGCTCACCGTCGAGCTGGGGAGCCGGCAGATCATCCAGGGGATCGACCTCGTGCTGGAACCGGGCCGGATCCACGGGCTGGCGGGCGAGAGCGGCTCCGGGAAGACCATGACCGGGCTGGGCGTCATGGGACTGCTTCCGCACGGCGCGCGTACCGGCGGGCGGATCCGGTACGACGGGACCGACCTGCTGACCCTCCCGCCCAAGAAGATGAACGCGCTGCGCGGCAGCGAGATCGGCATGGTCTTCCAGGACCAGTCGACGAGCCTGCACCCCATGCTCCCGATCGGCCGCCAGCTCACCGACCACATGCGGCACCATCTGGAGCTGGACAAGGCCGAGGCGCGCCGCCGCGCGGTCGAACTGCTGGCCAGGGTGCGCATCCCGGACGCCGGCGGCGCGCTCCGGCGGTACCCCCACCAGTTCTCCGGCGGCATGCGGCAGCGCATCGCGATCGCGATCGCGCTGGCCTGCGACCCGAAGGTCCTGATCGCCGACGAGCCGACCACCGCGCTCGACGTGACCGTCCAGGCCGGCATACTGCGCCTGCTGCGCGGCCTGTGCGACGAGCTCGGGCTCGCCGTCCTGCTGGTCACCCACGACCTCGGCGTCATGTCCGCGGTGGCCGACACGATCAGCGTGATGCGGGCGGGCCTGCTGGTCGAGACCGGCGCACGCGCCCAGGTCATGCGCGAGCCCGCCGACCAGTACACCCGGATGCTGCTGGACGCGCTGCCGGAGCGGAGCACTTCATGAAACTGCTGGACGGCGCCGAGCCGGCGCCCGCCACATCGCTGCTGGCCGTCGAGAACCTGGTGGTCGACCATCACAGCCCGGACCGGCCCCCGGTACGGGCGGTGGCGGGTGTCGACCTGTCCGTCGCGCCCGGAGAGGTCGTCGGCCTGGTGGGCGAGTCGGGCTGCGGAAAGTCCACGCTGGCCCGCGCCATCTGCGGGATCATCCGCCCGTCCGGCGGTTCCATCGGGTTCGAGGGCCGCCCGGTGCCGCCGCTCGGCCTGCGCCGCCGCGATCCCGCGCTGACCCGGATCCAGATGGTGTTCCAGGACCCGTTCGCGTCGCTGAACCCGCGCCGCCGGGTCGGCAGCCAGATCGCCGACGGCCGGCGCGGCGGCCCGACCCCGGGTGAGCTGCTGGAGCGGGTCGGGCTGTCGGCCGACATGGCCACCCGCTACCCGCACGAGTTCTCCGGCGGGCAGCGGCAGCGCATCGCCATCGCCCGCGCGCTGGCCGCCCAGCCCTCCCTGCTGATCGGCGACGAGCCGATCTCCGCGCTGGACGCCTCCGCCCAGGCGCAGGTCGCGGGGCTGATGCGGTCGCTGACCGTGGAGTCGGGGGCGGGGCTGCTGTTCATCAGCCACGACCTGTCGGTCGTCCGGATGATCGCGGACCGGATCGCGGTCATGTACCTGGGCAAGATCGTCGAGATCGGCCGTACCGCTGAGGTCTGGGCCGACCCGCGACACCCCTACACCCGGGCCCTGCTCGCCGCCATCCCCGCGCCGGACGGGGCGGGTACGCTGCCCGCCGAGTTGCCCGGCGACGTGCCGGACCCGGTGTCGCCGCCGTCCGGCTGCCGGTTCCACCCGCGCTGTCCCCACGCCATGGAGATCTGCTCGACGCGGGAACCGGTGCGGGAACGCGGGGTGGCCTGCTGGCTCCACGATCCGGCGCCGAAATGAGCGACGACCGCATGGAGCGGGTGCGGGCCCGCATGATCGAGCACGGGGTGGACGTCCTCGTCCTGCGCCCTTCCTCGAACCTGCGGTACCTGGCCGGCTCGGTGCGGCACGGCTTCCTCGTCATCACGCCGGACGGCCCGCCCGCACACGTTCCCGACGCCTCGTCCCTCATCCCGGTGGGCGCGCGGGTCGCCATCGACCCCCAGATGCCCGCGCATGAACTGCTGTCCATCCAGGAGCGGCTCGGCCCGCAGACCCTGTTCGCCTCGGCCGAGCCGCTCCTCGCACCGCTGCGGATGCGCAAGTCCGACGCGGAGATCGCGGCCATGGAACGCGCGGCCCTCGCCGCCGACCGGGCCGTGGCGATGGCCGCTGAACTGCGCTGGTCCGGCGCCACCGAACGGGAGATGGCGCGGCTGCTGCGGCGGCTGCTGCTGGAGACCGGCCATGAGGAGGTCACGCTCGTCACCGTCGCGGCGGGGGAGCACTCCGCCGCCCCCTATCACCGGCCCACCGAACGGGTGATCAACCCGGGCGACGCGGTCCTGATCAACATCGGCGGGCGGCACGAGGACTACTGCTCCGACATCACCCGGATGTTCGTCGTGGCCGAGCCGCCCGAGGACTTCGAGGCCATGTACTCCGTCGTGCTCGCCGTCCAGAGCGCCGCCTGCGAGGCGGTGCGCCCCGGTGTCACCGCCGCCGAGATCGACAAGGTCTGCCGTGACGCCATCGCGGCCAGCGGGTACGGGAGGTTCTTCGTCCACCGGACGGGCCACGGGGTCGGCCTCGACCAGTTCGAACCGCCCTACCTGACATCGGAGGACCAGACGGTCTTCGAACCCGGCATGACCGTGTCCGTCCAGCCCGCCATCTACCTTCCGGGACTGTACGGTGCGCGGATCGAGGACGTCGTCGTCTGCACCGACATCGGAGCCCGCCGCCTGAACCAGAGCCCCCGCCTGCTCATCGTCACCGACCGCTGAACGAGCGTCCAGGGGTCCTCCACGGCCTCCACCCGGGATTCCGGGCCGGCGGCCGGGGGGCGGGTTCGGCCGTCCGCTCCCGCCTGCCCGTGCCCAGCCGGAGCACTCGCGATGGATGAAGAGAACCAAGCAATGTGATCTACGAAACTCTGTAGTGCTCGAAGTAGATTTTCGGGAGAGCAGCGGGTACTGTTCCTGTCATCGAAGAGAGACAAGTCCATGAGAAGCGGCAGTGGACGAACTGCCGGCAGGTACGGATGACACCGGCCGGACGTGCCGGGGCCAGCGCAGTGCAAGGGGCTCCGGCAGTCGGCCGGCCCGGCGGCAGGCGAGTCGCCGGGAGCGGAACAACGCACGAAAACGCAGTACGCAAGGAAACACGCAGTACCGGTAGTGATGTCGAGGAAAGGAGGGTTCGACGCCATCGGGATCGCCCGCTGCAGGCTCCAGCCACGCGCGGGTACCGCAGTTCCACGGATTGGACGGTGGTCTACGGTCACGCATCCGCGATCCCCGCGTTCCCGCTCCCGTCTGGGGGGCGCACGCGGAAGACCGGCTCTTCAGGGCCGGTAGGTGGTGTTGCACCTCTGGGCCCCGGCGCCGCAGTCTGGCGCCGGGGCCCCTGTTGTCGTCGCTGCCGACCGAGGCAGTACGGAAGGTTCAGTGAAGGCATCCCAGCCGGCCCGGGCCGGCGACCCGCTAGACCAGCACCATGCGCAGGACGACTCCGGCGAGCTTGAAGACAAGTTCGACGACGAGGACTACCCGGCCTACAGCATGGGCCGCGCCGCGGAGATGCTGGGCGTCACCCCGGCGTTCCTGCGCAGCCTGGACACCACTCGGCTGATCGTCCCGCAACGCTCGGCCGGCGGGCACCGCCGCTACTCCCGCTACCAGCTGCGGCTGGCACAGCGCGCCCGCGACCTGGTCAACCAGGGCACCGCGCTGGACGCGGCCTGCCGCATCATCATCCTGGAAGACCAGCTCGCCGAAGCCCAGCGCATCAACGCCCGGTTACAGCGGGACCGAAAGTCGCAAGATCCGTCCCAGGACCGGGCGTAGCAGCTCCACCTCCTCCGGGAAGGCAGGTGCCGCGTCACCTGCCGGCAGAGCGGAACGCGATCCGGTCGCCTTCCAGCGGCCGGCCGTGACGCAGGCCGAGCAGTACGTCCCCGCCCCTGCCGGCCGGGTCGCCGCCGCCCCCGCTCGCTCCGAGAGCGATCGCAAGGCGGTCGCGGCCATTCGCCTGCCTTCCCACGCGTCCAGCGTCGGCTGTATCGACACCGCCCTGCGCGATTGCCGGCTGCACGAACTGACCACATCTGTGCCCCTGCGCCCCCTTGCCCCTGGCTCGACGGCCGGCAGGTTCCCACCCTGTCCAAGCTCCGGCGGCTGTCCCGGCGGGAGCTGCTGGATCCATCCCGCGTGCGCCGTGCCGGTGGGGAAGGGGATGCAACCCGCCCGCTGCCCCTGAGTAAGAGGCAGCGGGCGGGCTGCGCGATGTCGTTCGTCGGCGCGGATCGCCGGCGTCCGGTCACTGCCCGGTGCACCGACGTCTGGGGTGGGCCGACTGCTGTCGCTTCGTGTGCCGCAGGTGTGGCGGGTCGCGGGTCTGGTGTCAGTGCCAGCTGGTTCCGGCGGGCACCCGGAGGGTGGTGTTGATGCGGTTGAGGAAGTTGGTGATCGCCACCCTCAGCACCGGGGCTCCCAGTTGCCGTTCGTCGTGGTGCCTTGCGGCCTCGGCCCAGATCTCGTCGGTGACCGCGCCGGGCCGGTCGCAGAGCCGGGTCGCGGCCTCGGTGAGCGCGAGCGCGGCCCGCTCGGCGTCGTCGAAGAGCGGGTTCTCGTACCAGGCGGCCAGGGTGAGCAGCTTCTCGGGGTCGGCGCCGGCCCTGGCCGCGCTCTTGGCGCCGGCGTCGACGCAGGCGCTGCAGCCGTTGATCTGGCTCGCGCGCAGATGCACCGGCTCCAGTGTCTGACGCGGTACGCCGCCGGCGTACACCTCCTTGAAGAGGTGCTGGACGCCTTTGGTGATGTCGGGTTGGCTTGCGGTGTTCTGGATGCGTGCCGTCATCTCTCCTCCGGGGAGCGGGCCGGTGGACCGGTGGACGGCACTACGACGTCCGGCCGCGGCGGGAGGTAACGCCGGGCCGGGGGTTACCTGACCGGCGTGCGATGCGTCCTGATGGTGACACCGCCGCACGTCCGGGAGGTCATCGACGCGTTCTTGGCGGCGGTCGGCAGGGGCGACATCGCCGGACTGCTGGCCGTGCTCGCCCCCGAGGTCGAGTTGCGGACGCAGGGCCCCTGGGGGACCGTCGTCATCCGCGGCGCGGGCGAGGTCGCGGCCCAGGCGACGACGTTCGCACGCTCCGACGGGCGGGCGCATCCGGCGCTCGTGGACGGCGTCCCGGGTGCGCTCATCACCGTCGGCGGACGGCCGGTCACGGTCCTGGCCTTCACGGTCGCCGGCGGCGCCGTCACCGCGATCCGCGGGCTGACCGCCCCGGCCCGGCTGGACCAGATCGTCCCGTCGTGGGTCACGTGACAGCCGCAGTGGCCGACAACCCGGTTCGGCGCCGGACACGGTGCCGGAGGCTGTGACCCGGGCCCGCCGAGGGCGATGTGGGTGCCGCCCACCGTGCCGCGCAGCCGCCGGTATTCGTCTTAACGACGTCACGCAGGAACGTGCCCACCTGGAACGCGAGGTGAAGGCCGCTCCGCGCGGCTCGGGCATCTCCCGGGACGAGATTGCCGACCTGCTCCAGCGGAGCGGAGACCTGGCGCAGCCGGCCAGCAATGCCGAGCCCGAAGACAAAGCCGACCTCTACCAGCAGCTGGGCCTGACGATTCGCAATATGGTGCGGCACGTGGACCTGGCCGCGCGGCAGCCCCGACGCGGGGCTCGACTATCGGCTCGCATGCAGCTTCCTGGTGAGCAGGACCGGTGCGGTCAGTCGCGAGCCGGTCGCGGGGGCGTTGGCCGGGGGTGAGGAGGGAAGAAGGATCGTGTGGGAGTGGTCGGCCGCGTGGACGCCTATCAGAGGCGGCATCGTTGGGCGGGGCTGCCGCTGGCGGTGGTGTACAAGTTCGTGGACGACCAGGGCGCGTACCTCACGGCGTTGATCACCTATTACGGGTTCGTGTCGCTGTTTCCGTTGCTGCTGCTGTTGGTCACCGGTCTGGGGTTCGCGTTGCAGGGCAGTCCGGGGTTGCAGCAGCGTGTGCTGGATTCGGCGCTAGCCCAGTTCCCGGTCATCGGGGACCAGATCGGTGCGAACATCCATTCCTTCCACGGCAGCATCCTGGCTCTGGTGACGGGCGTGGCGGGCAGTCTGTACGGCGGTTTGGGCGTCGTGCAGGCCGTCCAGAACGCCTTGAACAAGATCTGGGGCGTGCCGCGCAACTCCCGGCCGAACCCGATCGCCGCCAGGGTGCGCAGCCTGGCGTTGCTGGCGGTCGGCGGCGGGGTGATCCTGGCGACCACCTTGCTGTCGGCGGTGACCGCGTCCGGCGGCGTCTTCGGTGCCGGTGTGCGGGCGGGGGCCATCGTGGTGGCCGTCGCCATCAACGTCGTGCTGTTCACGGTGGCGTTCCGGGTGCTGACCGCGAGGCCGCTCACCGTCGCGCAGGTCCGGACGGGCGCGATCGTCTCGGCGCTGGTCTGGCAGGCCCTGCAGTGGGCCGGCGCGTTCCTGCTCGGCCACATGCTCAAGGGCGCGACCGCCACCTACGGGATGTTCGGCCTGGTGCTCGGCCTGCTGACGTGGATCTACCTGGGCGCGATCACCTTCGTGGCCGGTGCGGAGATCAACGTCGTCCGCGAGCGGCGGCTGTGGCCCCGCAGCCTCCTGACGCCCTTCACCGACAATGTCGAGTTGACCGCCGGGGACCGGCGCGCCTACTCCTCCTACGCCGAGACCGAACGCCACAAAGGGTTCGAGAACGTCGACGTCGACTTCGACCCGCCCGCAGGCGACGACCCCCCGGACTGACGCCGGGACCGGTTCCGTGCGGGCGGTCAGCGAAGCGGCCGTTCGCGCCTGGTCGAGCGCACGGCGAGGAAAGCCAGATCGGCGATGGGAACGATGATCAGCAGGTAGAACAGACCGTGGATGAGATGCCGAGGATGCCCGGCACCAGCGCGGTGATCACCACGAGGACGAAGACCATCATGTGCCTTCACTCCTTCGGCCGGGGTCCGAGCGCTCAGCGGCGGGCGAGTTGGCGCTCGCCGCCGGCGCCGGGTTCGTAGGGCAGGCCGTAGTGCCGGAAGACGGCTTCCTCGTCCTCGGCGGGCAGGACGTCGTCGGTGCCGATCGCGGGGCTGTGCTTGACCAGCGACCTGTCGTGGGCGACCCGCACGTAGCCGGGCCCGACGGTCGCACCTTCCAGGGGGACGAAGGCCAGGCGGTGCCGGGTGGGCAGGCCGATCCGCACGGTGGCCATGGCGGGTTCGTCGGTGCTGGTGTCGACGTAGACCGATTCCAGCGTGCCGATCTTGTGTCCGGCTGAGTCGAGGATGGCGTGGGCGCGCCATTCCCTGATGTCGGCCATCTGGATCATCGGGACTCCCTCCATTCTCCGGTGGGATCAGTTTCCCCAGTCTTCGTCATCCAATTCGTCCCAGGTCGGCTGATCCCTGGTCCGTGTGCCCGGCTGGCGGGGTGATCTGCCGGGAGTGCCGGCGCGGCGAGGCGGCGGTGGGGACGGTGTGGCGGCGGGTTCGTCCAGGCGGGGTTTGAGTTGCCGGTAGCGTTCTTCGGCTTCCTCGACGCTGAGGTCGAGGACGGCGGCGATCTGTTCGAAGCCCATGCCCGAGGCTTGCGCGGTGTTGAGCAGGCGGGCCTCGGTCTGGTCCAGGCCCAGGCGGACCGCGCTCAGTACCAGCAGTGCCGCGGCGACCTCGACCGGCTCGGGGTGGTCGCCGGTTCCGTGCTGGGCTCGGTCGCCGGCGGTGATGACCGCGTTGATGGCGTCGCGGTCGGGCATCGGCCGTTCCTTGGACTGCCAGAGGAATCCGTCCACGCCGGTCGCGTGGCGGGGGGTCAGGTAGGCCCGCGCCTGCTGGACGGTCTGGGGTGTGGGCGCGGGCAGGCCAACTGACACGACCACCGGCGAGCAGGAAACGGCGTCCGCGCTTGAGGGCTGCCGTTCGTGGTCGGCTCGGTCCGGGGCGCCGGTAGGGGGGCGGCATTTCGAGGTTCGGATCGCGGGGACCCGGTCTGGGGTGGTCATGGGGCTCACTTCCGGTTCACCGACCCTGCCAATGTCCTCGTTCACAACGGGTGGGCTGCGGTCCAGGGCCGCCCGGCTCGGGTGAGGAGTGGACGGCCCTGGACCAGCCGGCGCAGTCCCCAGCAGTGACTGGCCACTTCTCATTTGAGCCGGACGGCCTGATGACGGAAACAGGCAATGCGTGCACACGCCATCACTCGCGCCGATGACCGTCACTCGGAGGGCAATGGATCCTGGTCCCGCACTCCTGCGCACCTCCCGGGGGAATCATTTTCAAAAATTGCGAATATTGGCGATTTGTCGGGTAGAATCAAGTTATCCGGAAATAACGACACTCTTGTTCTGAGGGTTGTTTCGTTACACCGGCTCGCCCCCGGAGAGGGGGAGCCATGGCGACCTCGTACGAGTGGACGCCCAGGTGCGGGCTTCCAGCCCGGCCCCGGCTCGCCCGGTCGACACAAGACCCGGCCCGCGCCGCAGGCGGTGACCCTGATCCTGGGCACCGCCCGCCTCACCCAACTGCGCCCGCTGACCCGCAAGCGCCTCCGATGAGAAACCGACTTGCCGCATCAATCGAAATTCAAAAGAAGGTGCCGGTCATGTGGACCACCACCGAACGCCGCACAACGACCAGCCTGTCACCGCCCTCGACTCCACGGCTGCGGTTGCGCCCCGCGGCTTCTCCCGGCTCGGCGCGGACGGCGCTCGACGGCGCCTGGTGGCCCCGCTCGGCCGACCCGGTCGCGGAGCTGCCGGGCCTGATCCTGGCCCTGCAGGACCACGGGCCCATCGACGACCACCGGCCCATCACCCACGTCCTGCTCCGGGTGGGCGACTGGGACAGCCGTCCGCGGCGGCTGCGGATCGACGGCCCGGCCGACACCCGGGTGGTGCGGCTGAGCTGGTTCGACTCCCTTCCCACAGGGCTGCTCACGGCGATCCACGCCGACGGCCGACGCGTCGACCTGCTCACCGTCCCGGTCTCCACGACCCGCGCCGAAGCCGAGGCGGTGATGGAACTGGCATCCCACCCCGCCAACCACCTGCACACCCCCGGCCTGCTGGCCGCCCTCACCGCAGCACCTGGCCGGACGGACCGGGCCGGCGCCCAGAACGACTCAGAGGACGCCTGGGAATCTGAGGGCGGACGACTTCGCGGAGACCTCACGACGCGTTGATCCGACCCGTTGCCCGGCCGGCCGTCATGCGGCCGTCCGGGCACGGAGCTTCCGGCCCCATCTGCGATCGGAGATCGCCATGACCACCCGGCCGTGCTGATCGGCGCCTGGCGCCGCGCCGCCGGACTCGGCATCACCCTGCGCCTGGCCGCCCGCAGCCCGCCGGTCGCCGCGCTGCTCCGCGTCACGGGGCTCGACCGCGCGCTCATCGTCCAACCCCCTCGGCAAGTCCGCGCCGAGCTCGCCGCATGACCGCATGCGCGCCGGGCACAAGAGGGGCCATGTGACCAAACCGCGCTCGGTTCCGCGACGCCGGCCCTACGGCGCGCGTCCCGGTCCGGGCTCGTTTCTGATCGGAGAGCACCGTGGCCGCTCCCGCCGAGAACGACGCCGATGCCGCCGCGTATCCCGGTCTGCGCACCGGCCGGTGGCGGTTGCCCGCCGGACAGGTCCGCCGGGCGGTTCACGATGCTCTGCGAACGTGGGGGCTGGGGCCGGCCGCAGGCGACCTCAGTGACCAGTTGACGGCACTCGTCCAGGACCTTCTCACCCGTGCCGCCGCGCGCGGCCCGGTCGATCTGCGGCTGGAACTACGCGCATCCGCCCGCCTGCTGCTGGGTGAGATCCGCGACGCCGCACCCGCCCCGTCCGGGGCCGCCGGCCGGCCGTCCGACCACGCGGACGGCCACGGCATCATTGCCCTGACGTATGGACGCCGGCCCTCCCGCAAGCGCGTCCGGTACATCCACTCCTTCGCCTGGTGGCAACAGGACGCCATCGCCGACCAGTAATCACCGTCACCGGACACGAAGCCCTGCGCGACCGGCCCGGTGGCCGTCCTCACGCCGTGGTTCCTCGCTCTCAGGCCCCGTCAGGAAACGACGACGGCGACCATGAAGACGGTGCCCACCGCGTGCAGATCGATACCGCTTGGGGACCCGATGACGGCGAAAACGATGGCGCTACCGGATCCTGCGGAACCAGCGAGGTCTACTCCTGGCGGCCGTCCTGCGCGCCAGCACCGACGTCATCGTCTGTACCGTCCCTCACCGCCTCACCGCCTCACCGCCTCACCGCCTCACCTCCGCCCGCCCGGCCGCCCGCCCGGCCCGGATCTCGCGGTCACAGGAATGGTCTGGTGAGGTGGTCGGCGGTGCCGCCGCGCCATTCGATGAGGAAGAGGGTGGCGTCGTCGCTGGTGATCCCGCCTCTTTCCCGCATGAGGGTGTGGGAGAGGTGCCGCACCATCTGCTGCACGGTCGCGCTGGCGGGTCCGACGCGTTCGATGGTGGCGATCAGGCGTTCCTCGCCGAACTGTTCCCCGCCGGTGATGTGCTCTTCGATGAGGCCGTCGGTGTAGGCCAGAACCCGGTCGCCGGGGCGTAGCCGTTCGTTGTTGATCTGGGGTGACGAGCCGCCGAAGCCGACGGGCAGCGTGCCGTGGCCTTCCAGCGTGCCGATGACGTGGTGGTCACGGATCAGCATGGGTGCCGGGTGGCCGGCGTTGACCCATTCCAGGTGGCCCGTCCCGATGTTGAGGCGCATCATCTGCGCGGTGACGAAGTGGTCGGGGCCGAACTGGGCGTCGATGGCGGTGTCCATGAACGCGTACAGTTCGGCGAGGCCGGCGTCGGCGCGTCTGGCGTGCCGGTAGGCGCCCACGGCGACGGTGGCCAGTACCGCGGCGTTCAGGCCGTGGCCCATCGCGTCGATCATGGCCAGGTGCAGGACGTCGTCGTTGAGGGCGTAGTCGAGGCTGTCGCCGGCGACGTCGTAGGCGGGTTCCAGTATTCCGGCGACGGCGACCTGCGGTGTCGTCATGGTGAGCGGGGGCAGCAGTGACCATTGGATCTCCGCGGGCACGCTCATCGGTTCGCGTCGTCGTGTCCGCAGGAACTGGTCGGTGTAGTTGTTCTTGGTGACCAGCATGTCGGCGACCAGGCCCGCGAGCCGTCGCAGCAGCCGGCGGTCGTCGTCGTTGACGCTGTCGAGGGTCAGGACCATCACGCCGATCTCGTCGCTGCCGTCCAGCAGGGGCAGGAACATGCGCACGCCGTCGGCTTGCGGGTGTTCGACGATGGTCTCCGACAGGAACGCGCGTCCGGCCAGGGATCCTGCAAGGGGCAGTGGTTCACTGTCGGTGAGGCCCCGGCCCGGCAGCGGCACCAGTGTCAGCTGGGCGTAGTCCTGCAGCAGGATCGAGATGTCCCGGCCGCCGATCGCGTGTATTTCTTCGGCCACCAGCGGGGCGATGAGCTGGGGTGGCATCTCGTGCGCCCGGTCCAGCAACTGCCCTAGCAGCCGCTCACCGAAGCCTTCACTCCGATCCACCGGGTCTTCGCGTCCGATCCGTTCCCCCACCGCGTCTATATGCCCGTTGCCACATCAATGACTCTAGGTATCCGGACATGTTCGATCCGCGAGTGGACTGGCGTGGCGGGCGGCTGATGGAAAGAGGTGCCTGGCCGGGTTCGTCAGACCAGACGTTCGTGGACGTAGCACCATCTCCAGGTGGATTCCGGTTCCACGGCGGCGGCGACCGGATGGTCGGTCTCCTGGTAGTGCGCTCGTGCGTGCCGGTGGGGCGAGTCGTCGGAGCAGGCCACCCAGCCGCAGGTCAGGCAGAGCCGTAGTGCCGTCCACCGGGCGCCCCGTGTCTCACATGCCGTGCAGCCGCGTGATCGTGGCGTGACGGGCGCCAGGGCGTCCACGTGGCCGCAGCGCGGTGCCGATCCGTTCGGGCTGGACGGCACGCCCGAGGCCATGGCGTGGATCCTCATCTCGTGGTTCATCGAACCTCCCCTTCCGGGCGTCGTGTTGCGTTGCCGCCGGGTCAGTACTCCAGTTCCGGGCGCAGGGGACCGCCGACCGCGTGCAGGTGCCGCAGTACCTGGGCGTAGGAGCCGGTGAGGCTCGTCTCGCAGTAGGCGATGTCGTTGCGGGTGCAGAACGCGCGCACGAGGGCTTGGGCGCGGCGCAGGTTGGGGCGCGGCATGGAGGGGAAGAGGTGGTGTTCGATCTGGTAGTTCAGTCCGCCGAGCGCGAAGTCGGTGATCCGGCCGCCGCGGATGTTGCGCGCGGTCAGCACCTGGCGGCGCAGGAAGTCGGACTTGTGGTCCTTGCCGAAGATCGGCATGCCCTTGTGGTTGGGGGCGAACGAGCAGCCCAGGTAGAGCCCGAAGAGCCCTTGCTGGAGCAGGAGGAAGCCCACGGCCTGGACGGGAGCCAGTACCCAGAACAGGACGGTGAGGTATCCGGCGGCATGGGCGAGCAGCAGGCCGCCCTCGACCAGCCGGGTCGTTCCCGAGGTGTTCGCCCGTGATGTCGCGCCACGGCCGACCAGTGCCCGGACCCCCGCCAGGTGCAGGTGGAACCCCTCCAGGAGCAGCATGGGGAAGAACAGCCAGGCCTGGTGGCGGGCCAGCCACGCACCGGGAGCGCGTCGTGCTCGCGCGCTCTGGCGGGTGAAGGCGATCGCGCCGGTGGCGATGTCGGGATCGCGGTCGACCTGGTTGGGGTGGGCGTGATGCCGGTTGTGCTTGGCGACCCACCAGCCGTAGCCGAGACCGACCAGCAGGTTGCCGTGCAGCCGTCCGAGCAGGACGTTGACCCGCCTGGAGCCGGAGATCTGCTGGTGGCCCGCGTCGTGGCCGAGGAACGCGGTCTGGGTGAACGCGGCCGCCAGGAACGCCGCCACCGCGAGCTGCCACCAGGACGGGCCGATCAGCACGAAGGCCGCCCATCCCGCGGCGAGAAGCAGCAGGTTCGTCGCGGCCTTCACCCAGTAGTAGCCGGGACGGCGGGCCAGCAGGCCGGCCCGTTTCACCTGCCGCGACAGCACCGCGTAGTCACTGCCCCGCACGCACCCTCCGGCGTCACGCCGGTCCGGTGCGCCCCGATGGGTGTTGCCTCCGGGGACGATCGTGGTCATGGTCTTCCATTCCGAGGGGAGGCCCTCTGGCGGGTGCGGGGCCGGCTTGGACGCGACCGGCCGAACTCGGGTACGGGATGGCGCCCACTACCAGTTGAACTCGGCCTTCGGCCGGACCGAACCGCGCAATCCTGGCAAGAGCCATCAGCGGGGGTGATAACCGTCGGCGGTGGTCATACCCCGCGTCGCGCGGGGGCACAGGCCGCCGCCCCGGTTCTGACGGACGTCATGCCGAGCCCTCTATGTTGAGCGGTGGGGCGAACTGTCGGAGCCGAGGAGATGATGTCCATGAGCAAAACGGTGCCCGAGGTCTGGATCGAGACCGGTGGCGGCCATGACATGGTCCGTGCTGATGCGATCGTGATGCTCCGTTTGGATGAGACCGGACGGTTGACCGCGCAGCTCCGCGACGATGCGAAGGTCAGTGTGACTCTCTTGAAAGGCTCGTCCGGCTCCCCGCCGCCCGATGACTTCCATCGTCAGCTGCTCCGGGCGGTCGCCGAGCTCTCCGACACCAGCGGCGCGCAACTCGTCCGCGCACGGCACGAGGGGGACGGCTGGCGCTGGGTCAGTGAACCTCTCTAGGCGCACGCCGCGATGTACGCTGCTGAGGGGGCTCGCTGTTTCGGCCCGGAAGGCGGGAGATGTGGAACTGCGCCAGCTCCGCTATTTCATCGCCGTCTCCGAGGAGCTCAACTTCGGGCGCGCGGCGGCCCGTGAGCACATCGTGCAGTCGGCGCTGAGCCAGCAGGTACAGCGGCTGGAGCGGGAGCTGGGGGTGCGTCTGCTGGACCGCACCACGCACTACGTCGCCCTGACCGCGGCGGGGGCGGCGTTCCTGGTCGAGGCGCGGCAGATCCTCGCTCACGTGGAGCGCGCCGCCCAGGTCGCCCGGACCGCGCAGGGCACCTCCCCGGCGTTGCGGGTGGGCATCATCGACGCGAGCTACGACTCGATGCCGCAGATCCTGCATGAGGCCCAGGCGCGCTATCCGGACCTGGTGATCCACCAGGTGGAGGTCGGGGTCCCCGAGCAGTACCAGCAGCTCGTGGACGGGCGTCTCGATGTGGGCATCGGCCGTGCCGCACTGGCGCCGAGCGGGATCGCCTCGCATCTGTTCCGCCGGGATCGTCTCGGGGTCCTGGTCCCTCGCGGGCACCGGTTCGCCGACCTGGACGCGGTGCCGGTCGAGGCCCTGGCCCGGGAGCCGCTGCTGCTGGCCGAGGAGATGAAGGCGCCGGAGTTCAACCAGTTCACCGTCGAGATGTGCCGGGCCGCCGGCTTCACCCCGACGGTGTACAAGGGCACCGTCGACAGCATCCGCGCCGCATCGGCTCTGGTCGCCCAGGGCCGCTGCCTGTACTGCGTGCCCTCCTCCTGCATCTCCGCCCTCCCGGGAACGATCTGGCGCCCGCTCACCGAACCCGCCTCGTTCTACCCCTGGTCGATCCTGTGGCGCGCCGCCGACGACTCCGACCATGTACGCGCCGTCGTCGCCTGCGCCCGCGGCATGTCCGAACGGCTCGGCTGGCTGGTCACCGCCGACCAGGCGACCGGCTGACCGCAGACCACCGATCCACCCGGCCCCCCGTGCGGTGATCGGTCGCGATGATCGGTTCAGCCCGTATCGGCGGTATCCCTCCGATGGCCGCATGGGCTTGGCTTGGGCCGGGTCTTCCAGATGGCCTGTTCGGGCTCGGGCCTCCAGGGAGTGGAGCGTCCGAGGGGAACCTTGGTCGTTGTCGTCGTGATCGTGGCGTCGCTCGTGCTGTTGCTGCTCGCGCCGGCGGTGCGGATCGTCACGATGCCGATCCAGCCGCAGGGCATCATCACCCGCGACAACGTCAGCGTGGACGCGCCCATGACCGGACTCCTGGACGAGCCGTGAGTCGATGGCCGCCAGGCAACGGTCTTCCGAACGACCAACGTGAGCGCCGCGGAAGTCAGGCGATCGGCCCAAGGAGTTCACCGGCCCCGTCTTCGGGGGCGCGCCGAAGACCGCCTCCGGCCAGAACCCGGCACTGCCCGCCATCGGCTCGTTCGGCTCCCGGTTCTACGCCTACAAGGGCAACGGAACCTGGATCGACAACACCAACGGCCAATGGGCACGCCCCCCATCCGTCCGCCCCTGACCTTACAAGCGGACCCCGGAGAGGCCGTTGTTCACTCGCCGTGATTTCCCGCTCGGTCGTGTCACATTTGCGTGGGCCGCGGCGGGCGGAGAGCGATGATCTGTGCGGCCGCGCGGTCCGGCTGGGCGGTCGCGCGCCGGTCCTCGGCGAGCTGGACCAGGCGGGCGGAGGTGTCGGCGAACAGCAGCAGCTGGCGGGCGGTGGCCGGGCTGAACGGCTGCGCGCCCGGTTGCCCGAGGACGGCGAGCACTGCGCGCGTGGCCTCGCCGGTGTCCAGCGGCAGGATCAGGATCGGGCCGGCCGGCAGGGCGCTGAGCGTCTGGTCGGCGACGATCCGTGCGGACAGGGCCCGGCGGGAGCCGAACGCCCGGCCGAGCATCGACCGGCCGCGCCGCACGGTCAGCCCGCGTATCCGGTCGCTGCCGGCGCCGACCGCGACATCGATCCGCAATGTGTGGCCGTCTTCGTCGGGGAGGGCGATGAACGCCAGCGGAACGCCCGCCATGGCGCGGGCTCGTTCGGCCACGAGGATCAGCAGACGGGGCAGGGCGGCCCCGTCCAGGACCGCCGTCATCAGGTCGAACGACGCGGTCAGGCGCCGGTCGTTCTCCGCGCTCCCGGATTCGTCCGGCCCCCAGGCGCTCACCGGCAGATCGTGTCCGGTCATGTCGTCATCCCGCTCTCCTCCGGCCTGGCGCCTGCCCGGTCCCGGCTCGGCAACGGGCGGGGTTCCGCCCGTGTCCCGCCGCGGTCAGGCCGCGGCCGATCGGGGACCGGGGTCGGCGGTCCGTGCCCCGGGAATGGAGGAACGGACGGTGAAGGCATGGAGCAGCCCGGTGACCTCCAGCAGCTTGGCGGGTTGACGGCGCGGGCCGGCGAGGATCACGGGCGCGCCGTTCGGCTGCGTCCGGCGGCGTGCGCCGACGAGCATCGCCAGCCCCGACGCGTCGCAGAACGTCACGCCCGACAGGTCGATGATCACGTACGCGCCGACGTCCCGCAGCGCGACGTGCAGACGTTCCCGGAGGGACGGGGTGGAGGCGATGTCGAGTTCGCCGCTGATGGCGATGACGGTGTGGTCGGCGAGCCGTTCGCGGGTCAGCCCGGCCTCGGGCGAGGCGGTACCGGTGGGCATGGGGGATCTCCGATCCGAGGTCTGTGAACGCCGCTCATGGCCGGAGCCGGGGCGAGGTGGTTGCACGGCAGGTCAGCGCCTGCGGAGGCATCGCGTGACCCCATGGCCACAGGGCTCGGATGCCGGCGTCTCAGCCTCACAGGCGGTGCCCGTGGCGATCCCGGTGCGCAGATCGGTTTCAGCGGTTCGGGTGGGCTGGTGTTGCGGCGTCATAGCGCCGGACCTGTCTGGCCCCGAGAGGGCCGAGTATCGAGAGACCAGGGGGACGTGAGCTTGGCCGCCCGCATCGAGTAACCCGTGTCACAACAAGTATACGCCCTGGCCCCGTGCGATCACGTTCGCGCGATGCAGGGCGGGTCACGACTCCACGCACCCGTCGGTGACGCCGCTGGGGCGCGGAGGGCGCTTATGTTGGAGTGGTGGGGCATGCGGCTTCCGATCCTTGGAGATGAGGCGCATGGGCGAAGTGTGGATCTCGGCCGCCGACGGCTGCGACATGATCCGTGCCGATGCGATCGTGATACTCCGCTTGGACAAGACCGGCCGGTTGACCGCGCAGCTCCGCGACGAGGCGAAAGTCAACGTGACGCTCCTGGAAGGCTCGTCAGGCGGCGGCCACCCGCCCGCCGACTTCCACCGCGAGCTGATCCGGATGATCGCCGAGCTCGCCGACTCCAGCGGTGCGCACCTGATCCGCGCCCGGCATGAGAACGACGAATGGCGCTGGGGCGGCGAATCGCTCTGAGACGCCGGATCGGGCGAGACCGCGGTGGCCGACCCGGGTCCGGCGAGACTCATCCGGGAAGCCCGGACGGTGTTGCCGGTGCCGGATGCCGCGTGTCTACGCGTCCGAACGCGCACAGCCCGTGACGTGCACATCCCCTGACGTACACTCGGCGTTACCGAGGGCTTTTCGCGCGCGGGCCACCATGCCGGCGCCGTCCCCGGCGATACGCGAACCGGTTCCGCACGGACCGAGAATGGGGCCCCCTCCATGGCCCGCGACACCACGCAGCTTGACCCCCCTCCGGCCACGGCCGCGCCGGCCGAACCCACTCCGCCGGCCCCGCGCCTGCGCCTGGCCCCCGGCGGTGCGGGACGCGGGGTCATGGACGGCGGCTGGTGGCCCCGATCCCGCGACACCGGCGCTGAACTCACCGAACTGCTGACCGCTCTGGCCGGCATGGGCGACGCTCCGGAACCGGCCACCCGCGTGGCCATCGACTTCGACGACTGGGACGGCGTCCCGCTCCGCATCACCGTCCTGGGGCAGGAGGTCAGGGTGGGCTGGCTGGCCCACCTCGACCACATGGTCTCGATCACCTGCGGGCGCGCGGACCCGATCCTGCTTCTCCTCATCCCGCCCGGGGCGGTGCCGTCCGCGGCGGAGGCCGCCCTGGCCGGATCCGCCGCCGGGACCGGCGATGCGATGCCACAGGAGATCCTGGCGTCCTGCGGCATCTCCACCGTCCGCGCCTGATCCGCGCTCGGGACCGACGCCCTCCCGGTGACCGGCGGCGAGTCGCGTCGGGAACCTGCGGGCGCCGCCCCGCCCGCGACGGCGGCGGTCAGCGCGACATGGTGCGTGCTGCGCTCCAGCAGCCGACCCCCCGCGGGTGAGGCGGCGTGCCGGCCTTCCAGGGCGACTGGGCTTGGCCGGGCCGAAGTGGCCGACCTGGACGGCGACCTGACCAGCGGTGTCGGTGAGCCGGGGGAATGACGGCATGGTGCTCCTGGAAGGTCCGGGCAGGAGTTGACCGGCGAGGAGGGCAAACCAGCTTGGGGCGGTGCAGACCAGCCACTCTCGCCAGCGGCGGTGGCCGGCCCGCACGCCGTTGAATGAGCCAGCCGGAGGGCGGCAGGTGCAACTAGAGCGACCCCGGCCACAGCCTTGTTGACCTTGGCTGCAGACCGCGGCCAACGCCATCGGTCCAACAGGTTGGACACCTCTCTGCTCGCTGCCGCTTGACACAGAGAGGCGCCCAAAAACGTACAGACCCGATTGATCAGCAGACGATGCGGTCGACTGGCCTCGATCTTTCATGGGGTGGGTTGGGCCGCGGAGTGGCCAACCCACCTTTGTTCTCGGCGGTTGATCAGCCGTGATGCCCGGCTGTCGCGTCGGGTGGGCGGGATTCCACGGGCCCGGGTGTTCTCCTTCCTGGTGTTGACGGGGCGGTTCGGCTTGGTCAGGGCGCCGGGAGCATCTGCAGGCGCCCGATTGCGGAGGCGGCCAGATCGGCCCGGGGCCAGTGGCGGCCCGGCCTGGGCGAGGGTGGCGACCAGCCGCGACACCGTCGGATCGGACGGCACCGGCCCGAACAACTCCGGCTCGGAACGCAGGATCGCGATGTCGGACGGGCAGTCCCCGCCCAGCGCCAGCGTCACCGCCAGGTCCGCGACGACCTTGCCCGGATCATGGGTCGCCCGCGGCTTGCGCCACCGCTCCAACCCCGCGGAAAGCGCCCGGTCGAGCCCGGTCGCACGGAGCGTCTCGGTCAGCAGCACCCCCGCCAGCCTGCCCGACGATCCCCCCGTCCGAAGACACCGCGAGCTCGGCATGACGACCTGTAGTCTTCACGTGAAAAGTGCCTTCTGGACTGGCGCGGACAGGACCTTAGACAAGCCCTATCCTCCCAGCTCGGGGGCATTTTTCTTGTCTAAACGGTCACTCCCGACCCGCCGCCCGGTGAAAGCCCGAGGTTGGCTCCGGGCAGACGGTCGTCGACTTCATGGGCACCAACGACACCTTGAAGATCGCCCGCCGCACCGTCTCGACCTACGGCGCCACGGATCGACGCGGCTCGCTCGTCGCCGGTTGTCGTGGCCATCACTTGCACGATAACTACAGAGCACGACGAAGCCAGTGAAGACCGGGACATACCAGGGACCCGAACCCCGATCGCTCTGACCTGCGGTTTAGCCTCCGACATCAGAAGCCAAACCCATGCAAACGCAAAAACGCCAGGTCAGAGACCTGGCGCTTCGACATGTGTTTGTGTCCGAGGACGGATCAAGCCCGTCCTCCCAAATCCGCTACCCCCTACACGCCACCCTGCCGTTCCGGGCGGCGCCATAACGTCGCTGTACCCCGGGGACGCCGTGTCTCCACGTCGGGACATCTCGCGGGGCGGGGGACTGTACGGTTTGCGGCTTTGCCCGGCTCCTGGTCCCCGCTGTCAATAACGCGGACCGGCTACAAGAGCCACCCATTTCGGGCGGTCTGGGCGGACGGATCAAGCCCGTCCTCCCTAGTCAGATACCCTCTGCGTGTCGCTCTACCGTTTTCAGTGGCACTGTAACACCGTCATACGCGGCGGCGTCATATCTTGAAGTCCACCTTGGTTCCTTGGGAGCTATCGGAGACAGCTAGGTGAAAGCCTGAGTGGGGAACTCCTCCCGGCTACCCGACCTTCATGTTTCCAGACCAAGCCGCACCGCCCGCGATCAGGACGTGATCATCTACCCATCAGTGCTGCTGGGAAAGATGCTGAGCACGGGATGGCTTCTTTACAGTTCTTTTATGGCCGGGGATATAGGCTATCTCCGTAGCCGTCAGGTTGACGGAAGGGGGAACGCGTTGACAGGTTCGCATCGCGCACCCGACTCGCTTGCTTTTCGTGTGCTGCGACGGACTCTGTGGCCTCCGGAGCATTCTAACCGGCCCCCTCCCTTCTGGAACATGCCCTTTTTTCAGAGGAGGTTCTTCCCCGACAGGCCCTCCCTCTTTCCCAACAGGATTTATCCCCTGCTGGGCCTGGGGTACTTCGCCGTATTCGCCCGGTGGCCCCTTTATCCGATCGGGGCGTACTACATCTTCCGCAGCGCCCGCCTCGTGACCTGGTTTCTCTTTCTCAAGGGAGCCGCGCAGATTGACGACCGGCCTTTGGGGATAGTCAAGAAGTTGCGGGTGTGGACAGCGCTCCTAGTGCCGCTCGTGATTGCTGCGGTCACTGGAAGTGGGGTGGCCGGGCAACTCGCCAAACACCTATTGATCTATTCCGTGTCCCCCGCGCTGTTTGTGCTTAGCGCGCCGCTTGTTGTCATGATCGTCATCGGCTGCGCGCAGCGCGATGCGCGCTCGGCCATGCGGACGGCTGTGCGCACCCCGCTGTGCAAACTACTCTGCTACCTCGGCACAGTGGCCCTCGCCTTCACCCTCTTCGCCGCCTTGCCCAGCGACGTGGACCTGGATGATGCCGGCTGGGCGCTCCTGGTGAGAGTAGCGGCGTTCGTGTGGGCCCTGTCGGTGCTTCTGTTCGCCACGCCCAGGGTGATGCGGACCGGCTTCGGCCTGGGCGCGGTACACCCCGTCCTCCCGCCCGTGTTGGCCAGTGTTCTGACCTTGGAGTGCGCTGCTCTTTTCGGACTGCCCAGCGGGCCATGGCCGATCACATGCCTGCTACTTCTCTGCGGCCCGGGCTTGGTGATCGCCATCTCGTGGTGGGAGATCCACCGGCTGCGGATCCTCTACGGGGTCACCCTGCGGGGCGGCTGAAAAACCCGACAGGCCCCGGCAACTGCCCTCTTACCGCAGGCACATTGAACCGAGCTCATGGCCCATACTGCGATTCCCCTGAGAACGCAGGAGGTTCAAAATCGTGGACGCGCCATGGCTGAGCCTGGCGGGGCGGTCCGGTCCGCGCAAACGGCGGTTGCTGACTCGCCAGGGCACACGGGCGGCGGCTCCCGACCTGGTGCGCCGGCCGTTCACCGCCGTCGCGCCCGACCTGCCTGCGGGGCGGGGACATGACACAGATCGAGGAAGGGCCTTGAGGTGTCATCGACCTCTGATGCGACAGGTAGGTAACCAACTTCCTGTGTGTTCAGACCTGTGCTGGCTTGAGCGCAGAGTCATTCATGTCTTGCGCTCGGGCTTGGACCAGTTGGTTTGTGAATGGTTGGGGAAGATTGAGTTGGCGCTCTCGGCGAGACGGATCGCCTTCGAGGGCTCGTAAGGTCAAATGTTCGACGGAGCGCTCAATCCCTTGTGGCGCCAGTCGGCCAGATGGCTCGGACGGGTCTATTGAGGTCGTGGGCGGCTTGGACGACGTCGGCGGTCCCGCCGTAGCCGCGTGCGGGTTGGCCGTCCCAGACGGCCCAGATCTCGTCGGCGAGGGTCAGCATGTGCTGGCTCGCGGACATGTGGGCTTCGCTGGTGGACTCGGTGAAGGGCATGCGGTGCACCTGCGTGGCTTGGGCGAGGAGCTTGCGGTATTCGGCGTGGTGCTCTTCGGGTAGGCCGGCGAGGTATTGCTCGGCTGGGACGATGACCTCGATCTGGCCGCCGTGTGCGAGGACGGCGCGGGCGAAAAGGGTGTCGGCGCCGTCGGCGAGGCAGGTCAGGCCGGTGATGTCCGCGGTGATGGGGGAGAGGGCTTCGTCGAGTGCTTCGGCTACCAGGGTTTCGGTGGCGGGAGGCAGGAGGCGGCGGCCGGAGATGGCGATGCGCAATGGGTTCTCCTAGAGCAGGGTTGTCCTGAGGCGGTCGTCGAAGCGGGTGACGGTGGGTGCGGTCGTGGGGGCGTTGCTGTAGCGGAACTGGCGGGCTTGTCTGATGATGCGTTCGGAGCCGTAGGTGATGCCGGTGTTGAGGGCGTCGAGGGCGAGGGCGAACGCCTCGTCGGTTTCGCCGCGTTGGCAGGCTGCGGTCGCTACAGCCGCCGGGTGGCCCGACTGCCCGGCACCGGCCAACAAGGACGCGATCCACTACGTGCGGACCTACTCGTGCTCGCACGTGAATCAGATCGGCGTCTTCGTGGAGGCCGACAACACACCGGAGATCCTCGGCACCGCGAACACCGACTCGGCGTTCGAGGAGCAACTGGACCCGGCCTCCCGCCAGTGGAAACGCACCGTCTACTTCCGGACCAACTTCGTGACCGGCAAGCTGATCGAGAGCCTGCTCACCGCGACATTCTCGATCGACTGCGACGGGGCGTGCGGCACCCCCTGCCCAAGACCTTCATCGCCCAGAAGGGCGTGGTGCAACAGCACGAGCACTTCATGGAATCGACCGGGTCGTCGATCACCTTCCCGCAGCCGCAAACCAAGATCCAGTTCGCCTACCCGGGCGCCATCATCCAGGGCTCGGACGGGAAGGCGACGCACCTGGGCCCGCCCACCGGTGTCCACTGCGACAGCCTCACCGACGCCATCTCCACCGGGAAGCCGGGCTGCGTGTTACTGGTACACCCCCACCTACACAGTCGAGTACGGTGCGGATGAGCGGATGCCGACCATCGCGGAGAACATCCTGTTCGCGCAGCTGGCGCTGCGCAGCCGCCCCGGCTTTCCCGGCACGGGCATCATCCCAGGCGGTCAGCCCCTGATCCGCGGCCCGGCGCGGATCGCTGACCCCAAGGACGGTGTGGTGAAGAACTTCGACTACCTCAGCCGCAGCGTCTCCTGCCCCAGTAGCCTCCCCAGGCCGGAGGGTCAGACCTGCGACGAGTACCCCTTCGCCTCGACCTGGCAGGGCGCCGAATGGGTACCGGCCGACCAGTGGAGCTGCCGGTTCGTCCCCAAGGCCGAACAGGACTACCAGGGCGCCGACATCCGCAAGTTCCACGACGAGAACCGGCTGTGGCGCAACCCCACCGGCAAGGTCACCGACACCACCGGGCGTCCGCAGGGCTCCTACTGGGTGTGGGTGTCCAACGCGCCCACCACACCACCGACCTTCACCCAGTGCCAGAACCACATGTGACAACAACCCGCTACACCGGCCGGCCGACGGGGCACGTACTCCGTCGGCCGGCCATGCCCCGAGAGAAATACGATCTCAGAACATGAATGACCTCTATCCGATGGATGTCAGCCTCAAGGAACGTCATCGCCTAGTCGGTCAGCTGGACAACAGCAGCCAGTCCCTGCGTGAGGGCGGCGACCCGGCCGAAGCCGACGAATACAGCGCCATCTTCCACGAGCTGTGGGAGCACACCAGCCACCGCACCATCGAGCTACCCGAGGAAACCACCGTCACGGTGGCACTGACGCCCGACCACTGGTCGCTGCTCGCCGAACTCCTCGACGTGTCGGCCTTCCAACTCGCCAGCCGAGACCCCGAGGACGCAACGCTCGCCCGGAGCCTTCGTGACCGCATCCGCGAAGGGCTCGGCGACCACCTACCCGCGCCCCCGCAGCCCTCAGCGCCGCAACACCACACCACCAGCGTCCACATCGACGAACTGGGCTGCTTCGCACTGTTCGCGGCACCAGGCACCGATCACCCTTTCCCGGTCAGCGCATACCGCTTCGACGACAACACCTGGCTGGATGAAGGCAACGGGCTCGCCGTCCGCTCCCACATCCTCACCGGCACCCGCAACGGCGCCGTCGACCTCACCGCCGAACTCCTGGACGGCCCCCCACCACTGGAGACCGACCCCTGGGACGACATCGCCGAATACTCCTGGGCGTTCCCCACCATCGATGTCCCTGGCCCCCCGCCCACGACGGGCACGCTCCGGGCCGCCGCCCCCGGACACCAGGCCGTCACCCTGATCGAGTTCGACCGGGTCTGGCCGTCCACGTGCATGTACCGGACCCGGGTGAGCGTCCAAGGCCGCGACGCCGGCACCGACGAGCAGCACCTAGTCCAACTGTGGCGCGCGCCATCAGCACCCGAAAAGCTGATCAAAGCAACCGACCTGACCGGCCACCGCCGCCGCGCCGGCAAACCATAGGCAAGGCGGTGTTCTAGGCCTGCCGGATCCAGGTCCGCAACGCCTCACGATGCACCCCGAGCTGGTCGGCCACCCGGGCGATCGACCCGGTCCTCTCACCCGTCTGCTCACGCAGCTCAGGGGAGTACTTCCTCGGGGGTGCCATAGCCCCTCACCTTTCCAGGTATCAGGGCCTCCACCCAACCTGGGGCGCTCCAGGATCACGTCCGCGGAAAACGTGAGGTGCCCCCGGAGGGATGTGAGACAGACTTCAAGGGTGATTGAGATGCAGCCGGTCTTGGAGGTGTACGGGTCAGAGGGCTTCACGCTCTGGCCGGTCGCTCGGTCGGAGCCGTTCAGGTACCTGCCGCTCAGCGGCACACTCTCTCCGGTCGAGGTCGGCACGGCGGTGATGGGGATCGCCGAAGCCAACGATATCGATCCCGAGGACGGTCGTCCGCGGCGTCCGGCCGATCCGCTCGGGGCCTTCCTGCATGGCCTTCTCACCATGGAGCCGCTCTTCGCGCCGGGCGGGTTGCGAGTCATCGACACTACGACGGGCACCACCCTGCTGCCCGGCTGCTGCAGCGGGATCGAGGACTGGCGCGAATGGTGGAGCGTCCTCGACGGCCATGCCTCGAGCGGCTTCCTCGGACACGATCCCGATCCATGCGGTGAACTTCACGGCGACATAGTCCGCATGATCGTCGACGCCGAGCGCGATGACAGGCCGATGATCGAGTTGCCCACCGCCGACCTGCGGCGTCTGTTGGCCGGCGTGGAACGCGACCTGATCGCCTTCCACCGACTGGCCGCTTCATGGGCCGAGCGGTACGTTCCCGACCGCGCCGCCCCGCTCGCCGCCGCCCTCGCCCGCGCACTGGACGTTCCGCCCGAAGGCTCGCAACGGGTCTCCTGAACGTCCTGGTGCTCTGGGACTCGGCACCAGTACTCCGCCAAGCGCAGAAACCACAAAGTGGGACAGATGTGAACCTGTCCCACTTTGTCGTGAAGTGTCCGAGGGGGGACTTGAACCCCCATGCCCCGTAAAGGGCACTAGCACCTCAAGCTAGCGCGTCTGCCTATTCCGCCACCCGGACTCGGTCGCAGGCCGCGGTGCTGCCGCGGCGGGGTTCACTGTACCAAAGGTGGGGAGTCGCGGCGAAGTCGATCGTCGGGGACCATGGGGCGGGTAGGGGAGGACACGAGGCGAAGGTGATCACTGTGGCCCACCAGCCGACCGCTGAGGACGAGGTCGTCAGGCTCTGCCAGGAGCTGATCCGGATCGACACCAGCAACCCGGGCGATCATTCGGGTCCGGGGGAGCGGGTGGCGGCGGAGTACGTCGCGGAGAAGCTCGACGAGGTCGGGCTGGAGACGCGGATCTTCGAGTCGCATCCGGGACGGGCCAGTCTCGTCGCGCGGATCGAGGGGGAGGATCCGGGACGGGACGCGCTGCTCCTGCACGGGCACCTCGATGTCGTGCCGGCGCGCAAGGAGGACTGGACGCGGGATCCGTTCGGGGGAGAGATCGCCGACGGCTGCGTCTGGGGACGCGGGGCCGTCGACATGAAGGACATGGACGCGATGATCCTCGCCGTCGTCCGGCAGCGGTTGCGGGAGGGGCGGAGGCCGCCGAGGGACGTCGTGCTCGCTTTCCTGGCGGACGAGGAGGCCGGCGGGCAGTGGGGCGCGCACTGGCTCGTGAAGGAGCATCCGGAGTTGTTCGAGGGGTGCACCGAGGCCGTGGGGGAGGTCGGCGGGTTCAGCCTGACGGTGCCGGGGGACCGGCGGATGTACCTCATCGAGACGGCGGAGAAGGGCATCGCGTGGATGAACCTGACCGCCAGGGGGACGGCCGGGCACGGGTCGATGGTGCATCCGGACAATGCGGTCACGGCGGTGGCGGCGGCGGTCGCGCGGCTGGGGTCGCATGAGTTTCCGGTGCGGCTGACGAAGTCGGTGCGGGCCTTCCTGGAGCGGGCGTGCATGGCGTACGGGGTGGAGTTCGATCCGGAGCGTCCGGAGAAGTGCCTTGACCAGATCGGGCCGCTGGCGCGGATGATCGGGGCGACGCTGCGGAACACGCTCAATCCGACGCGGCTGGACGCGGGGTACAAGACGAATGTGATTCCGCAGACCGCCACCGCCCAGGTGGACGGCCGGTTCCTGCCCGGACACGAGGAGGAGTTCTTCGCGGCCGTCGACGAACTTCTCGGGCCGGACGTTCGGCGTGACTTCGTCCACCACGACCAGGCGCTCGAGACGGACTACGAGGGGGCCCTCGTCGCGGCGATGGAGGCGGCGCTGATCTCGGAGGACGAGGGAGCGCTGCCGGCGCCGTACTGCCTGAGCGGCGGGACGGACGCCAAGGCGTTCGCGCGCCTCGGAATGCGCTGCTTCGGCTTCGCGCCCCTCAGGCTGCCGCCGGAACTGGACTTTTCCGGAATGTTCCATGGCGTTGACGAGCGCGTTCCGGTGGACGGGCTGCGCTTCGGCGTCCGGGTTCTCGACAAGTTCCTTGATCGTTCCTGAATTCGCCATCGCCGATGCGTTCGGTGGCGTTATCGTTACCGCTCGCTGAGGACGGTTCGGTGGTCGCTCGGCTGCGGGTGGCACGGTTCGCCCGTCGTGGACGAGGCGTCCGGCCGGGCGCCGCTGGAGCGGGCGTGACGCGACGATGCGTCATGACGTTCGTACCTGGTGCTACGCTCCGCCGGGACGGTCAGAACGTGCGGACGGCGCGGATGACCTTGCGGCGGAGCTGAATACGGCGGCGGCCATCCGGGTAGAGGCGCAAGCGATCGATTTCCCAGCCGCCGCGTTCGGCGTGCTCGGTCAGGATCTGCCGGGCCGCATCACGCGTGGTGCCGCGCGGCAGTGACAGGACGAGGTAGGTGTACTCCGCCATTGCGACCATTATTACTTGGTCTACCGTGCATGCGGCACCGTACCGTGGCGTCCCGGTCCGCGCGGTGTGCGGCGGCATGTCATCCTGTCGGAGGCGTAAAGCGGTGAGGATCCCGTCCCCTGATGGGGGCGGCAACGATGATCGAGGAGCGCGCGGGCATGAACGCGCCGTCCTGCGGCGTTGTAGGAAGCCGGTAAGAAAGAACCTGTGTAAGAGGACCAAGACAGCGAGGTTGGAGCGACTGTGCCAGCCAAGAACGGCACCGCGAACAGTGGCCGGGGCAACGGTGCGGGGACGCGCCTGGTGATCGTCGAGTCGCCCGCGAAGGCGAAGACGATCGCGGGCTACCTGGGCCGCGGCTACATCGTGGAGTCCAGTATCGGCCACATCCGGGACCTCCCGGGTAGCGCCTCGGAGGTGCCGGCCAAGTACAAGGGCGAGCCGTGGGCGAAGCTCGGCGTGAACGTGGAGCGCGAGTTCGAGCCGCTCTACGTGGTCAACTCCGACAAGCGGCAGCAGGTGCAGAAGCTGAAGAAGCTTCTCGCCGAGGCCGACGAGCTGTACCTCGCGACGGACGAGGACCGGGAGGGCGAGGCGATCGCCTGGCACCTCCAGGACGTGCTGAAGCCGAAGGTCCCCGTGCACCGGATGGTCTTCAACGAGATCACCAAGGACGCGATCCAGCGCGCCGCCGCGAACCCGCGCGAGCTGAACATGCGCCTGGTGGACGCGCAGGAGACGCGCCGCATCCTGGACCGCCTCTACGGCTACGAGGTCAGCCCCGTCCTGTGGAAGAAGGTCATGCCGAAGCTGTCGGCGGGCCGGGTGCAGTCGGTGGCGACGCGGCTGGTGGTCGAGCGGGAGCGGGAGCGGATCGCGTTCGTCCCCGCCCACTACTGGGACATCGCGGCACAGTTCGACACCGGTGCGGACGAGGAGCCGAAGGTCTTCAAGGCCGGGCTCGTCAGCGTGGACGGCAGGCGCGTCGCGCAGGGCCGCGACTTCGCGTCCGACGGCACCCTGAAGACGAAGGACGTGCTGCACCTGGACGAGCCCGCCGCGCGCGCGCTGGCCGAGCGGCTGCGCGGCAGGCCCTACGAGGTCGCGTCCGTTGAGCGCAAGCCGTACACGCGCAAGCCCTACCCCCCGTTCCGGACGACGACCCTCCAGCAGGAGGCCAGCCGCAAGCTGAACTTCTCCGCGAAGTACACGATGTCGGTCGCGCAGAAGCTGTACGAGAACGGCTTCATCACCTACATGCGCACCGACTCGATCACGCTGTCGGAGACGGCGATCACGGCGGCGCGCAGGCAGGCGGCGTCGCTGTTCGGCGGCGAGTACGTCCCGGACAAGCCGCGCGTCTACGCGTCCAAGGTCAAGAACGCGCAGGAGGCGCACGAGGCGATCCGCCCGGCGGGCGACACGTTCCGCACCCCGGCGGAGACGGGGCTGAAGGGCGACCAGTTCCGGCTGTACGAGCTGATCTGGAAGCGGACGATCGCCTCCCAGATGAAGGACGCGGTGGGCCAGTCGGTGTCGATCCGGGTCGCGGGGCTGTCGACCCGCGGCGAGCGGGCCGAGTTCGGCGCCACCGGAAAGACGATCACCTTCCACGGGTTCCTGAAGGCGTACGTGGAGAGCGCGGACGACCCGTCCACCGACCGGGACGACCAGGAGCGGCGGCTGCCGAACCTGGCGGAGGGCGACGCGCTGACCGCGAACGCGGTGGACGCGGAGGGCCACTCGACCCGCCCGCCGGCCCGCTACACCGAGGCCAGCCTGGTCAAGGAGCTGGAGGAGCGCGAGATCGGGCGGCCGTCGACCTACGCCTCGATCATCGGGACGATCCTGGCGCGCGAGTACGTGTTCAAGAAGGGCACGGCGCTCGTCCCGTCGTTCCTGGCGTTCGCCGTGGTCAACCTGCTGGAGCGGCACTTCGGCAACCTGGTCGACTACGACTTCACCGCGCACATGGAGGACGGTCTCGACGAGATCGCGCGCGGCAACGCCGGGCGCGTCCCGTGGCTGAACCGGTTCTACTACGGCGACAACGGGGCCGAGGGCCTGAAGGAGCTGGTCGGCGACATCGGCGACATCGACGCCAAGGGCATCAGCTCGTTCCCGATCAGGGACACCGACATCGTGGTCCGGGTCGGGCGGTACGGCTCGTACCTCGACCGGGACGGCGCGCGCGTCAACATCCCCGACGACATCGCGCCGGACGAGCTGACCGCAGAGAAGGCGGAGGAGCTGTTCGCGCAGCCGTCCGGCGACCGGGATCTCGGCACCGACCCGGCGACCGGCCACACGATCGTGGCCAAGTCGGGACGGTTCGGCCCGTACGTCACCGAGATCCTGCCGGAGCAGCCCCCCGCCCCCGAGGGCAGGAAGCGGACGAAGAAGGCGGACGCCCCCAAGCCGCGCACCAGTTCGCTGTTCAAGTCGATGTCGCTCGACACGATCACGCTGGACGACGCGCTGAAGCTGCTGTCGCTGCCGCGCACGCTGGGCGAGCTGGACGGCGAGCCGGTGACCGCGCAGAACGGGCGGTTCGGCCCGTACATCAAGAAGGGCGCCGACAGCCGTTCGCTCGGCTCGGAGGAGGAGCTGTTCACCGTCACGCTGGAGCGGGCGAAGGAGCTGTTCGCGCAGCCGAAGCAGCGTGGCCGCCGGGCCGCGGCGGCGGCGCCGCTGCGTGAGCTGGGCGTCGATCCGGCGAGCGAGAAGCCGGTGGTGGTGAAGGAGGGGCGGTTCGGCCCGTACGTCACCGACGGCGAGACGAACGCGAGCCTCCGCAAGGGCGACGAGGTCGAGTCGATCACGATTCAGCGGGCCGCGGAACTGCTCGCGGAGCGCCGGGAGAAGGTGGCCGCGGGCGGCGCCAAGAAGAAGACGGCAACCCGCCGCCGAACCTCCGCGAAGTCCGGTTCATAAGGACATCGGCGCCGATACCCTGACCGACATGACCAGAACGGGCGCACCCCGGCCGCACCCCGCAGCGTCACCGCCGCCGGGCGTTTCGTCACTTCCGCCGATCGGACCGTTCCGGCGGCTCCGGACCGCGCTGTCGCTGGCCGGTCTCGCGCAGTGGCTCACCGTCCCCGCGCTGACCGCGATGGTCGCGATGCTGACCCGCGACGAGGACCTCGCCGTGCGCGCGCAGGCGATCGGCGGGACGCTGGCGCTGATGCTGCTGCCGGCGGTGCTGCTCGCCCCGCTCGCGGGCCTGCTCGCCGCCCGTGTCGACCGCCGGCTCATGCTGCTGATCGCCGACGTGCTGCGGCTGGTGATCATCGTGACGGTGCCGCTGGTGGACCTGGCGGCCTGGACGCTCGCCGCCGCGTTCCTCGTCGGCTGCCTGAGCCTGCTGTGGGTGTGCGCGGCGCGCGCGGCGCTGCCCGCCCTCGTCCCGGACCCGGACGGGGAGCCGGGCGCGCACCGCACCGCCACCCGCGTGATCTACGGCCCGGCCCCGGCCGCCGCCGTGCTGTTCGCCGTCCTCGCGCTCATCGCGGACGGGACGCTCGGCCGCGGCTCCCGCGCCGACCTGGCCCTCTACGTGGCGGCGGGGATCTTCGCCGTCTCGGCCGCGGCCGTCGCCGCGGTCCGGGAGATCCCGGTCAGGGCGATGCCCGCGGTCCCGGCCCCGCTGAGGCTGCTGTTCCAGGGGCCGGGGACGGCCGCCGCGCGCGGCCTCGGGCTCGCGATCGCCGGGGCGTTCCTGGCGGGGGGCGCCGTCGCCGCCGTCGCCCGCGTCCACACCGGCGTGCTGGGCGGGGGAGACGCCGGCTACGGCACCGTCCTCGCCGGGCTGGCGATCGGCTTCGGCTTCGGGGTGTTCCTCGGCCCCCGCGTCCTCGTCCCGTTCAGCCGCCGGCGGCTGAACGGCCTCGCCGTGGTCGCCGCCGCGCTCGCGCTGGGCGTGCTCGCCCTCGTCCAGAACCTCGTCGTCGTCGTGTTCATGACGGCGTTCCTCGGCGTGTTCGCCGGTGCCGCCTGGTCGACGGCCACCACCGCGGTGACCGACCCCGACACGCCGGAGGACGTCCGCCCGCCCGCCTACCTGCGCTCGGTCGCGCTCGTCACCGCGCTGGTCGCGTTCATCGCCGCCCCGCTGGTCACCGGGGCAATCGGCACGCACCGCATCGACCTCGGCGACGGCGGCCACGACTTCGCGGGCTCCAGCGCGGCGCTGCTGATCGCGGCCGCCGGCGCCCTGCTGTCCGGGCTGCTGGCCTACCGGCGGGCGGACGACCGGCGCGGCATCCCGCTCGTCCCCGACCTGCACGCGGCCCTGCACGGCGAGATCTACACGCCGCCGGAGCAGGCCGCCGCCGAGCCCCAGCCCGTCCACCGGAACCGCGGCGTGCTCATCGCGTTCGAGGGCGGCGAGGGAGCGGGCAAGACCACGCAGGCGCGGCTCGCCGCGATCTGGCTCCGCGACCACGGCTACGACGTCGTCACCACGCACGAGCCCGGCGCCACCAAGATCGGCATGAGGTTGCGCGCGATGCTGCTCGACCGCGACACGACCGGGCTGTCCGACCGCGCCGAGACCCTGCTGTACGCGGCGGACCGCGCCGACCACGTCGCCAACGTGATCAAGCCGGCGATGGACCGCGGCGCGATCGTCGTCAGCGACCGGTACGTCGACTCGTCCCTCGCCTACCAGGGGTTCGGGCGGCGGCAGCCGGTCGAGGACATCGCCCGGGTGAACGCGTGGGCGACCGGCGGTCTCGTCCCGGACCTGACCGTCCTGCTGGAGATCCCGCCGGAGGCGGGGCTGCGGCGGCTGCCCGCGCCCGCCGACCGGATCGAGTCGGAGCCGCAGGACTTCCACGAACGCGTCCGCGCCGGGTTCCGCGCCCTCGCCGAGGCCGACCCGGACCGGTACCTGATCCTGGACGCGAGCCGGCCGCAGGGCGAGCTGAGCCGCGAGATCCAGTACCGGATCCGCGAGATCCTCCCCGACCCCGTCCCGGCGGGCACCGAGGACGCCACGAGCACCTTCCCGGCCATCCGGGACGCCTGACCCCGTTAGCCTCTATCCATGAGCGTGTGGGATGACCTGGTGGGGCAGGAGCCCGTCGTCGCGCAGCTGTCGTCGGCCGCCGAGGGGACGGGCGGGCTCGCGCACGCGTGGCTGTTCACCGGTCCTCCCGGAGCGGGGCGCTCGGCCGCCGCGCGGGCGTTCGCGGCGGCGCTGCAGTGCGCGCAGACGCCGCGCGGCTGCGGGCACTGCGCGTCCTGCCACCAGGTGCTGCAGGGCACGCACGCGGACGTGGAGGTCGTCCGCCCGCAGGGCCTGTCGTACGGGGTGAAGGAGGCCCGCGCGCTGGTGCTGCGCGCGTCGTCGTCCCCGTCCGGGGGCCGCTGGCAGATCGTCCTGTTCGAGGACGCGGACCGGGCGACGGAGGCGGCGGCGAACGCGCTGCTGAAGGCGATCGAGGAGCCCCCTGCCCGGACGGTGTGGCTGCTGTGCACGCCGTCCCCGGACGATCTGCTGGTGACGATCAGGTCGCGGTGCCGCCTGGTGACGCTGCGGACGCCGCCGATCGACGCGGTCGCGGACGTCCTCACCCTGCGCGACGGGGTGGACCGCGAGACGGCGGACGTGGTGGCGCGGGCCGCGCAGGGCCACATCAGCCGGGCGCGGCGGCTGGCGACCGATCCGCGGGCGCGCCGGCGGCGCGCGGAGGTGCTGGCGGTGCCGCGCCGGCTGACGGCGGTGGGCCCGGCGGTGGCGGCGGCGGAGGCGCTGGTCTCGGCGGCGAAGGCGGAGGCGAAGGTGCAGACGGAGGAGCTGAACGAGGCGGAGACGTCGGCGCTGCGGCAGGCCCTCGGTGAGAGCGCCAAGGGACGGATGCCGAGGGGCACGGCCGGGGCGCTCAAGGACCTGGAGGCCCGGCAGAAGTCGCGTGCCACACGGCTGGAGCGCGACGCCCTCGACCGGACGCTCCTCGACCTCGCGTCCTATTACCGGGACGTGCTGACCCTCCAGATGGGGGCGGGTACCGACCTCGTCAACACCGAGCTGGGCCCGGAGCTGCGGACGGCGGCGCAGAACGGCCGCCCCGAGGACACCCTCAAGCGACTGGACGCGATCATGGCCTGCCGGAAACGGCTGGACGCGAACGTGAACCCGCTGCTGGCGGTCGAGGCGCTCACCCTGGCGCTCCGCACCGGCTGACACGGCTTACAAGAGATCTCCCTATTCGTTATACAACCGTACGCAAGACTCAACAGTCGCTCCCGTACCTTCGGCAGGCTTGTGCCCCAATCCCGGGCTAGCTCCCCCACTGCCAGGAGGTCAGCTTTGCGGCGAGCCTTGATTTCCGCCGCGTGCGCCGTCACCACCATGACGGCGCTCGCGGTGCCAGCATCAGCGGAACCACAACCCGCGCAGGCGAAGGGTCAGGTGTCGGAGTACGTCGTCCTTTACAAGGAGCACGTCTCTCTCGGCCAGGCTCATCACGCGGTCCAGGCGGCCGGCGGCAAGGTCGTCCACGAGAACCGTGACGTGGGCGTCGCGACCGTCCGTTCCGACAACCCCGAGTTCATCCACGCGGTGATGAAGCAGCGCGCGCTTGAGGGCGTCGCGCACAACCGGATCATCGGCGAGGCGCCGAAGCCGGCGAAGGCGAAGGCGAAGGTCTCGAAGGTCGAGCAGATGACCGGCACCGGGAAGACGGTGTCGGCCAAGAGCGCCTCGTCGCAGGACGGCGAGCCGCTGGCCGATCTGCAGTGGGACATGAAGCAGATCCACGCGACGCCGGACGGCTCGTACAAGAAGGAGCCGGGCGACAAGCGCGTGCTGGTCGGCATCCTCGACACCGGCGTGGACGGCGACCACCCGGACATCAAGCCGAACTTCAACCGCAAGCTCAGCCGCAACTTCACCCAGGACATCCCGACGGATGCCGACGGCAACGAGCTCGACGGCCCGTGCGAGTTCACGTCGTGCGTCGACCCCAACGACTGGGACGACCGCGGCCACGGCACGCACGTCGCGTCCACGATCGCCTCGCCTCGCAACGGGTTCGGCATGGCGGGCGTCGCGCCGAACGTGTCGATCGTCAACCTGCGCGTCGGCCAGGACTCCGGTCTCTTCTTCCTTCAGCCGACCGTGGACGGCCTGACGTACGCGGCCAAGAACGGCATCGACGTCGTCAACATGTCGTACTACATCGACCCGTGGCTCTGGAACTGCGAGAACAACCCCGCCGACAGCCCCGAGAACCAGCTCGAACAGCGCACGATCATCGAGGCGACGCAGCGCGCCCTGGACTTCGCCCACGACCGGGGCGTCACGCTGGTCTCCGCGGCGGGCAACGACTACGTCGACTACACGAAGACGAACCTGGACGCGACCAGCCCGGACTTCCCGTCCGTGCCGGGTGAGGCGCCGTACGACCGGACGGTCCCGGCGAGCTGCGTGTCGATGCCGTCCGAGGGCGAGAACGTCATCCCGGTCTCGGCGACCGGCCCCAGCACCCGCAAGTCGTACTACAGCAGCTTCGGCAACGGGTACGTGGCGGTGGCCGCGCCCGGCGGCGACAAGGTCGACAACGCCGCCAGCCGGCCGGACGACCGCGGCGGCGTCTGGGCCGCCTACCCCGAGCGGCTCGCGAAGGAGCGCGGCGAGCTGAACCCGGACGGCACGCCGAAGGTGTCCTACGTCATCCGCAGCTGCAAGGACGGCAAGTGCGCCTACTACTCGTCGCTGCAGGGCACCTCGATGGCCTCGCCGCACGCCGCCGGCGTCGCCGCGCTGATCGTCAGCAGGTACGGGCACCCGGACCGCCGGAACGGCGGCCTGACCCTGAACCCGGACGTCGTGGAGCGCGCGCTGCTCGGCACGGCGACCCCCAAGGAATGCCCGAGCCCGCGGACGTTCGTGTACGAGTGGTACACCTCGTCGGGCGCCAAGCGGACCTCGACGCAGACCTGTGAGGGCTCGAAGGAGCAGAACGGCTTCTTCGGCAACGGCATCGTGGACGCGCTGAACGCCGTCCGATACTGACGCCACCCGAAGGCGGCCCCCCGACCGGTCACGGTCGGGGGGCCGCCCCCTTTTCCCGGGACGGTGCTCCGGGCGTGGGCACCGTCATCATCGAGCTTCGGCCGGCTCGGGCATGATGGGGGCATGTCGTACCGCGTCACGTTCGTCTGCACGGGCAACATCTGCCGCTCCCCGATTGCCGAATGGGTGCTGCGCCACCACGTCGAGAACGAGGGGCTGGACGTGGAGGTCGACAGTTCGGGCACCGGCGGCTGGCACGTCGGCAACGAGGCCGACGAGCGGACGGTCGCGACGCTGGAGCGGGCCGGCTACCGGTCGGCGCACATCGCCCGCCAGTTCGCACCGTCCTGGTTCGGGCGGTACGACCTGATCCTGGCACTGGACGAGGGGCACCTGCGGGCGCTGCGCTCGATGGCCCCGGACGAGGGGGCGCGCGGCAGGATCCGGCTGCTGCGCGAATTCGACCCGGACGCGGACGGCGACCTCGACGTCCCCGACCCGTACTACGGTGACCGCGCCGACTTCGACCTCGTCCTTGAGCAGGTGGAGGCGGCGATGCCCGGCCTCCTGGAGGAGATCCGCACCGCGCTCAAGGAGGGCTGAGTGCGCGACCGGCTGGAGCGGCTCCTCGGCACCGGGGTCGGCGAGGTGCGCGACCTCGGTTCCAGCCATTCCTGGACGCTGCACCGGGCGTCCCTGGCCGGCGGCCGCGAGGTGTTCGTGAAGGCGGCCGCCGACCAGGCCGGCGTGTTCGCGGCGGAGGCCGCCGGGCTGCGCTGGCTGGGCGAGGCGGGGCCGGGCACGCCCGTCCCGGACGTGGTCGCGGCGGACGATCACATGCTCGTCCTGCCGTGGCTGCCGGCCACGCCGCCGTCCCGGCAGGCCGCCGAACGCCTCGGCCGTGAGCTGGCCGCCCTGCACACCCGCAACCGCCCGGATGCCTACGGCGCGCCCTGGGACGGCTTCATCGCCGACCTCCCGCTCGACAACACGCTGGACGACCGTGACTGGCCGGCCTGGTACGCCGAACGCCGCCTGGAGCCGTTCCTCCGCCGCGGCGCGCGGCACCTGCCGTCCGCCGACATCCGTCTCATCGAGCGCGTCATGTCGGACATCGCAGACCTGGCCGGGCCGCCGGAACCGCCCAGCCGCATCCACGGTGACCTGTGGTCGGGCAACATCCAGTGGACGGACGGCCGGGCCCTCCTCATCGACCCCGCGGCGCACGGCGGCCACCGCGAAACAGACCTCGCCATGATGGCCCTGTTCGGCACGCCCCACCTCGAAACGGTGCTGTCCGCCTACAACGAGACGGCGCCCCTGGCGGACGGGTGGCGGGCACGCGTCCCGCTGCACCAGCTGCATCCCCTCCTCGTCCACGTGGCCCTGTTCGGGACGTCCTACCGCTCCTCCCTGGTGGAGGCGGTCCGGGCCTCCCTCGGTTGAGGGGGCTCGCTGTGAGGAGCCGTGGGCGTCCGTTACCCTGCGTCTCGCAGCCCGCGGTCGTGCCGGGCTTGCGGGTTCGCGTCGATGTGGTAACTCCCGCTTCATGGGCTTTTGTGGCGATGTAAATGATGGAGATGAGATAGAAACGACGCGGTACCCCGAGAGTGGACAGGTAGGTGCAGGGCGAACCCATGGACGACGGCAGGCGCGAGGACCAGGGGACACGTCTAGGCTCGTGGAAGAGCCTGATCCCGCTCACCGCGGCCGCGACCGCGGCGCTGTTCATCGGCGGGGGCGTCGATGTGGTGCACCGCCACCAGCGCGCCGCCAAGGAGGAGCACGAGGCCAAGCCGGCCGCGAAGGCCGAGCACACCGACCCGCGGTTCATCGTCGGGATCACCCGGCCGGGCACCGCGCTGCTCGTCCGTGACGCGCACACCGGCGCCGACGTGGGCGTCCCCATCGCACCGCCGCAGGGCCGCCGCTTCCACCGCGTCGCCGCCGCGAAGGACGGCTCGTACATCGTCGCGTCCTACGGCGGCGGCAAGGTGACCTTCCAGCGCCTCCACCTGGGCGACGACGGACGTCCGCAAGACCTCAAGGACATCCCGAAGGCCACCGTCCCCGGCGCCTCCACCGCCTGGTCGGACATCGCCGTCACCCGCGACCGCATCGCCTACGTCACCTACAAGGGCAAGAACGGCCGCGTGGACGTCCTCACCCTCGGCACCGGCGCCCACAAGGCATGGGCGACCAAGGCGCCCGGCCGCGTCGGCAGCCTCTCCTGGTCCGGGGCCACCCTCGCCTTCGTCTGGACCCCGGCCGGCTCGTCCAAGCCGCAGCTCCGCACCCTCGACACCAACGGCGCCGCCGGAGACCTGAAGCTCAGCAAGGCCGTCATGACACTGCCCAAGGGCAGTGCTAACGCCGTCCTGACCAAGGACGCCGTGGTCGCCGGCACGGTGACGAACTCCGAGCTGACCCTCCAGGGCTTCACCCTCACCGGCAAGCCCACGAAGGTCCTGTGGCGCCAGAAGGTGACGGGCCCGCTGACCGACCTCGACACCGGCCGGTCCCTCCTCGCGACCGCCGGCGACCTTTACGCGCAGGGCGTCCCGGCCGTCCCCGGAAAGGACCTCGCCGACGCCACCTGGTGACGCGTGCGCCCGGCGGACTAACGTGGGGCCACAGGAAACTGGGCGAACGGAGCGAAACCATGGGCATGGTGATGGCCGTCAGCTTCACCCGTTACGGCCGGCTCTACTACCTCGACCCGGGCCCGCACTCCCCGGGCGTCGGCGACAAGGTCCTCGTCCCCACCGACTCCGGCCCCGAGGTCGCCGAATGCGTCTGGGCCCCGCAGTGGGTGCCGGAGGACATCGGCGGCCTCCCCGAATGCGCCGGCCTTGCCACCGACGAGCACCTCGCCCGGGACGAGGCCAACCGCCGCCGCCGCGCCGAGGGCCGCTCCATCGCCAAGCGCCTCATCCGCAAGCACGACCTCCCCATGAAGGTCATCGGCGTCGACTACCTCGACGCCGACAACATCTTCAAGATCTACTTCACCGCCCCGAACCGCGTGGACTTCCGCGCCCTCGTCCGCGACCTGGCCCGCGGCATCAAGGCCCGCGTCGAACTCCGCCAGGTCGGCCCCCGCGACGAGGCCCGCCTCCAGGGCGGCATAGGCCCCTGCGGCCGCGACCTCTGCTGCGCCACCTTCCTCAAGGACTTCGAACCCGTCTCCGTCCGGATGGCGAAAGACCAGGACCTGCCCGTCAATCCCCTCCGCATAGCCGGCGCCTGCGGCCGCCTGATGTGCTGCCTCAAATACGAGCACCCCCTCTACATGGAGTTCAAGGAGAAGGCGCCGCGCCTCGGGGCGCGGGTGAGCACGCCGGAGGGAGAAGGGCAGGTCATCGGTTACAACGTGCCCGGCGACCGGGTGACCGTGAAGGTGGGGTCCCGCCGCTGCTCGTGCCCGTCCGCCTCGGTCTGCTCGCCTCGCCGGCAGCACGACGCCATGTACGGCCCGGGCGACGGCCACGCGACCTGACCGGCTCACCGGGTGGACAGGATCGCGCCGTCCTCATCGTTCATGCCCGCGACGAGGAAGCGTGTGCCGCCCGGCATCCGGGCGAAGGCGCGCACCTCGAAGAAGCCGAAGCGGGGGGCGCGGATCCTGGTCCGGGTCCAGGCGCCGTCCGGGGTCCGGTGGGCGAGCGCGGAGTCGTAGGCGTTGACGTCGGTGGAACCGATGAGCCATACGCCGCCGTCCGGGTCGATGATCGGTGCGGCGAACTCGTTGAGCCGTCCCGTCCTGTCCATGAGGCTTTCGGCGGTCCAGCGGCCGCCTTCGGGGTCGCCGTGAACGAGCAGGGACGTCAGATCGGGGCCGCCAGGTTCACCTTGGGGTGAACCACTTTGGGGTGGACCACCCCGGAACGGACTGCCGCCGCCCTCGGCGGTGATCCAGATCCCGGTGTCCGTAGTGGTGATCTCCATGAGGTGATGCGTCTTGCCGGCGGGGAGGACACCGTCCAGCGGGACGGCCTTCCAGACGGTGCCGTCGTAGTGGTACAGCTTTTCCTCGAAGGTGAGCGCCCAGATGTCCCGGGCGGAACGGGCGCTGGTGCGTGAGATGAGGAACGGCAGCCCGCTCCTCGACCACCCTTCCGCCGTGCGGCTCCAGACCGTTCCGGTGGCGGACGGCCCGGAGCCGTAGACGCGGACGTCCTGCGGGGAGAACACCTCCATGGTCGTCACGGTGAAGCCGGGGAGACGCTGGGCGACCGTCCAGCGGGCACCGTCCCAGTGGAGGACGGCCGAGTCCGGTTCGCCGGAGGTCACCGCCCACACGTCGGACGCCGAGGACGCCCCGGCCGCCAGGATCGCGCCGCTCCGTCCGCCGGGAAGGTCGACCTTGCTCCAACTCCGGCCGTTCCAGTGCCTCGCCACCGGCCACCGCGTCGTGTCCGCCGGGCCGCGCCCGCCGAACACCCACACGTCATCGGGGCCGATCGTGACCACCTGGGGATCGACCCTTACCGACGCGTCCTCGACCTCCACCTGCCATGGAGCGACCTTCGTCCTCCACAGATCAGGCCCGGCGGCGGGGCTCCCGCAGCCCGCGACGACGACGAGCAGCAGCACAGCACAGGTTTTCGGCAAGCGGAATCTCATGCGCCCTCCAGACAGAACGATCGCCTCATCCTGCGGCGCACTGATTCGCACCGGATGGGTCCTTCTACCTAGATCTCGTGGGCCTCGTACTCATCCGGAACCGGGCCCGGCGACGCCGGCTGAGCTCACCGTGTGCCGACCCGGCTCACCGGCGCGGGAGCAACTGCGCAAGGGCCGCGGTAGCCGCGCAGAAGGCAATGAGCGGGACGAGGGACGCCCGGAAGGCGTCCGGAACGCCGCCCGCGGCTCCGTAGAAGACGATGCCGACCACCGCGACGCCCAGGGCGTTGCCGACCTGCTGGGCCGTGGCCAGGACGCCCGAGGCCGAGGCCGCGTGCCGGTCCGTCACCCCGGACAGCACGAGCGCGGACAGCGGCGCCACGACGAACCCCATGCCCGCCCCGGCCAGGGCCAAGCCCGGGATGAGCCAGGCGATGCCGTGCCCCAGGGCGTCCATGAGCAGCAGGCAGCCGGCCGCCTGTATCAGCGCGCCGAGCGCGAGGACCTGCCGTCCCAGCCGCGCGGCGACGGCCGTGGCCCGGGTGGACGCGGCGAGGTAGCCGGCGCCCAGGGCGACGAACAGCAGGCCCGACTCCAGGGCGCTGAGCCCGCGTCCCTGCTGGAGGTAGAGGGCGAGGTAGAGGAAGAAGGACGCCATGGCCAGCGTGTAGACGAGGGCGAGGCCGCTGCCGACCCGGAACGCGGGCTCGCGGAACAGCGCGGGCGCGACCAGCGGTGCGCCACCGCGCCGGTCGAGGCGCCGCTGGTGCACCGCGAACGCGGCCAGCAGGACGGCCGCTGCCGCGAGCGACTCCCACGTCCACGCCGGCCAGCCGAGCCGGCGTCCCTCGATCAGCGGCAGGACGAGCGCGACGAGGCCGAGCGTGACCAGGACGGTTCCGGCGGCGTCCAGACGGGTGTTCCGCGCGGCGGCCTGGGACGGGACCGTCCGGCGGACCAGCGCCAGTGTCACCGCGCCGACCGGGACGTTGATCAGGAAGATGCTGCGCCACCCGCTGCCGAGCGCGTCGGCCTGGATCAGCGCACCGCCGATGAGCTGCCCGAAAACGCCGCCGAGGCCGAGCGCCAGCCCGTAGGCGGTGAACGCGCGGGTGCGCCGCTCGCCGGTGAAGGCGGCGTTGATGATGCCGAGGACCTGCGGCATCAGCAGCGCCGCGGCGATCCCCTGTACGACCCTGGCGGCGATCAGCGTGCCCGGGGACGGCGCGACCCCGCACGCGAGCGACGCGGCGGTGAACACGGCCAGGCCGAGCGCGTACATCCGGCGGCGTCCGAACAGGTCACCGAGCCGTCCGCCGGTGATGAGCCCGCCGCCGAGCGCCAGCCCGAACCCGGCGACCACCCACTGGATCGCGGTCGTGCCCGCACCCAGATCGGCCTGGATATCAGGAATCGCCACATTGACGATGAAGAAGTCGAGCGTGGTGATGAATATGCCGGTGAGCAGCACGAGCAGCGTGCCGGTGGACGCGGCGTGCGGCCGCGCGGCCTCCCCGGGACGGCTTCCCGCCTCCGGAATCGCGGTGTGCGACATGGTCCCCCTCGGATCGTCGGGCGTTCCCCGACGATCGCGTGAGGGAGGTCGTGAAGGCGATAACGCGTGGGGTAATGCCGCCGGCTTCGCCGCGTGTAATTCGGTTGTGGAGATGGTTGGGGACGATCTAGCGTCCAGGCCATGAGCGTGCTGGACGGAGCCGTGCGGTTGCTCGCGATCGACGACCTTGGGGCCTGTCAGCGGCTCGCCGAGGACCGCGAATGGGGCCGTGAAGACCACAAGTGGCGGTTCCTGTTCTCGGTCGGTGACGTCTACGGCATCGATGACGGAAACGGGGAACTCGCCGGGACGGTGGTGTCGACCCCATACGGCAAGGACGTCACGGCCATCAGCATGGTGCTTGTCGCCAAGCGGTTCGAGCGGCGTGGCCTGGGCGGCCGGTTGATGCGCCACGCGATGGACAACGCGGGCACGGCCAGCCTCTGCCTGACCGCCACCGAGTACGGGCGCCCCCTGTACGAGCGGCTGGGGTTCAGGGCCGTGGGGCTGTGCACGGCGTATAAGGGTGAGTCGGACGGGCCGTCCAAGCGGGGTGTGACCGTGCCGGTAGAGGCAAGCGACATGCCTGGAATCCATGCGCTCGACACCGAGGTCTTCGGCGCCGACCGGTCGCAGCTGGTCGAAGGGCTGCCGACGTTCTGCGAGACGCTACGGGTCGTCCGGGACGAGACCGGGGTCGTGGGCTACGGCGGTGCGTGGAAGAACGACGGCGTGGTCATCGTCGGCCCCGTCATCGCGCAGGACACCGAAACCGCGCTCGCGCTGGTGGAGGAAGTCGTCCCCGAAGGCCCGATAAGGCTCGACATCGACCACCGTCACCCGGAGCTGATCGGCTGGGCGGAGCGGCACGGTCTGCGCCCCGCGTTCACCACGACGATCATGGAGTACGGCGAGCCCATCACGAACGACCCGGCCCGCCTCTACCTCCCCGTGGCCCAGGCCCTCGGCTGACAGGCATCGCACCCGCGGTTGTGCAACGCTCGCCGGCAAGGACGTGCCCCAGACCGTCATGCCGCTGCTTCGGGGCGGTCGCCCGGAAGATGGGTGTTTTCCCGTGGGCAGGGGTCAACCGGCTGGTCAACGGCGTCGGACACGGGCATGGAGGGATGTGGCCCTCGCCGCTCTGCCGACGTAGCGTAGGCGGCGGCGTACGTGCCGCTATGACGAGACGGGGTCCAGGTGCGGGCAGCGAAGTTCATCGGCGTGGCCACAGTGCTGGCACTGGCCACGGTCACCGGATGCAGCGACGGCGACGAGCAGGAGGCGAGCCCGTCGACGAGCGTCCCCGCGGGGCTCGGGTCTTTCTACGGGCAGAAACCATCCTGGAAGGGCTGCGGCAACGGGTTCCAGTGCGCGACCGTCCAGGTCCCCTTGGACTACGCCAAGCCGTCCGGCGAGAAAGTGGACATCCACGTCATCAGGCTGCCGGCCGAGGACAAGTCCAACCGCATCGGCTCACTGCTCACCAACCCGGGCGGCCCGGGCGGGTCCGGTGTGGACTTCGTCCGGCAGGCCGGCAGGACGTTCGGGAGAGACCTGCGCCGCCGCTTCGACATCGTCGGCTTCGACCCGCGCGGCGTGGCCGGCAGCGACCCCGTCCGCTGCAACACCGGCCCCCAGCTCGACGAGTTCTTCGCCACGGACGCCTCCCCCGACGACCCGAAGGAAACGGCCGCCCTCGCCGCCGAAGGCAAGAAGTTCGCCCAGCACTGCAAGACCAAAGTCGGCTCAGAACTCCCTTACGTCGGCACCATCAACGCGGCCCGCGACATGGACGTCCTCCGCGCCGCCCTAGGAGACTCCAAGCTCACCTATTACGGCGCGTCCTACGGCACCTATCTCGGGGCCTTCTACGCCGAACAGTTCCCCAAGAACATCCGCGCCTTCGTCCTGGACGGTGCCGTCGACCCCCGCCTCTCCTCCACCGAACTGCTGATCGAGCAGGCGAAGGGGTTCGAAACCGCCCTCCGCGCGTTCGCCGACGACTGCGTCAAGCCGGGCACATGTCCCTTCGGCGGCTCCGCCGACGCGGTCGTGGCCAAGGTCGAGTCCTTCCTCTCCGCCACGGACCACAAGCCCCTCACCAACACGCGCGACTCCCGCAAGGTCACCGAGGCCCTGGCCGTGATGGGCATCGCCAGGGCGCTCTACGTCAAGGAGTACTGGCCCGTCCTACGCCAGGCCCTCACCCAGGCGATGCAGAACTCGGACGGCACGATCCTCCTGGCCCTCGCGGACGAGATGGTCGAACGCAAACCCGACGGCACCTACAGCAACCAGACCGACGCCAACATGGCCGTCAACTGCGTCGACAAGCCCAACCCGCCTGACCTGGCCGCCTACGGGAAGTACGCGGACAAGGCCAAGAAGGTCGCCCCCCGCTTCGGCGCCTTCGTCGTCTGGGGCGGCCTCCCATGCGTCTACTGGCCCGTCCAGACCAAGCAGGAACCCAAACCCATCACCGCCAAGGGCGCCGCCCCCATCGTCGTCATCGGAACCACCCGCGACCCCGCCACCCCCTACAAGTGGGCCCAGAACCTGGCCGACCAGCTCTCCAGCGGCGTCCTCCTCACCTTCAACGGCGACGGCCACACCGCCTACCTGCAGGGCAACCCCTGCATCACCAAGGCCACCGACGACTACCTCATCACCACCGACCCGCCCAAGGACGGAACCACCTGCGGCTGAAACCCGTGCGCACCCACCCCCCGACACCCGCTAGACTTCACCTAGCCGTGTTCCGCACGGCAAGCCGCCTTAGCTCAGTCGGCAGAGCGATTCACTCGTAATGAATAGGTCGTCGGTTCGATTCCGACAGGCGGCTCGGTATGTGACCAGGGCGTTCACCTGATTCCGGTGGGCGTCCTTCGTCGTCCTGGTTGCAATTCGTGTTGCAGTTCCCATGATCACGGCGCCCCCCCCCGGGGCCCGTCCCATGCGCTGCATACCATCCTGGGCCCTCGGCGTAGCGACGTGGGTGTACTGCTGGGTGAGCCGGATGTCGGGGTGGCCGAGGATCTCCTGAACGGTGCGGACGTGAACGCTCTGTTCGATCAGCAGTGTCCCGGCGGTGTGCCGCCCATCATGCATCCGGGCGTCCCGTACTCCGGCCGCAGCAAGGATGTCCTTCCAGTCGTTGCGCGGATCGATCGGCCGCACGTTCGGCCGGCAGTACACCAGGTCGTTGTCCTCCCAGGCGTTCGCCGCGGCGAGACGCCCCTCACGCTGCCGCTTGCGGTGCGCCTTCAGCACGGGCACCAGCTCCGGCGGGAGCGGCACCGTCCGCTTGGGCTTGCGGAACACCAGCCCGCCGCTGGTCCGCTTCGGGCACAGCCGCTCGGTGGCCGCCGGGACGCAGGTGTGCCGCCGGCCGGGCACCCGCCGCGCCTTCGGGCACGGGCGCCGGTGCTTGCCCTCAGTGCACGCGGCGACATCGTCGCAGCCGTGCCGCCACTTCAGCCGCGAGAGCTGCCACTACACCCGCACGGACCCGCCGTCCAGGTCGATGAACTTCCAGCGGAGTCCGAGCGCCTCACCCTGCCGCAGGCCCAGCCGGACGCGAACTCGTAGCCCTGATCACCGCTCCGCCATTTCTCGCTGGTGAGGAGCTTGTCAGCCCAGGCTGTCTGGGCGGCGTGCTTGGACTGGCCCGCGAGGAGGATCGGACCGGATTTTGGCGGTAGCCCGGCGGGGTTGACGACGGTTCGGTGACGGCGGGCTTGGTGCGGTTGGCGGGGCTCTACGTTCCTGGGGCATGCCAGTTGATTTCTTGTCGGATGAGCAGGTCGCGCGGTATCGGCGGTTCCGTGATGAGGTGACGGTCGGCGAGCTGGAGCAGTTCTTCCGCCTGGACGCGAAGGCGCGGGCGGTGGTGGCGGACAAGCGGCGCCCGGCGACCAAGCTCGGTTGGGCGGCGCGGTGCAGTGGGGCACGGTCCGGATGCTGGGCACGTTACTGGCGGACACTCCGCTGAAAGTCCCGGCGGAGGTGGTCGAGTTCGCCGCCGCCCGCGCCCGCGGCCAGCGCCTCGGCCGGCCCCGGCCATGACCGAAGAGCAGATCCGCAACGCCCGCGACCTGCTCACCCGGCCGGAGAACACCGTCTCCTCCATCGCCCGGCTGCTCGGCGTCTCCCGCTCCACCATCTACAAGTACGTCCCCGAACTCACCACCGGCAGCCGCCGCGCCGTCGAGGTCCCCACCACCCGCACCGAGATCGAAGCGGCCGAATAATTCGTCGGCTGTGTGAGATGTCCCTCTCCCGTCGTCGTGGCGTGGTGGCCGGGGGAGGTTGACAATGTGGTGATGACCTCCTCGCCCCGCCTGCCTGACGTCGGTGGCCGACTGGATCCGACCGGCGCGGCTGCCGTGCCCGGTGGGGAGTCCGCATTCGCCCGCGGGTATCTGCTGGACAACGCGCGCGCCGAGGCGGGCGAGCGATTCGTCTGGCTGGCCGAGCTGTTCGACGGTGTGACGCGCGCGCACTTTGATCGGCTCGGGGTCAGGGCCGGCTCGCGCTGCTGGGAGGTGGGGGCCGGTGGCCGCAGTATCCCGGAGGCGCTCGCGGCGGCCGTCGGTCCGACCGGGCACGTGCTGGCCACCGACATCGACCCGTCGTGGCTGGAGGCGGGCAACGGGTACGAGGTGCGCCGGCACGACGTCGCCGCTGATCCGCCCCCGGAGCCGGGGACGTTTGATCTGGTGCACGCCCGGCTCGTGCTGGTCCATGTACCCGACCGGGCCCGAGCGTTGGCCACGATGGCGGCGGCGCTACGGCCCGGCGGTTGGCTGCTGGTCGAGGACGCCGATACCGCTCTGCAGCCACTGGCCTGCCTGGACGACAGCGGCCCTGCGCAGCGGCGGGCCAACCGGCTGCGCGACGCGGTCCGGGAGCTGCTGACGCGCCGCGGCGCGGACCTGCGCTACGGCCGGACGCTGCCGCGGGCATTGCGTGAGGCCGGCTTGGTAGATGTCGCCGCGGTGGGCTCGTTCCCGGTCGGCGGGCCGGCCTGTGACCGGTTGGAGGCGGCGACCATACGGCACGTGCGCGGCGAGCTGCTCGCGGCCGGGTTGGCCGACGACGCCGAGATCGACGCGCACCTGGCCGCCATCCACGCCGGCGAACTCGACCTGACTCTCGCACCGCTGATCTCGGCCTGGGGACGCCGTCCGGCACAGCACCCGCCGACACTTGGTTAGGTGCGGATCCTGGCGTTGTCCGACCTGCCCATAGAGCTGTTCGTCGAGGAGATTTCGGGCCGCAGGAGCAGCCCCTCTTTCTTTATGGGAGTCCCGGGCCGACACTGACCCGGCCAAGGGATGTGCAACCAAACGCGGTGCGAAGCTCCCGGGTGCGGCCTGCCCGTGGCTGCAATCGAGGACCGGGCCGAGCTTGCCGAGCTGGTCCTCCATCCCTTCGATGTAGCGCTGGCGCAACTCGCCGCGTTTGCCGTGGAAGACGTACCGTCCCAGGGCGTGGCGGGACTCTTGCAGGCTGGTCTGGCCCTTGATGCCGCGCCGGTAGGACTCGTCGTCGATGTGGGACAGCACGTGGAGGGTCTTGTGCAGGCGCCTGAAGTGGGCGATGGCCAACCCGAGCGGGGTGGGGTTGCCGTCTCGGGAGAGCATGCGAATGACGTTGTAGGCACGCACCGCGCCGGTATGGATGGAGGCGCCGACCCGAAGGATGTCGTCCCAGTGGCGGCGGATCCGCTGGATCGTCTGCATGATGGACGACCGACGCTGCCTGAGGCACCAGGTAAAGCGGGGCCCAGCACGAGCTACTGCTCGTCCTGGGCCTCTGCACGGGTTTCTGGCCGGGCCTCGGTCAGGGTCTTGTGGACGACGCCGGCCGAGACCTTGACCCCGGCGGCAATGGTGCGGATGGACTCCCCGCGCTCGCGGCGGGCTAGGATCGCGGCGCGCTTGTCGTCGTCGACCACCGGGCGCCGTCCACCGACCCGGTCCCGTTTGCGGGCTGCCTCCAGGCCGTTGCGGGGCTTGCGGACGATGTCGCGGCGCCGGTCATCGGCCAGGGCGAGGGCCAGGTCCAGGATGAGGGAGCGTTCGGTATGCTCACCGGCCGCGATCCCTTCCAGCACCTTGACGGCGATGCCGCGCTGGAACAGATCGTTCAGGACGATCAGCCCCTCCAGCAGGTTGCGGCCGAGCCAGTCGGCCTCCTGGACGGTCAGCATGTCGCCCGGGCGCATGTAGTCCAGGGCCGCCTGCAGGCCGGGCCGTTCGTCGACCTTCAACTTGCCCGAACGCTTCTCCTCGAAGAAGACATTGATGCAGATCGGATCGAGCGCGTCGTGCTGGCGCGCGGTCTCCTGATCCTTGGTGCTGACCGGACGAGTCCGACCAGAGCCATGCTCGCGCCTCCAGGCGTTCGGCAAACGTGTTCATCATCAAGCCGGGGCGCTAACACAAAATGAACGGTCAGATGAACGCTTCCTCCTGGGCGTTCCCGGCCGCCGGCCTCGACTGTTCGTCACAGATGAAACGACCGTTTGACGAACACCGGCGTGGGCGGATCGACAGTCCGCGTCCCGGGTCGACCTCTCGACGATCTACACGCGGGCTGAACGCGCTGTGCTGGGCCGCGAGCCGGCTTCTCACCGTTGGGCATTCCGCCTCGCCAACCAGCTTCTCCCGGGTCCCGATGACGCGGGAAAGGTGGAGGTCACTCATCACATCCCGGAAAAGGGTGTTTTGTGATGGTGACGAAACGCGCCCGCCCTTCTGATCCTCTCCGATCCGCCGACCGGCCGGTCACGCGGCGTCCGTGGCTGGTTCTCGCGATCATGTGCATCGGCTTCTTCATGTCGTTGCTCGACGGATCCATCGTCAACGTCGCCGTTCCCACGCTGATCCACGGCATCGACGCCTCCTACGACCAGGTGCTGTGGGTCATCGACGGCTACCTGCCCGTCTTCTCGGTGCTGCTGATCACCACCGGCCGGCTGGGGGACATCTTCGGATACCGCCGGCTGTACGTGATCGGGATCATCACCTTCACCATCGCCTCGGCGCTGTGCGGACCGGCCGACTCACCTGCCTGGCTACTGACCGCCCGGCTGCTGCAGGGACTGGGCGGGGCGCTGCTGTTCCCGCAGGTCATCTCGTCGATCCTGACCATCTTCCCGCCGCACCTGCGCGGCCGCGCGTTCGGCCTGTTCGGCGCGATCGTCGGCTTCGCCCCGATCGTCGGCTTCGCCCCGATCGTCGGCCCGGTCACCGGCGGCTTCCTGCTCGCCCACCTCAGCTGGCGCTGGATCTTCTTCATCAACGTCCCGATCGGAATCATCACCGTCGTGCTGGCGCTGAGGTTCGCGCCGCCCCTGCGCTCGGGCCGCACCCACCGGCTCGACCTGGTCGGCGTCGCGCTGGCCACCGCCGGGCTCGGCGGCATCGTCTTCGGCCTGATCGAGGGAGAACGCTACGACTGGGGCACCATCACCGGGCCGGTCACCATCACCTCGGTCATCGCCCTGGGCGCCGTGCTGCTGGCGGTGTTCGTCCTGTGGCAGCACCGCCGGCGCGACGAGCCGCTGATGCCCCTGGCCCTGTTCGGTGTGCGCGACTTCGCGGTCGGTAACGCGGTCGGGTTCGTCTTCCAGCTCGGCATGATCGGCATCATGTTCGTGCTGGTGCTGTACCTGCAGATGGCCCGCGGGTACTCGGCGCTGGAGACCGGCCTGGTGGTGCTGCCGAACGCCGCGCTCACCGCGGCCGGCTCGGCGTACGCCGGACGGCTGTCGGACAAGTTCGGCGGCAAGTACATCCTGATGGCCGGGACGACCCTGCTGGCCGTCGGCCTCCTGGTGCTGGTCGCCATGACCGGCCCCACCAGCAGCGCGTGGAACCTGCTGCCCGGTTTGACCATCATCGGGATCGCCAGCGGCGCCACGTTCGCGCCACTGCAGCAGGCCACCATGAACGGCGTCGATCCCCGACTGGCCGGGGCGGCCTCCGGTGTCTCCAGCACCATCCGGCAGGTCGGAGGGGTCCTCGGTACCGCCATGCTGGGCGCGCTGCTGTCGGCCCGCCTCTCCGCGGCCCTGCACAGTGAGGCCGAGAAGCGCGCCGGTCAGCTACCAGAGGATCTGCGCGCCCGGTTCGTCGACAACAGCACCGCCGCCGCGCGGCACTACAGTCCGCCCACGCCGCCCGGCGGCCTGAGCCCCACCACGACCAGCCTGTACGAACGCCTCACCGCCGACACGTTCGCCACCGGCTTCGTCCACGCCATGCAGACCACCCTCGTGGCGTGCGCCATGGTTCTGGTGGCCGCTGTCCTGTTGTGTTTCCTGTTCAGCCCGCGCAACAAGCCGACGACCGAGCCCACCCAAAAGCGGTAATCCACAACCGCGCCGCACGACTGACCTGGGAATGGCGATGGTCGCGGCCTGATGGCCGCGACCATCGCCGGTCGAGTGCCGGGGCCTACCGCTAACTTCTGCACTCAGCCTCCACGCAGGCCAACGCCCGGACGCCCACACCGAACGCAGCCTCCCAGCCCGCTACCGCCAAAATCCGGTCCGATCCTCCTCGCGGGCCGACTCGGTCCGTCAGCCCAATCGTTGCCTGGCCGGGAGCCAGGGCTGTGGGCCTGCGAAGTCCTCGCTCAGCATGACTTCCTCCTCGTACCAGCCGGTTTCCGAGAGCCACGCCTGGAGCCAGTCGGCGAGGCTGTCGGCGTCCTCGAACCAGGCGGCGCTCCAGTCGTCTTCCACGGCGTTGGGTTCGAAGAGCAGGACGGGTGCTCGGGCGTCGGTGCAGTCGACTGCCGCGTACATGGCACAGCCCCAGTCGAGGATGGGAAGGACACCGGTCGGCCACCGGCCGGGAGCATGCTCCGCCAGGTAGGCGCTGACCGCGGTGCGGCCGTCGGTTCCGGCCAGGGGCAGGAGCCGGTAGTCGGGGCCGAACCCGCCGTTGCCGACCTCCTGATAGAGCCGTGACAGCAGCGGAGGCAGCGCGAAACCGAGCGCCGCCTCGGCTTGTTCGATCTGTTCCGCGGTGGCGTGTGGGAGCGCGCCACCGGACTCCCGGAGTGCTCGCTCGGCGACCCGCCTCAGCAACTCGTCGTGGTCCGTCACGCGCCCGATGATGGCATCCGCCCCTGACAGGAGAGCCGCCCGTCCGCGCCTGCGGGTGCTTGATCTGCTCGGCGGCCCCAGGGGCGCCAGTGATGAAAAGAGGGCGAAACCCTGGGGGTTCCGCCCTGAGCGTGTCGTGGGTTAGGCGCCCACGGTCGTGAGTGCCCGCTGGTACTCCTCGAGCGCCCGCTGAATGCTCTCGCCGACTGCGAGCATGTCGAAGCGGTAGTGCTCCGCCAGCACGCTGCCCTGTGCCAGCAGGTCGCGGAACTCCTGGTTGTCGAGCAGTTCGAAGATGCTGGCCACTTCTCCCTTGAGGATGAAGAAACCGGCCTCGACCTCGGAGTCACCACTGCCGAGCATGAAGGGCTCGAAGTAGGTGAGCTTCCCGTCCGTGACGAGACGGTTGTAGTAGTCGGCGGACTTCCGGAAGAGCTCGAGGGACTCCTTCTCGCGCCCCTGCCTCGGTGCGCCCCACCTGATCAGGATTCCGGTCTCCATGAACTTCCCCCCGTACTGGCGTTGGAATGACCGTCTGTGCAGGTCGCCCCGCGGCGGTCCTTTCCTCCACCAGACACATCGCGGGTCCCGGCCATCAAGGGACGAAGGTCCTCGCCCCACAGCCTCACTCCGCGCCGCCGTCCACCGGTGACAGTGTCGCGGACGTGCGGGTGGCGCACGCGCCAGTGGGGCCTCCGCACGGGGCAAGTGCGGTGTCCGCAGCCGTTGCGGCGCTTGCGGGAGATCACTGTGTCCCGGAGTGGCCGTGTCAGCCGAGCGGCCATCACTCCTTCGTTTGAATACTTTTTGTTTCCGATCAATTACTTAAAGTGGTCAAAGGTTGGTTGGGAGGAGTTTTATGCACACTCGAACATCCTGGGCAGCCGCTAAGGGGCACCGGCTGCCCATACGGCCCGTCCCCCTGCTGCGGCGAGGACGGGCATGCCACCGCCCTTGCCGGTGGGGCGGGTGCGGCGAACGCCGTCGGATGGGTGCTGATGGGGACCACGGCGCCTTCGCTGACCCGGCCTGCCGGACGAACTGGTAGGTCTCGATGCGGGATGGGCGGCGGGCGCGCGCCAGGTCCTTGCAGGTCAGTCGCAGTACCTGGCCGGCTCCCGCGCCGTCGAGGAATGGGACGGGACCTCCCCCCGGGTCAGTGGGGCGAGGCAGGTGACCCGCGCCGCCGAGGTCGGCTCGGCGACCCCAAACGGTCAATCGAACTCCCCAGCCTCGCCGTGCTGATCCTGGACGACCGGGCGATGTGCGACCTCGAAGCCGCTCAGGCCGAAGAGCCGTATGAGCTGGTGGGCCGCCGCTCCGCTCATCCCGCGGACATCCCCGGTGACCCCGATCGGTGGACATATGCAGGTGGATACCTGCATAATCGTCAACGTGAGCCTCGAAGCGAGAGGGATGGACTCGGTCTTCAAAGCGCTGGCCGATCCCACCCGGCGACTCCTGCTCGACCGCCTGCGCGAGCACAACGGCCAGACGCTGCGCGAGTTGTGCGAACGCCTGGACATGGCGCGCCAGTCGGCGACCCAGCATCTCGACGTTCTTGAGCGGGCCGGCCTCGTGACCGTCGTACGGCGGGGACGGGAACGGCTTCACTACCTCAACCCGGCGCCGATCCACGAGATCGAGGAGCGCTGGATCTCGGAGTTCGACAAGCCCCGCCTGCAAGCGATCAGTGCCATCAAGAACCAGGCAGAGGAGTACGCCATGACCAACGCACCCACCTCCGTGCCGACCTACGTGTACGTCACCTACATCCGCGCAAGCGCGGAGCAGGTGTGGCAGGCCCTGACGGAAGCGGACCTGACGGCGCGCTACTGGGGACATGCCAATGTCTCGGACTGGCAGCCGGGCTCGACCTGGGAGCACCGGCGCATCGACGGATCAGGCGCAGTCGACGTCGTCGGTCAAGTGCTCAAGGCCGAGCCCCCGACGCGCCTGGTCATCACCTTCGAGGACACCCCCGGCGCTGAACCGCCGAGAGAGCCGTCGGTCGTCACCTTCCTTGTCGAGCCGCACCACGACATCGTCCGCCTCACCGTCACCCACGAGAATCTCCCCGACCAGGCGATGTTCAACGGGATTTCGCACGGATGGCCGGCCGTGCTGGCGAACCTCAAGTCGCTGCTCGAAACCGGAGAAATTCTCCCCCAGGCGCCATGGGAAATGTCTCGCGCGCACGCCTGAGACGGATGTCGCCATAAACCTCTGTCGCGTTCACCCCGCGCACGACCCGGGAAAGAAGAAATGATGGATGCCAAGCCGCTGCGGGACGCCTACCGCGCGCTGTTGGACGCTGCCGCCACAGTGGCCGACTCCGGCGCCACGAGCCACGTCCCACCGGCTGGTGAATGGAACGCCGACCAGATTCTGGCGCACGTTGCCATCATCAACGCCACAACCATCGCCGCCGTTTCCGCAATCGCCTCGGGAGGCAACACCACGTACGACAACCGCATGGCACTCGACACATGGACCATTGAACGCGTCATTGCGCTCGCCGGCGGTAACACGGGGCTCCGGAACCGCATCCGTGCCCAAGGAGACGCTCTGTGCGCACTCGGCGGACCGGCCCTGAGCGAGGCCGAACTCGGCACACCGGTGCCCACGCGGCTCCTGTCCAACGGCACAGTCCTGGTTGACCAGCCCGTTCCGCTGAGGGACCTCATCACCGGACTCGCAGAAGTGGAATTGCCCGGCCATGCGGCACAGCTCCTGGCCCTGCTGCCGAACGGCGCCGAGGCCGAAGCCACACCGTGATCTCCCGGCCTATCGCGACGGACAGCCCGTAAAGACCCAGACGTTGACCCGGCGCCCGCGACACAGCGCGGGCGGCAGGTGCCAATTCGGCACTCTTGAAACAGGCCCCAGCCGTCCAGCCCATCACCCGCCCCACCCGCGGCCCCACCGCCCACATCAGCCGGCGAGATTTGCGCAGAACATCGACCCCGAAACCCGCATCTCCACGGCCGAACTGTCGTTATCCGAACGACGTTCAGGACGAACACGCCCAACGTCTTTTCAAGGGCGTCCGCTGCGCGGTCGCCGGGATGTAGTCGGTCCCCGGCTTCGGCCTCTTCGGCCGGCCCCGGGGACCGTCACCCGTTCCTGACCGCGCAGGCCGTTAGGGGAACGGGTGCCTTGTCACGGGTTGGTGCAGACGCCGGCCTTGAAACCAGGGTGCGGGTTGCCCTGCTGGCCGGGGATGCACTGCTTGCTGCCGGGACCGGGCTGGCCCGAGTCGGCGGCGGAGGCGACTCCGGCGGCGGCGAAGCTCAGGGCGGCAGCGGTCAGCACCGTTGCGGCGATCTTTTTGATCATGATGTCCTCCCTTCGTCGCGGGACGACATTCCACCGGCTCCATCGCGGGCGATGCTGCTGCCGGCCTCGGACCACTTCCGCAGCCACCATGCAACCCCGCCGAAACCGGCCGTTCGTCCCACGGACCGATATCAACAGATCCGAAGCTATGTTTGTGTTGGTAAATGGGAATACCAGTGGGGCTGAAGACACTCCTGATACAGGTATGTAAAGCTCCTGATCCGGACAGTTGTCTATGGTTTCGTCGGATTTCTGTTGCGAGGAGAAGACCTAGCCCGGCTGGCCGCCGGGCGCGCGATCTCTGCGGCCGGTCCAGGAGCCCGCCAGGGCGCCGGTGCCGAACACCACCCATTGACGTCCAAGGCCGTCATACGCGCCTGTACATGGGGGCTGACCAGGCCATGAACACATGGGGACGTCAAAGTGCCATCTGTATGTCCAGGCCACCCACACGCCGCCTTGAGACGACCCCAGGACCGCCAACTGCGCGGCCTTGTTCAAGACGCCCCGGTGCGCGGGTCGCTGGGTGGCCGCGCCCGGCTCTGCGCACGAGGGATGCCGCCCGTGCCGTCGCGCGGCCCGCGCCCAGCCTCCCCAGCCCAGACGGGGACGCTCACGAGAACGCACGGCAGCCCAGTCAGCGGTTCCTGCAGTTGAAGCATCCAGCCCGGCGTAAGGTTCGGACGCCCCGGCAGGGGCGGGTGTGATTTTCAGTGGTCTGCCGTCTGCGGCTTCCTCTCGTCCGGCTGGGGGAGGAGGTTCGGGGCGCAAGAGGGCTGGTCGTCATGCCGGTGATGATCGCCCGGCGTTCGTGGTCACGCCGGACGCCGCCGATGTTGGGGAGCTCCGGGGAGAAGCCTTCACGGCGGAAGCCGGGGCGGTGTGACGGTTCGTTGCCCGGCTGAACGTCCGCCTCGACACGGTGCAGCCCAAGGGGGCCGAACGCGTAGCGGGCGGTCAGGTCAACGTCCTCCGTCATGAAGCCGCGGCCCGTGCTGGGGCGAAGGCGGCGACGTCCAGCGCGGCGCGGTCGTACGGCCTGCGGACGATGCCGGTGAGCGTGGCGATCACGCGACCTCCCACAACGCCTCGGCTCCTGGCTCCGTTGTACGCGGACCGCTTTCGCCCAGGGCCCAGGTTGCCCGACGGCCGGTCATGAAACGCACTCCCCAGGCGGTCACCTCGGGGGAGCGGCTCCGGGGGCGGGCTCGGCGACCAGTTGGACAACGCCGCCCTGCTCGGCCGCCGGATGGGTGCTGACGGGAACCAGGGCGCCTTTGCTGATCGGGCCTGCCCGGGCGAACAGGTGGATCTCGGTGCGGGGCGGGCAGCGGACGTGCGCCGGGTCTAGCAGGCCACCAGCAGCACCCCGCCTGGCTCCCGCGCCGTCGAGGAACGGTGCGGGGCCTCTTCCGGGGGCTGGGGCCAGGTGATCTCTCCGGGTCAGGAGGTCAGGTGCTCCGCGAGGATCTTCAGGTGGGTGTCGCGGGCCTCGGCATGGCAGCGGCGTCCGGCCTCGGTGATCTCGACGAAGACGCCGCGGCGATCGTTCTCGCAGAGGCCGCGCTTGACGTAGCCGTGCTTCTCCAGGCGGGCGACCGTGCGGGACAGGGCGCTCTGGCTGAGGTACATCGCGGCGGCGATCTCCTGCATGCGGTGCTTCTCACAGTCGAGGTCGACAAGGCGGTCGAGCGTCTCGTACTCGCTCATGCTCAGGCCATGGGCGTCCTGCAGGGCGCGGTCCAGGGCGCACGCCACCGTGTTGTAGCAGGTCGCCAGCCCGCGCCATCGCGCGACCAGAGCAGCCTTCGCCTCCATGCCGCGGATCGTACCATGCGCACGCATCAGATGCACTCACATTAAATTCCTAAGAAATTAGTGCGTAGACATTTGATGCATATGCATGTACTGTCCTCCGACGTGACTATGACCGACACCTCACCTGCCTCCACCGTCCGTGTGCGGGGCGCCGAAGGCGCGCTGCCCGAACAGACCTGGACTCCCCGGCTGTGGGGGGTCCTCGCGGTCCTGTGCGCCGTGCTGTTCCTCGACGCCCTCGACGTCTCGATGGTGGGCGTCGCGCTGCCGTCGATCGGCGCTGAACTCGGCCTTTCCACCACATCACTGCAGTGGATCGTGAACGGCTACGTCCTCGGCTACGGCGGGCTGCTTCTTCTCGGCGGACGTACCGCCGACCTGCTCGGCCGCCGCCGGGTCTTTCTCGCCGCGCTGGCCGTGTTCGCGGTCGCGTCCCTGGTGGGCGGACTGATGAACGACGGTTCGATGCTGATCGTCACCCGTTTCGTCAAGGGACTGGCCGCCGCGTTCACCGCGCCCACCGCCCTGTCCATCCTGACCACGACCTTCCAGGAGGGGCCCGCGCGCAACCGGGCGCTGTCGGTGTTCTCCGTCTTCGGCGCCAGCGGCTACTCGTCCGGGCTGATCCTGGGCGGGCTGCTGACCGGCTTCGGATGGCGCTGGACGTTCCTGACGCCCGTCCCGCTCGCGGTCATCGCCCTGGTCGCGGGTGTCGCACTGATCCCTCGGGACAAGCCGGCGGCCGGTGGCGGCCATGACATCGTCGGCGCCGTGACGCTCACCGGCGGCATGCTGCTCGCGGTCTACACCGTGGTCTCGGCGCCCGACCGCGGCTGGCTGGCCCCCATCACACTCGGCTCCGTCGTGCTCGCGGCCGCCCTGCTGACCGGCTTCTTCGTCGCGGAGAACAAGGTGCGGCACCCGCTGATCCGGCTCGGCATCCTGCGGATCGGCTCCATCGTCCGCGCCAACCTGAGCATCATCGCGCTGTTCGGCTCGTACCTCAGTTTCCAGTTCATGATGACGCTCTACCTGCAGGACGTCCTGCACTGGTCGCCGCTGGAGATGGCCATGGGGCTGCTTCCCGCCGGACTGCTCGTCGCCTTCGGATCCCCCTTCGTCGGACGCCTGATCGACCGATACGGGACGCCCCGCCTGATCATCAGCTCCATGACGTCCCTCACCCTCGGCTACGGCTGGTTCCTGGCCGCGGCCGGGAACGCCCCGCACTACGTGGTCACGATCCTGCCGACGATGCTCTTGCTGGGCGGCGGGTTCGCGTTCGGGTTCAGTTCGATCATGGCGCAGGCCACCGACGGAATCGACGACTCCGAGCAGGGACTGGCCTCCGGCCTCGTCCAGACCTCGGGACAGGTCGGCGCCGCCCTCGTCCTGGCCGTGGTCACCGCGCTCGTCGCGGGTGGAACGACCGCCGGCGGCGGCTTCGCGGAGTTCCACCCGGGCGTCAACCTGGTCAGTGCCGTTGCCGTGGTGGGTCTGGCACTCAACCTGATCCCGCTCCTGCACCGCCGCCCGAAGCAAAGCTGACCTCCTTCGACTACGCGGGGGCTGCCTCCCAGAGGCGGCCCCCGCCTCAGCTGCACCACCCGCCGCCGGGGTTACTTGGGGCGTTTCCAGAAGGGGCGGCGGGGTGGGGACTCTCCGGTGAAGTCGGCCAGAACCTCCAGGGTGCGGGTCCATTGGTCGTTGATGGTGGCCCGGTCCGAGGTGGGCTGGAGGCGGCGTAGATCGTCGCGGAGGGCGGCCAGGGGAGCGACGTCCAGGAACTGCGCCTCCATGCGCTGGACGATCGACTCCAGGATCGGGAGGAGTTCGCCCAGCAGATGGTGGAGCCGCTGGTCGTCGGGGACCTGGCGAAGGCGGTTGAGGACGTTCGCCAGTTCCTGCTGGAACCCGGTGAGGGCGGGAGCGCGGCGGGACCGTCGCGAGGCGGGGTCCCTGCCGGTGGATCTGCCGAAGGGCCTACCGGAGACTCCGGCGCCGGCCGGTGGCGCGCCGTAGGGGGCGGCGCTCTTTGGCGGCGGGCCTGCGGGGGCGGGCATGCCACCGATGGGCATGCCGCCGGTGACCGTTGGGGGTGCGAAGGGTTCCGGGGCGGCCGCGAATGCGGCGGGTACGGCTCTCGGGACCGCCGTGGGCGGCGTCCAGCCGCGGGGGGATTCGACCGGCTGGACGACCTGGTGCGGGGTGCCGCCCTCGGCGACCACCCGGCTGTCCACGGCCACGAACGCGGTGAAGCGGCACAGGACGCCGAAGCGGAGAGAGGTTTCGATGATGCGCTGTTCCAGGTCGTCGGGGCCGCCGACCGTGTAGCGGTCTTCGAGGTCGCGCAGATGGGCGCGGGCCCAGATGGACGTGGCGGCGGGATCCTTGGAGACGATGCCGGTGGCGTGCTGTTCCCATGGCGTCCCGCTGGACGCGGTGCCGCGGATGGCGATCGTGCCGGACGGGTCACCATGGAACCGCCCCGCGATCGTCAGGGGCACGCCGGGGAAGAGGGCGCCCAGCCGGGCCGGGGCCATGGTGCCGGGGACGATCTCCAGCCCGTCGGCGTGCAGGGACAGGTCGGTCGCGAGCGGGGCGGCGATCCGGTGGTGGATGTGCTCCATCGCCTCGTCGAGGCGATCCTCGGATTCGACCAGTTCGCAGCGGCCTTGGCCGATGGAGGCGAGGCGGTTCAGGAAGCCGGCGTTGACGGCCTGGTCGATGCCCACCGTGTGGACGCGGACACCGTGGAGCCGAGGTTCCAGGTGGGCGAGGAGATGGTCTTCGTTGCCGACCTGGCCGTCGGTGATGAGAACGAGCACGCGGTCACGCGCGGAGTCGGCGAGCAGCCGGCAGCCCTCATCGAGCGGGGCGAGCATCTCCGTGCCGCCGCGCGCGTTCAGCGCGGCAAGGTGCTCCACGGCGCGGAACCGGTTGCGGTCGGTGCCGTCGACCAGGCCGGTGCCGAGGTCGCGGGGGCGTTCGATGACGTTGTCGAAGGACAGGACGGCGAACCGGTCCTCGCCGCGGAGCGTGTCGACGATGCGGGCGGCTGCGCGGCGGGCCGCGACCATCTTCCAGCCGTGCATGCTGCCGGAACGGTCAAGGACGAGGACGACGTCGCGGGGGTTCGGCCTGGCCTCCCCGGACGGCAGGACGGTCAGGCTGAACGTTCCCTCTTCGCCCGACTCGTCCGGGATCAGGGACAGGGCCGCGCTCTCGCGCGGGGCGAAGTCCAGGCGGAGGATGAAGTCGCGGTCGAGTCGCTCACCCGGCTGCAGGCGCACGGTGGTGCGCTCGCCTTCGCCCTCTTCGCTCACCACGTGCAGGGCCGAGCGGATCTGGGTCAGTGGCAGCCCGGCGGGGTCGATGTCGACGGAGACGGCGAGGCGCACCGGGTTGGGGAAACCGGGCAGGAGGACGGGCGGGCTGATCCGGGACGCGTCCGGTACGGCGTCGGTGTCGTCGGCCACCCCGGGGCCGGCGCGTTCCCCGTCCAAGGGGTTGCCCGGGATGTAGCGGGGGGCGACCACGAGCGGGAAACGGAATGTCGCGCTGGAGGCCGACTCGTGCGGCAACGGCTGGTTGAGCGCCAGCCTGATGGTCACTCGTTCGCCGGGCAGGATGTTGCCGACCCGCATGCTGAACACGTCCGGGCGGTCTTCCTCGGCGATCGCGGCGCGGCGGCCTTCGGCGATGGCGGCGTCGTAGTCCTGGCGCGCCTGTCCGCGCTCTTTCAGCGTGCCTTCGATGACGCGGTCTGCCGCCTCCATGCGCAACGCGGTGACGGCGGCGCGGTCGGGCAGAGGGAAGATGTAGGTGGCCTCAAGCGGCGTGTCGAACGGGTTGCGGAAGCCTTGGACGACCTCGATTCCGGCGGCGAGACCCGTGATGGACGCGTGGACGTCGACGGAGTCGAGCGGCAGGTTTCCCTTGTCGGTGGTGAGTGCGCCGAGCCCGCGGTCGGGTGCCGGGGGTTCGGTCTCGGGTAGCGGCAGAATGCGCACGGTCACTGGAACCTCCGGGAGTGATCGGCGGACGGAGAGTCGGGGCTTTCGGCGAGGGTGAGAAGACCGCGCCGGTGCAGCTCGTCGAGCAGGGGACGTGCGGCGGTCTCGATGGCGGCGAGGTCGTCGCCGCTCAGGGTGGGGCCGTCGAGCAGAACGGTGAGGCCCGGAGCCAGCCGAACCCCTTGGAGCACCGAGGGGAGCGGCCGGCCGTAATCGCTGACGACGGCTGCCCGGCTGTAGGACACGTCGGGTCTGGTGCGCCAGAAGTCGGTCTGTTCGTGGTCTCCTTCGCCGTCTGCTGAACCGGTCGGTGCTCTGCTGGGTTCTGCCGTGCGAGCGCTGCCGGCTGCGGGGCGCGGGGGAGCCGCCCGCCCGGCATTCCCGGCGGCGGATTCTTCCGGTTCTTCCGGCGACCGTGGTGCGGTGGTTCCCCGCGTTCGGCTCGGCTCGGGTCGGCCGCTTTCAAAGGGCGCCGGGTGCGCGGAGGCCGTTGGCGCGGTGGCGCCGCCGGCGGGGAGGTCGGCTATCCGGGCGAGGGTTTCGTCGGGGGCGGCGGCGAGTTCCATCTGGATCTCCGCGATCGAGTGGCCCGCGGCCTGGCGGCGTTTCACCGCGACGAGCTGGAGAAGGTGGCGCGGCCCGTACAGGGCGTTGCGGCCACGGCGGCCGAGGGGCGGGTCGACCAGGCCGATGGTGGTGTACCAGCGGATCAGCCGCTCGTTGGGGAGATCGCGCACCCGCCCGCTGACCTGTGCGGCTCCGTCCGCCGTGAGGGCGGTGGCGGCGCGTGCCGCCAGCTCGCCGATCGTCCAGGTCTCGTCCATGGCTCGATGATGACACTGTCACGATGACAGTGTCAAGTTCGAACGAAGATCGACTCTGGAGATCCTCGGCGGCTCCGTGCCGGCGGCGGACCTCGATCACCCGGCGGACGGCCTTGCGGTGCGAGTGGGCGACCTTATGCGCCATTACGGCAGAGCCGTTATTCATGTCGCCGTTCAGGTCGCGGCAACGAGGCGTCGAACGGCTGTTCCCGCGATGGTGAAAATGGTCCTCTCGTGGCGAGAGGAGAAATATGTTCCACTCACGCTACGTCTCCACTTGATCGCTCATTGTGATGTCTTCCTGGTCGCATCAGGCATCTGATACTTACAGTATCTCGGTCAAATCAAACAAAGCTCCTAAATGGGACATTTGCCCAGAGCTTGCTGGATAGCGCTAGGAATGGTGGCCGGCGTTGGATTTGGATCTTCTGAATTGGTCTGTAAAGAGCGACCAGAGCCTTTAGGTTTTTCCGGTATGAACGACCGACTCCTGGTCGAGGCGCTGCGCGAGCGCGCTCTCGGCGCCCCGGCCGCGGTGTACGACGCCCATGCCCGCGGGCTCTACGCGTACTGCTGGTTCCGGTTGCGGTGCCGTGACGCGGCGCAGGTCGCCTTACGCGACACCTTCATCGTGGCCGAGGCGCACGTCGGCAGGCTGCGCGACCCCGACCGTTTCAGGACATGGCTCTACGCCATTGCGCGGCTGGAGTGCACACGGCGTCAGTCGCCTCGCACCAAGACACCGGACGTGCCGGTCGCCCACCACGACCAGGAGGACGTAGAGCGGCGCATAACGGCATGGCAGGCGGTTTCGGCGTTACGTCCGATCTCGCGGGAGATTCTGGATCTGAGGGTCAGGCGCCGGCTGTCGGTTCCCGACCTGGCGGCCGTGCTCGGCATATCGCTGCAGGAAGCCCAAGAGGCTCTGGACCTCGCGCACCGCGAACTCGCCGAGACCTTAACGGCGGAGATACTCGCGCAGCAGGGGCCCTATGGTTGCCCCGAGCGTGCGCTGCTGCTGAGGGAACGGCGTGGTGAGCTCACTCACGACCTCAGCGGGCGGCTGACGGAGCATGCGAGATCGTGTTCGGTCTGTGGACCTTTCCGACTCCGGTCTGTGTCGGCCCAGAAGGTGTATGGGCTGCTACCAGAAGTGCATCCGCCGGCGGATCTGCGGCTACGCGTGATGAGTTGCTTCCTGGATCCCGAACTGGTCGGCTACAGGCTCTTCGCGGCCACCAGGGTCGCCGAGTTCACACCCAAAGGTTTCCCCATTCAGTCCGTACGGTCCGGGCAGCAGGCGCGTCCAGGCCGATTCTCAGGGATCGGTCGCTTCCGCAGAGCCCCTTCCGCGAGCGTGGCAGGTCTCGGCGCTTCGGTCATCCGTGCCACGACGGTGCTGGCGGTGGTGGGGCTTCTGTCCGGGGGCGGGGTCGCCTCCATGTACGGGTTCGTGGGCACCGGCCGGAATCCCGCAGAAGGGGGTGCCGACGCACACCCCACGGCGGTTCCGGGCGTCTCGCAGATGCCGAAGTCCGGACGGCCGTCCGCAACTCATACGGATGGGCCGGGGACCCTTCAGTCCGCTCCTGTCTCCGCCACGTTCCCGCTCGGCGCGCGCGCCTCATCCGCCCCCCTGGCCGCTGTGCCCCTGCTGTCTCCAGACCCCGATTCCGGAACAGAGCCGATCGTGGCGGCCCCATGCGTCCTGACGGTTTCGCCGCTCTACCTGGACATGGCAGGAAGCTCGGACGGCTCCGTAGACCTGCGTGCGGGAGACGGAACAGTGGCCTGGCAGGCAAAGACTCGGGGCCCGATACGAGTTCAGCCGTCCTACGGACATCTTCAACCCGGCCAGAACGTGACCGTGCGCGTTCATGTCTCCCGGCAGGGGAACGCACGCGGGAGCGGCCTCATCACGTTCCGGCCTTGCGGACCCCAAGTGCAGGTGACCTGGCGGCAGAACGCGCCTGATCCGGAGCCGACGCCTACGCCGACGGGTTCCGCCCCAGCGAGTCCGACCACGACCCCCGGAACCCAACCCCCGGACACCACCCACCCCGCACCGTCGTCGGCTCCTGTGACATCACCGTCCTCAAGCACCGAGCCGGAGCCGACACCGTCCCCCACAGGGCGATCATCGGGGAGCACCTATTCCAGCCCGGCCCCGGCGACCACCGGATAACGGCGAGTGGCGGAGGCCGGCCGGATGAAGGCGAACCCCTATGGACGGCGAGAACCCTTCCGCACGACGTCCTGTGTGTGCGGAAGGGTTCCTCGCGAGACGTGTCGCATGGGCGATGGGGAGCGGATCAGCGCCGTCCGCGACTCCCTGCCCCGGCCTGGGCGCGGCCCACCGGCCGGTCGGCCGACCGGTCATGGGGACGGTGTCAGTGACCGCCCTGGTCGGCCGCGCGCTTGAGGGAACGCTCGATCTCCTGCTCGGCCTCGACACGCCCCACCCAGCTGGCGCCCTCGACCGACTTGCCGGGCTCCAGGTCTTTGTAGACCTCGAAGAAATGCTGGATCTCCAGCCGGTCGAACTCGGCGACGTGATGGATGTCGCGGAGGTGCTCCATGCGCGGGTCGGTGGCGGGGACGCACAGGACCTTGTCGTCACCACCGGCCTCGTCGGTCATCCGGAACATGCCCACCGCGCGGCAGCGGATGAGGCAGCCGGGGAAGGTCGGCTCCTGCAGCAGGACGAGCGCGTCCAGCGGGTCGCCGTCCTCCCCTAGGGTGTCCTCGATGAATCCGTAGTCGGCCGGGTACTGCGTCGCGGTGAACAGCATGCGGTCGAGGCGGATGCGTCCGGTCTCGTGGTCCACCTCGTACTTGTTCCGCTGGCCCTTCGGGATCTCAATGGTGACGTCGAAATCCAAGATGTCCTCCGCTCCCTGCGCGCGCGCAGTGAATAGTCTTTCGGGAGCCCGTGGGCGAGGCCGGCCCCACAGGACGAGTATTCCCTCGTATAAGGATGTCGCACGTTGGTGAGTGCTGAGTGGGAGAGGGGCGGTCACGTGCCTGGACGGGCCCGAACCCTCGTGATCCTGTCGCTGTCCCTCCTTAACGTTTTCACCGCCGCCGCGGGGCTGGCAGTGGTGAAACTCACACCTGCCCGGCATCTGTCCCCGCAGCCGCCGAGCGTGGCGGCGCGTGACCTCGTGCGCGCCCCCGCCACGTCGACCGTGGTCCCCGCCGCCGATGCCGGATCGGGCCGCCCGCCGAACCCGTCCGTCCTGGCGGGACGGCTCTCGGCGCTGATCGGCGGCCCGAAGGCGAAGATCAACGCAGTGGTGATCGACGCGGAGACGCGGCGGCCCCTCTACGAGCTGCGCGCCGACCGGCCCGCCACCCCGGCCTCGACGACGAAACTGGCGACGTCGGTGGCGGCGCTGGCCTCGGTCGGCCCCGCGCACCGGATCACCACCCAGGTCGTGCGCGGTACCGGAGGCGGAATCGTACTGATCGGAGGCGGGGATCCTACCCTGACGGCACTTCCGTCGCGTCCAGGGGCCGGCCGGCCGCCTTATGCGTCGCTATTGGATCTGGCCCATCAGACGGCTGCGGCGCTGAAGGCATCGGGGGTGCGCCAGGTACGTGTGGACTACGACGTGTCCGCGTACCAGGGGCCTCGCACGGCCGCCGGGTGGAAACCCAATTACCTGCCGGACGGCGAGGTCGCCCCTGTTACCGCCCTAGCCGTCGATGAGGGGCGCGTCTCACCGTTGGACCCGACCAGGAAGGCGCGGATTGCCGATCCACCCGCCTCTGCGGCGAGGCAGTTCGCGCGTTTGTTGTCCAGGGACGGAGTGAGCGCGAGGCCAGGACGGATGACTGTCGCGCCGAAGGAGGCGGCTCGGCTCGGTGCCGTCCAATCGCCGCCCATGTCCGCGCTGGTGGAGCATTTGCTGACTGATAGTGACAACGACGTTGCCGAGGCGGTGGCCCGCCAGGTCGCCATCAAGCTGGGGCGTCCGGCGACGTTCGCGGACGCGGCGCAAGCCGTCCGGCAGGTTCTCGCCAGGCTCGGTGTTGCGGAAGGCGTGTCGGTCAACGACGGCAGTGGGTTGTCGCCGCGCAACCGGATCTCGCCGCTCGCGCTTGCCCGCATCGTCTCGCTCGCGGCCGGTGAGAAACATCCGAAGCTGCGTTCGGCCATCACCGGGCTGCCCGTCGCCGGGTTCTCCGGGACGTTGAGGCCGCCGCGCTACACCGTCGCGGCCAGTCAGGCGGGTGCGGGGATGGTTCGTGCCAAGACCGGCACTCTGGCGGGTGTCAGCACGCTGGCCGGGCTCGCGTACGACGCGGATGGACGGCTGCTGGCGTTCGCGTTCATGGCGGGGGATGGGAAGGGACCGGTGGATCCGGGGAAGCTCGACCAACTCGCAGCGGCCGTCGCCGGGTGCGGCTGCGGCTGATTTTCGGTTATCCCCAGAATCTCGTTCTACTGCGGTGGGGCGGCGGGGATGGCGAGGGTGGAGGGGTACGGTCCGCCCCCGGGTGGGCGGGGCCTGTTTTTTTGGCGCCTGGCTTCGGCGGGACGTGTATGGGCCGGTGGCGGGTGTGGGCGGGGCTGTACGGGAGATAACCAGAACGGTCGTTCGTTGAACGACCTAGTAGGGGCGCCTCGGCGCCGCGTCCGAAACGTACGGTGGAGTACATGAGCGCCTCAATGATCGACTGGAACGTGGCCGTTCAGGCCGGAACCCGGCTCGTCCGGCCGGGACCGCAGGTCAGCTATGACGAGGCCCGCGAGGTCGTGAAGGAGCTGCGCGAGCTGTCGAAGGTCGCCCACGGGCACGTGCGCGACTTCACCGGCATGGCGTCGGAACTCGATCCCGACCCGGCGACGGTTGTGGACAGGCCCGGCTGGATCCGTGCCAACGTGGACGGCTTCCGCGTGGTGCTGGAGCCGCTCATGGAGCAGATGTCCGAGCGGCGGAGCCCCGGCCCCTTCGGCGGTGCGGGCGACGTGGTCATCCAGGCGGTCGGTTCCCGCGTGACGGGGATGCAGGTGGGCGCGATCCTCGCCTACATGGCAAGCCGTGTCCTCGGGCAGTACGAGCTGTTCTTGCCGCCGGACCCGTCGGGGCGTGCTTCGACCGGGCGGCTGACCTTGGTGGCGCCCAACATTGTCCATGTCGAGCATGAGCTCGGTGTGGAGACGCGTGACTTCCGTCTCTGGGTGTGCCTGCACGAGGAGACGCATCGCGCCCAGTTCACCGGCGTCCCTTGGCTGCGTGAATACGTCCAGGACCAGATGACCAAGTTCCTGCTCGCGTCGGACCTCGACCCCGGTGCGATGCTGGACCGCCTCCGGGACGCGGCCGAGGCGGTGGCGGACGCGGTGCGCGGCGGCGACTCCAATCTCATCGACGCGATCCAGAGCCCGGAACAGCGCGAGATCCTCGACCGGTTGACCGCGGTGATGACGCTGGTGGAGGGCCACGGCGACTACGTCATGGACGCGGTCGGCCCGGACGTCGTCCCGTCCGTGCAACAGATCAGGGCCCGGTTCCAGGGGCGGCGTGAAGGCGGCTCCAAGCTCGACAAGACGATCCGGCGCCTGCTCGGCATCGACCTCAAGATGAAGCAGTACGCGGAGGGATCGCGGTTCGTCCGCCGGGTCGTCGCCGAAGCGGGCATGAGCGGCTTCAACCAGATTTGGCAGTCGCCGGAGACGCTCCCCACGCACGACGAGATCAAGGAGCCGGTGCGCTGGATGAGCCGGGTCCTCGGCCCCAGGGCCATCGACGCGCCGCCCAAGGCCAACGAAGCCTGAGCCGGGCTAGGGCGGATGCGCGGCCCCGCAAGGTGGTAGACGTGTGCCATGGGGCCTGATCCGGCGGTGGCGGCGGTACGTCTCGCGGTGCGGCGCGTACTCGCCGGTCTGCCGCGGGGCGCGATGGTGCTCGCCGCGTGCAGCGGAGGCGCCGACTCCCTGGCGCTCGCCGGGGCGCTCACCTTCGAGGCGCCCAGGGCGGGCCGTCCCGCCGGTGGCATCACGATCGACCACGGTCTCCAGGACGGTTCGGCCGAGCGCGCCGACGCCGTGGTCCGCACCATGGCGGGCCTTGGCCTGGACCCATCGGGATCGATCGCGGTCACCGTCGATGGGCCGGGAGGCCCGGAGAACGCCGCCCGCGAAGCGCGCTATGCGGCTCTCAGCGAAGCGGCGGGCAGGCTGAAGGCCGCAGCCGTCCTCCTCGGCCATACCCAGGACGACCAGGCCGAGACCGTCCTGCTGGGGTTGGCGCGTGGTTCCGGCGCCCGCTCGCTGGCCGGTATGCCGCCCGAGTTCAGGCGGCAGAACGTCCTCTATCTGAGACCCCTTCTGGGCCTCGACCGCGCCACCACACGCCGGGCCTGTACGGCGATGGGGCTGGACCCCTGGGACGACCCCCACAACGTCGACCACGCCTATGCGCGTGTGCGCGTACGGCACGAAGCCCTCCCGGTCCTGGAGAAGACCCTGGGCCCGGGTGTGGCCGAGGCATTGGCCCGTACGGCCAGGATGCTCCGTGACGATGCCGACGCCCTTGACGACCTCGCCGCTCGCGCTTACACCGATCTGGAGGCTCCGGAAGACGGCTACAGCGTCGCCATCGGGCTGGAGGGGCTCGAAGACCTGCCCAGAGCCGTCCGGACCAGGGTCGTGAGGATGGCCGCGGTGAAGGCCGGCAGCCCACCGGGTACGCTCGCGGCGGTTCATGTCGATGCGGTGGACCGGCTGGTCACGGCCTGGCACGGCCAGCGGCACGTGGATCTGCCCGGGGGGCTACGAGCCGTCCGGCGGTCCGGGAAGCTGCTGTTCGGCCCGGCGTGACCTCGCGACGTGTGCGCGTCGTCACGCGACGCGTCCGTCGTGCGCGGCGCGGATACGGCGCGTGCGACGGTGTCCATCCCACGTCCGTCCCACCGGGCGGGCGGGGGCTGAGCGAACAAGGGTGGGATTGTGGACGAGAAGGACCTGGGCGCCGAGCTGGCGAAGGTGCTGATCCCCGAGGATGATCTGCAGGCCAAGGTGCGGGAGCTCGCCGGGCAGGTCGACGCCGACTACGCGGGCAAGGACCTGCTGCTCGTCGGGGTCCTCAAGGGCGCCGTCATGATCATGGCGGATCTGGCGCGGGCACTGCACACGCCCGCCTCGATGGACTGGATGGCGGTGTCCTCGTACGGCTCGGGCACGAAGTCGTCCGGCGTCGTGCGCATCCTCAAGGACCTCGACACCGACATCCTCGACCGGCACGTCCTGATCGTGGAGGACATCGTCGACTCGGGCCTGACCCTGTCGTGGCTGGTGAGCAACCTGCGTTCGCGTGGCCCCGCCTCACTGGAGATCTGCGCGCTGCTGCGCAAGCCGGAGGCGGTCAAGGCCGACCTCGACGTGAAGTACATCGGGTTCGACATCCCCAGCGAGTTCGTCATCGGGTACGGGCTCGACTACGCGGAGAAGTACCGGAACCTGCCGTTCGTGGGGACGCTCGCCCCGCACGTGCATGGCGGTGACGGGGCCTGACCGTCCGGCCGGGCCCGTCCGGCGGCCGGGTCCGGCCGTCCTGCACCGGCCTGAACCCGGAGGGAGCCGTGCTGGTCACAGCCTTGCAAAGTGCTTCAGGGAACAAGAGACCGTGACGAATCGTTGCAAAGGTCGTTGACAGGTATATGGAAGGGATGCGGGAGGACGCGTCGGCTGCGTCGCCCGCGCCTGCGGTGTACCGTCGGTGTCCCGGACCCTGGGTTCGGGGGAGCCGTATGAGGGAAGCCGCCACGGCGGGTCCGACGTCCCGGACGACGGGCCTTTCGTTGGACGCATCGTTGGTCGCAGTGGCGTTCGTCCCCCCGGACGGGCGGGGATCGCACACAGACGTTGGTCAGGAGGGACGGGCCCCGTAAGGGGTGACCGGATAAATGGACGTGAAGCGCTACTTTCGCGGGCCGCTGCTGTGGATCCTGCTGGTCGGCATTGTGGTCGCCCTCTTCATGTGGGGCGTCAACCCCGGCCAATCGTTCAAGAACGTGGACACCTCCAAGGTGGTCCAGGAGATCAACGCGGGGCAGGTGAAGTCCGCCAAGATCATCGACAAGGACCAGCGGATCGAGGTCACCCTCAAGAACGGTGACCAGCAGCAGGCGTCCTGGGTCGACGGCCAGGGGCTGCAACTGCAGCAGCAGTTGCAGAAGCAGGCCGACGCCGGCAACCTGCCCGGCGCTTACAACGTCGATGTCCCCAAGCAGAGCTTCTTCCTGAACCTGCTGTTCAGCCTGCTGCCCATCGTGGTCATCGTGCTGATCTTCCTGTTCATCATGAACCAGATGCAGGGCGGCGGCTCGCGGGTGATGAACTTCGGCAAGTCCAAGGCCAAGCTCATCACCAAGGACACCCCGAAGACCACCTTCGCCGACGTGGCCGGGGCCGACGAGGCCCTGGAGGAGCTGGAAGAGATCAAGGACTTCCTGCAGAATCCGGCGAAGTTCCAGTCGATCGGCGCCAAGATCCCCAAGGGCGTGCTGCTGTACGGCCCGCCCGGCACCGGTAAGACGCTGCTGGCGCGCGCCGTGGCCGGTGAGGCCGGCGTGCCCTTCTACTCGATCTCCGGTTCGGACTTCGTCGAGATGTTCGTCGGTGTCGGCGCGTCCCGGGTCCGTGACCTGTTCGAGCAGGCCAAGGCCAACGCCCCCTCGATCATCTTCATCGACGAGATCGACGCCGTCGGGCGGCACCGCGGCGCGGGCCTCGGCGGCGGCCACGACGAGCGCGAGCAGACCCTCAACCAGCTGCTGGTCGAGATGGACGGCTTCGACGTCAAGGGCGGCGTGATCCTGATCGCGGCGACGAACCGTCCCGACATCCTCGACCCGGCGCTGCTGCGTCCCGGACGGTTCGACCGGCAGGTCACCGTGGACCGCCCGGACCTGGAGGGCCGCAAGGGCATCCTGCGGGTGCACGGCCGCGGCAAGCCGTTCGCGCAGGACGTCGACCTGGACGTGATCGCCCGCCGTACCCCGGGCTTCACCGGCGCCGACCTGGCCAACGTCATCAACGAGGCGGCGCTGCTGACCGCGCGGTTCGACCGCAAGCTGATCGACATGGACACCCTTGAGGAGTCCATCGACCGCGTCATGGCCGGGCCGGAGCGCAAGACCCGGGTGATGTCGGAGAAGGAAAAGAAGATCATCGCCTACCACGAGGGCGGGCACGCGCTGGTGGCGCACGCGCTGCCGAACTCCGACCCGGTGCACAAGGTGACGATCCTTCCGCGTGGGCGGGCCCTGGGCTACACCATGACCCTCCCCATGGAGGACAAGTTCCTCACCACGCGTTCGGAGATGACCGACCAGCTCGCCATGCTGCTGGGCGGCCGTACCGCCGAGGAACTGGTCTTCCACGAGCCGACCACGGGTGCGGCCAACGACATCGAGAAGGCCAGCGCCATCGCCCGCAACATGGTGACCGAGTACGGCATGAGCGAGCGCCTGGGCGCGCGTAAGTTCGGCTCCGGCCAGGGTGAGGTCTTCCTGGGCCGCGACATGGGGCACGAGCGTGACTACTCGGAGGACATCGCGTCCGCCATCGACGACGAGGTCCGCCGCTACATCGAGGCCGCGCACGACACGGCGTGGGAGATCCTCATGGAGTACCGGGACGTCCTGGACGAGCTCGTCGTCAACCTGATGGAGAAGGAGACCCTGTCGAAGAACCAGGTGCTGGAGATCTTCGCGCCGATCCAGAAGCGGCCGCACCAGAACTCCTACACCGGCTACGGCAAGCGTCTCCCGTCCGACCGTCCGCCGGTGCTCACGCCCAAGGAGCTGGCCCTGCTCGGCCCGCAGGACGTCACCGACCTGACCAAGAACAACGGCCAGGGCGGCGGCGTCCCCTCCGACGCGGTCGACCCGGCCCAGGGCGAGAGCTGACCGTCTTGGCGATTCCGTACGACGAGGCGCCGATCGAGAATGACCCGCCGGGCGAGACCCTGCACGGCGGGCATTTCGATCACGCGCGCATCGAGAAGGCCGTGCGCGAGATCCTGATCGGCATCGGGGAGGACCCCGACCGTGACGGGCTGCGCGACACCCCCGCGCGGGTGGCGCGTGCGTACGCCGAGCAGTTCGCGGGCCTGCGGCAGGCGCCGGAGGACGCGCTCACCACGGTGTTCGACGCCGACCATGAAGAGATGGTCCTGGTGAGGGACATCGAGGTCTACTCCGTCTGTGAGCACCACCTGGTGCCCTTCCACGGTGTCGCCCACGTGGGTTACATCCCCAACAAGAAGGGGCAGATCACCGGGTTGTCGAAGCTGGCCCGGCTGGTGGACGTGTACGCGCGTCGCCCGCAGGTGCAGGAGCGGCTGACGAGCCAGGTCGCGGACGCGCTGATGAGCGTGCTGGAGCCGCGCGGGGCGATCGTGGTGATCGAGGCGGAGCATCTGTGCATGACGATGCGCGGTGTCCGCAAGCCGGGCGCGAAGACGGTGACGTCGGCGGTGCGCGGTGACTTCCGAGATCACGCCGAGACCCGGTCCGAGGCGATGAGCTTGATCCTCGGCCGTTAGTGACCGCCGGGCCGTTCCCGGAGACCCGAACCACCTGAACGGGCCTCAGCGTCGTGCTGAGGCCCGTTCTGCCAGTTCCGGCGGGTATGGGGCGGACGTGACGGAATGGCGGAGGCGTCGCGCCGACCGTGTGGCCGCAGCGCATAGGGTGGGGTGACATGACCAATGCCGCAGTCCCGGGGCTGCCCGCGCCAGGGCGGTGCCTCATCATGGGCGTGGTCAACGTGACCCCCGACTCCTTCTCGGATGGCGGAGCCTGGTTCGACCCTGAGAAGGCCGTCCGCCATGGGCTGGACCTCGTCGCGGAGGGCGCCGACATCGTGGACGTGGGTGGCGAGTCCACGCGCCCCGGTGCGCAGCGTGTGTCCGAGGACGAGGAACTGCGCCGCGTGATCCCCGTCATAGAGGCGCTCCGTTCCGAGAATGTTCCGGTCAGTGTCGACACCATGCGCGCCGAGGTCGCCGAGGCCGCCGTCAGCGTGGGCGCCCGGTTGGTGAACGACGTCAGTGGCGGGTTGGCCGATCCGGACATGCCACGGGTGGTCGCGGCCGCGGGCGTCCCCTACGTGGTGATGCATTGGCGGGGCCACAGTCATGACATGCAGACCCGCGCCCTCTACACGGACGTCGTCCGCGAGGTGCGGGACGAACTGCTGCAGAGGGTCGATGCCGTGCTGCGCGAGGGCGTCGACCCGTCGATGATCGTGCTCGACCCCGGGCTGGGGTTCGCCAAGAGCCCGAAGGCGGGGCACAACTGGGCGCTCCTGGCGCGGCTCGACGCGCTGACCGAGACCGGATATCCGGTGCTGGTCGGTGCGTCCCGCAAGAGCTTCCTCACCAGGCTCCTAGCGGATGCCGACGGGACGCCCCGCGCGTTCGCCGAATGTGATGACGCCACCGTGGCCACCACGGCCCTGGCCGCCGCGGCCGGGGCATGGGGGGTACGGGTTCACCGCGTCCGCCCCAATGCGGACGCGGTGCGCGTGGCGGCCGCCGTCCATGCGGCCCGTCCACCAGATGACGAGATCTCGGAACCGGCCGCGGCGGACGGTCGCGCCGGACAGGGGGGACATCGCGTATGAGCCGTGCCGTGAACCGCGCCGACGTGGACGAGGTCCACGCCGAGTTCTATGCCGCGTTCGAGGCCGGCGACTTCGACCGGATGTCGGCGGTGTGGGCGGACGGTCCGTACGCCGACGGCGTCTCCTGCGTGCATCCGGGCTGGACGATGCTGCGGGGACGTGAGGAGGTGCTGCGTTCTTGGGCGCTCATCATGGCCAACACGACCTACATCCAGTTCGTGCTGACGGATATCGAGACAGATGTCTATGGCGACCACGCCGTGGTGACATGTAAGGAGAACGTCCTTACCGCCGATGAGGACACAGAGGCGGGCTTCCTCGCGGGAGGGAGCATCGTGGCGACGAACTTGTTCGTCCGGACCGGCGGGGAGTGGCGGCTCCTGCTCCACCACGGCTCCCCGGTCCTCAATGTCGTGGATGCAGAGGAAGAATGACTCTCGACCGCATCGAACTGCGCGGTCTCCGGGCGCGGGGACGGCACGGATGCCTGCCCGCCGAGCGTGAGCTGGGCCAGGAGTTCGTGGTGGACGCCGTGCTCGGCCTCGACACCCGTCCCGCCGCCGCCGCCGACGACCTCTCGCTCACCGTCGACTACGGGACGCTCGCCGGCCGTCTGGTCGCGGCCGTCGAGGGCGAGCCCGTCGACCTCATCGAAACGCTCGCCGACCGGCTGGCGACAATATGTCTGGAAGACGGGGCGGTAGCCGAGGTGGAGATCACCGTCCACAAGCCGAGCGCCCCCGTGCCGCACCCCTTCACGGACGTCGCCGTGAGGATCAGGAGGAGTCGCCCATGACAGCGTCCGACCGCATGCCCGACCGCACCGCCACCGGTGGGCACATGCTGGTCCAGCACCGTGTCGTGTTCTCGATCGGCAGCAATCTCGGGGACCGGCTGGACAACATCCAGGAGGCGGTCGACGCGCTGTTCGACGCGCCGGGGCTGAACTTCGTGGCGATCTCCCCGGTCTACGAGACCGCGCCCTTCGCGCCGCCTGGGGAGACCATCCCCGAACAGGGCGACTTCCTCAACGTCGTGCTGGTGGCCGACACGCGGCTGCCTCCAGAGAACCTGCTTGAACGCGTCCTGAACATTGAGAACTCCATGCGCCGGGAGCGCGTGGTCCGCTGGGGGCCCCGCACCCTGGACATCGACATCGTGACGTTCGGTGACTTCTCCTCCGACGACCCTGATCTGACGCTTCCCCATCCGCGTGCGCACGAACGTGCGTTCGTGCTCGTCCCGTGGGCCGACATCGAGCCGGACGTGCTTCTGCCCGGGCATGGTCGTGTTGGTGACCTGGCCCAGGCCAAACAGTCCGAGGGCGGCCCGTCGGCGGTGCGCCGGCGGGAGGATCTGGCCCTGCAGCAGCCTGCATGAAACCGTCCCGCCCGCTGTTCCTCGTCGCCCTGACCGTCGTCTTCGTGGTGGTCACCTGGGCGGTGTTGCATACGGCCTATGTGTCCTTGCCGCCGCTGCCATGGACGGCGGTACCGACGCTGTTGCTGCTCGCCTTGGGCGAGGCCTTCACCGGCTGGAACGTGCTGCGCCGTATCCGCCGCAAGCCCGACAAGAGGCACGCGCCGGATACCGGTCGTAAGGGGCCGAAGCCGCTGGAGCCGATGGCGGTGGCGCGCCTGGCCGCCCTGGGCAAGGCCAGCGCGCATTCCGCCGCCGTCATCGCGGGCGTGTTCGGAGGGTTCGCCGTCAACCTCGTGTCCCAGCTCGACAAGCCGACCCCCCGTCACGACTTCTTCGTCAGCGGCGGCACGTTCCTGGCCGCCGTCGTGCTGGTGGCGGCGGCGTTCTTCCTGGAGTACGCGTGCCGGGTCCCCAAGGGGCCCGACGATGAGGAACACGACCACCGGGCCTCCCGCGCCTAGGCGCTCATTTGTCGATGTCACCGACGACGAAGAACATCGACCCGAGGATGGCGATCATGTCGGCGACCAGGTGGCCGGGCAGCAGTTCCGTGAGGACCTGGATGTTGTTGAACGACGCGGACCGCAGTTTCAGCCGCCACGGGGTCTTCTCGCCACGCGACACCAGGTAGTAGCCGTTGATGCCGAGGGGGTTCTCTGTCCAGGCGTAGGTGTGCCCCTCCGGCACCTTCAGGACCTTCGGAAGCCGCTGGTTGATCGGGCCGGGCGGGAGTTCGGCGAGGCGCTCCAGGCAGGCGTCGGCGAGATCCAGGGAGGCGTGTACCTGGTCGAGGAGGCATTCGAAGCGGGCCAGGCAGTCGCCCTCCGTGCGGGTGGCCACGCGGACGTCGAGGTCGCCGTAGGCGAGGTACGGCTCGTCCCTGCGCAGGTCGAAGTCGACGCCGGACGCCCGTGCGATGGGCCCGGACACCCCGTACTGGAGGATCTGTTCCCGGGTGAGGACGCCGACGCCCCTGGTGCGGGCGCGGAAGATCTCGTTGCCCATGATGAGGTCGTCGATGTCGCCCATGCGGGCACGGACCTCGGAGACCGCCTTCCGCGCGCGCGCCGTCCAGCCGGCGGGGAGTTCCTCCTTCAGGCCACCGACACGGTTGAACATGTAGTGCATGCGTCCGCCGGAGATCTCCTCCATGACCCGCTGCAACGTCTCACGCTCACGGAACGCGTAGAAGATCGGGGTGATGGCCCCGATCTCCAGCGGATACGAGCCGAGGAACATCAGATGGTTGAGGATCCGGTTCAGCTCGGCCAGAAGGGTCCGCACCCATACGGCGCGTACCGGGACCTCCATGCCGAGCATGCGTTCCACGGCGAGGACGACGCCCAGCTCGCTGGAGAACGCCGACAGCCAGTCGTGCCGGTTCGCCAGTACGATGATCTGTCGGAAGTCCCGGACCTCGAAGAGCTTCTCCGCGCCCCGGTGCATGTAGCCGACGATGGGCTCCGCGGCCGAGATGCGCTCGCCGTCCAGGGTCAGCCTCAGCCGGAGCACGCCGTGCGTGGACGGGTGCTGGGGGCCGATGTTCAGCGTCATGTCCTCGGTGGCGAGCTCCTTGGCGCCCGCACCGATCCCGACGATCCGTTCGGTGGTCATGGTCGCGCCTCCGCCGCTCCGGTCACCGCTTCATGGTCCCATGGCGAGCGGTACTCGTTTTCCGGTTGACTAGGGAGCAATGAACCCGAGCCACGGCGAACCGCCGTACGAGCCCGCCGCGCATCCTGGACCGCAGGGCGCGGCGCACCCGCCCGCGTCCCCCGGCCCGGGACCCGGCGGCCGACCTCCAGGTCAGGTACCGGCACATTACCCGCCGCAACAGCAGACGCCGCCCGTCTACCAGGCGGATCAGGCCTTCGCCCCCGGCGGCGACCTCCAGTGGGCGCCCATCTCCAAGCGGCACGCCTGGCACAGGCTTCTCACCGCCGTTCTCTGGGCCGTTCCCATCGGCGGTGTCGGCGCGTTCGTCGTGTGGCGGAACGGTGGCGGGACGGCCGCCGCCATGTGGATCGTCGCCGTCGTCCTCGGGACGGTCGTCACCTGGCTGGTCGCCGAACTGGATCGGCGGGCGTACGGGTATGCCGAGCGTGCGGACGACCTCATCGTCACGCACGGTGTGTTCGTCAAGCGGCTCATCGTCGTCCCCTATGGGCGGATGCAGTTCGTGGACGTCACCGCGGGGCTCCTCGAACGGTGGATGGGAATCGCCACCGTCCGGATGCACACGGCCGCCGCGGCCACGGACGCGACCATTCCGAGCCTGCCCGCCGCTGAGGCCGCTCTTCTGCGCGACCGTCTCGCACAGAAGGGCGAGGAACGGAGCATGGGGCTATGAGTGGCCCCTACGGCCCCTACGGTCCGCCAGCGCGACCCGGTCCGCCGGGACGGCCCGGCCCATATGGCCCTCAAGGCCGTCCGGGCCCGCCCTATGGCCCACCACCACCGCCCTACGGCCCTCCAGGGCCCGCCGGCCCGCCGTACGGTCCGCCCCGTCCTCCGTACGGGTACGGCCCGCCACCCGGCTACCGTCCGCCGGTCAGGTTCTCCGAGGGCACGCACAGGCTCCATTGGGCGACGGCCCCCCTGCGCGCCTTCATCTTCCTCATCATCTACTTCGTCCTGCTCGGCTTCCCTCTGCTGGTGACCCAGACAGACCACGGCATCACCCTGGCGCTCACCCCGGAGGTCATCTTCAGATTCCTCATCGTGACTCTCCCCATGGGGCTGATCGCGGTGGGAACGGGCCTCTGGACTTGGCTCGCCCTCCGTTTCCGCATCGACAACGACGATCTCGTCGTCGAGACCGGTCTCCTCCGTAAGAACAAGCGCCGTATCCCGCTGTCGCGCATCCAGGCCATCGACCTTGTCCGCCCGCTGGTGACGAGGATGTTCGCCCTGGCGGAGGTGCGAGTGGAACTGGCGGGCGGCGAGCAGAGCGAGATCGCCCTGCGGTATCTGGGACGGCACTCCGCCCAGCAGTTGCGCGCCGAACTCCTCGCCCGTGCCGCCGGGCTCCCCGGCCACACACCGGAGGCCCCGGAACGTCACCTGTGGCGCGTCCCGTTCGGAACGCTCTTCGCGTCCCTGATCGTGAAGCTGCCCGTCCTGGGGACGGGCCTGCTCTTCTTGGGCTCCCTCGTCTTCCTCGTGGCGTACGCGGAGGGCGGCATACTGGCCGTCACCATCCCCGTCCTGCTGGGGCTCATCCGCGCGGTGATCGCACCCCTGGTGATGTACGCCAACTTCACGGTCGCGATGTCACCGGACGGAATCCGCCTCCGCTACGGGCTCTTGGAAACCAGGATGCAGACGCTTCCTCCGGGGCGCGTCCAGGCCGTCAGCATCGTCGAACCGGCGATCTGGCGGAGTTTCGGCTGGGCCCGTGTCGAGGTCACCGTCGCCGGCTATGCGGGCGAGCGTCAGGCCCTGTCCTCGACCCTGCTGCCCGTCGCGCCCCGCCATGTCGCCATGCACCTCGTCTCGCAGGTCTTCCCCGGGACGCATGTCGACGGTGTCCCCCTGGTCCCCGCGTCCTCCAAGGCTGTGGCGGTCGACCGCGCGGACGGCGCAGGCACCGACGACGTGGTCTTCGTGGCCCGGCACGGCTGGCCCTGCCGCCGCACCGACGTGATCGCCCACGCGCGCGCGCAGAGTGTCCGGCTCACCGTGAACCCGCTCCAGCGTCTCCTCGGCCTGGCCACCGTCCACGTTGACGCGCCCCCAGGGCCGGTCCAGGTCACGGCCACCGACCGCGATCTGGGCGAGGCCCGCGCGATCGTCGACAGCGCCGCCCGCCGCGCCCGCGCCGCCCGCCGGGCCACCGGCGACCCCACCCGCTGGGCCCGCTGACGTCCCGGCGGGGTGGCCCTGACCTGGGGGGCGGTGACCTGGGGGCGGTGTCCGAAGTGGGTGAAATGCGCATATCTTCGGGGCATGAGTGACGCGGTGTACGACCCCTGGTCCCCCGAGTTCGTGGCGGACCCCTACCCGGTGTTCGAGCGGCTCCGCGAGGAGCGCCCGGTGTTCTTTCACGAGCCGACGGGGCAGTGGGTGATCAGCCGGTACGAGGACGTCGATGCGCTGCTGCGGGACCGACGGCTCGGACGGTCGTACCTTCACATCGGGAGCCACGAGGAGTTCGGCCGGCGGCCGGAGGCCGACTTCCTCAAGCCGTTCTGGGACCTCGTCCGCGCCGGGATGCTGGACGTGGAGCCGCCCACGCACACGCGGCTGCGGCGGCTGGTGTCGAAGGCGTTCACCGCGCGGATGGTGGAGGGGCTGCGCCCGACGATCAGACGGCTCGCCACCGAGCTGGCCGGGGCCCTCGCCGACGGGGGCGGCGGCGACCTGCTCGCCGAGATCGCCGAGCCGCTGCCGGTCAACGTGATCGCCGAGATGCTCGGCGTCCCGCCCGAGGACCGGTATCTCCTGCGTCCCTGGTCGGCCGGCATCTGCGGCATGTACGAGCTGAACCCTCCGGAGGAGGCGCGGCGCACCGCCGTCCGCGCCGCCGTCGAGTTCTCCGACTATCTGCGCACGCTGGCCCGCAGCAGGCGGGACGAGCCGCGCGACGACCTCATCACCGCGCTCGCGCAGGTCGTGGACGAGGGCGACCGGCTCACCGAGGATGAGCTGGTCGGCACCTGCGTCCTGCTGCTCAACGCCGGGCACGAGGCCACGGTCAACGCGACCGGCAACGGCTGGTGGTCGCTGTTCCGCAACCCCGGCGAGCTGGAGCGTCTCCGTGCCGAACCGGAGCTCGTCCCCACGGCGGTGGAGGAGCTGCTGCGCTACGACACCCCGGCGCCCATGTTCGAACGCTGGGTCCTGGAGGACATCACGGTCGCCGGCGTCGACATCCCCCGCGGGGCGGAGGTGGCGCTTCAGTTCGCGTCCGCCAACCGGGATCCGGAGGTGTTCGCCGAGCCGGACCGGCTCGACCTGTCCCGCGACCCGAACCCGCACATCACGTTCGGGCTCGGCATCCACTACTGCCTGGGCGCCCCGCTCGCGCGCATCGAGCTCACCGAGTCGTTCGGCGCGCTCCTGCGCGCCGCCCCCGACCTCCGCCTGTCCGCGGAGCCGCAGTGGAAGCCCGGGTACGTCCTGCGCGGCCTGGAGGCGCTGCACGTGGAACGCTGACCCCGGGCCGCGGCCCCGGTCAGGGGGAGAGGACGGCGGGGATCGGGACGCCGACGGTCTGGGCGAGCCACCCGAACCCGCCCAGGCCGGACGGGTCGATCAACTCCGCGTCCTCGCCGGCGTGGCAGAGAGCGGCGACGTAGCCGCAGGGATCGCGGTGGGCCAGGTCCAGCGGCGGGCGGGTGCCGGACAGGCCGAGGCCCAGCAGGGCATCGCGCTGGGTGGCCAGGAGGGTGGACGTCGCGCCCGCGCGCTCCCCGGCGATGCCGCAGGCGTCCAGCGCTACGTGGGCGGTGACGTCGCACGATCCGTCCGGGACGGCCGGGACGGTGGCGCCGTCCCGGTATCCGGTCAGCGTCCCGTACACGGGGCGGGCCCCGCGCGAGTGCGAGTAGTCCACGGCGAGCGCGAGCCCCCGGGAGAGCCGCCTGATCACCGCGGCCCAGGCGTTGCAGCGCGGGTGGCCGATCTCGGCGCGGTCTCCCGGCTCGCGGAGCGGCCACCAGCGCTCCAGCCAGTCGCTGTCCTCGGCGGACGGCCACGGCCCGGGACGTTCGGTCCCGGTGGCCGGGTCGACCAGCACGGTCCGGACACCGTCCGGCGTGCGTTCGACCACGTCCAGGGGCACGTTGTCGAGCCACTCGTTGGCGACGGCGAGGCCGGTGATGCGGTCGGGCAGGTCCGGCCGCCAGACGATCCGGTCCGGCACCTCCGCGGGGCGGGGCGCGATCTCCACCGCGGTAGGGGCGAGCCGGGAGGCCAGGTCGGCGGGCGCGTCGGCCAGGATGTTGCTCAGCAGGCGCCCGGATCCGGCGCCGATGTCGACCACGTCCAGCCGGTCGGGACGTCCGAGGAGGGCGTCGACCTCGACCAGCAGGCGGACGACGGCGGCGGCGAAGCGCGGGGACGCGTGCACCGAGGTGCGGAAGTGCTCCGCCGGGCGTTCTCCGCGCCGGTAGAACCCGTCCTCCCCGTACAGCGCCCGCTCCATCGCCGTGCGCCATGTCAGCCATTCGGGAACCAACGCCTCCACAACTGTGACGTTACCGTGGGCGACGGCGTCCCTCGCGCCCTCCTTGCGGTGGACAGGGGTCAGACCTGCGGCTGATCCGCCGCTGACCAGCGTGTACGTACCCTGTCGCCATGGTGGCGAGCGTGTGGGATTGGCTGCGGCGTAAGAAGCCGCTGGTCGACGCGTTCTACGCGGCACAGGTTCTGCTCATGTCCCTGCCCGGCATCCTCGCGGGCGCGTACGGGATCCAGACGCCGCGGTTCCTGATGTGGACGGCGGCGCTGACCGGTCCGCTCATCCTCCGCCGGACGTTCCCTCGCACGGTGTTCGCCGCGGTTGCGCTGGTCTCGTGCGTCCAGTGCGTCTTGCAGGTGCCCACGATCCCGGCGAACCTGGCCGTCCTGATGGGGCTCTACACGGTCACGGCCGGATGCTCGTTCCGCTGGGGTCTGGCGGCGGCGCTGGTCGCGGAACTCGGCGCGGGCATGGCGACCTACCGCTACGCGGCCAGTGCCGATCACCGCAGAACCACGTTCCTCATGCTGACGGTGCTGGTCGCGGGCGTGTACGTGCTCGGCCTGCACATGCGGACGCGCCGGGCGTACCTGCGTTCGGTGGAGGAGCGGGCGGAGCGGCTGGAGCGCGAACGCGACAACGAGGTCAAGGTGGCCATGGCAGCCGAGCGGGCGCGTATCGCCCGGGAACTGCACGACGTCGTGGCGCACAACGTCAGCGTGATCGTCGTGCAGGCCGACGGCGCGTCCTACGCGATCGACACCGACGTGGGACGGGCCAGGCAGGCGCTCGACACGATCTCCTCGACCGGGCGGCTGGCGCTGGCGGAGATGCGGCGGCTCCTCGGCGTCCTGCGCGAGGACGACGACGCGGGGGCGTTCGCGCCGCAGCCCGGGGTGGCCGAACTGGCCGACCTCGTGGAGCAGGTCCGCGCGTCCGGGCTGGCGGTGACCTACGAGGTGGACGGGGTGCCCGCGGCCATGTCGCAGGGGCGGCAGCTCACCGTCTTCCGGATCGTCCAGGAGGCGCTGACCAACGCGCTCAAGCACGCGGGCCCGCGGGTGAACGTGTCGGTGCGGCTGCGGTACGCCGATGACGCGCTGGAGATCCGGGTGGAGGACGATGGGCGCGGCGCGGCGGCCTTCGACGACGGACGGGGCCACGGCCTCGCCGGAATGCGCGAGCGCGTCGCCGTGTACGGCGGCGGCGTCCGCGCGGCCCCGCGTCCCGGCGGCGGCTTCGAGGTGGTCGCGACCCTTCCGGTGCGCGAGGAGGTCGCGGCATGACCAGGCGGACCGAGAGGGGCGCGGCCTGCGCGGCCGGTCGTCCCACAGGGAGTGTGCATGATCGAGGTTGAGGACGCGGCGCCGCCCATCCGGGTGGTGCTGGTGGACGACCAGGAGCTGGTGCGGGCCGGGTTCCGGATGGTCCTGGACGCGCAGCCCGACATCGAGGTCGTGGGTGAGGCCGGCGACGGCGTGAAGGCGGTGGAACTGCTGGGCGGCACGCGCGCCGACGTGGTGCTCATGGACGTGCGGATGCCGCGGATGGACGGCATCGAGGCGACCCGGCGGGTGGTGGCGCGGTCCGGGCCGAAGGTGATCATCCTGACCACGTTCGACCTGGACGAGTACGCGTTCGCGGCGCTCAAGGCGGGGGCCGGCGGGTTCCTGCTGAAGGACGCGGGGCCGGCCCAGCTCATCGAGGCGATCAAGGCGGTGCACTCGGGGGACGCGGTGGTCGCGCCGAGCACCACCAAGCGCCTGCTGGACCGGTTCGCGGTGCACCTGCCGGACGCGGAGGAGAAGGCGGGCGGCGCGCTGGAGACGCTGACCGAGCGGGAGGGCGAGGTGCTGCGGCTCGTCGCGCGCGGCATGTCGAACGCGGAGATCGCGGGCCGGCTGTACGTCTCGGAGGCCACGGTCAAGACGCATATGGGACGCATCCTGATGAAGCTCGGGCTGCGGGACCGCGTGCAGGCCGTCGTCTTCGCCTACGAGACGGGTCTGGTCAAAAGCGGCGGGCGAGGTCACTCCGCGTAAACGATCTGATCGTTCGCCCTCCTCTCCGCTTCCCGGGTCGGCGGGCAGGGTGACGGGCCCGTACGACTCAGGTCGTACGCGGGTGCCGCGGATAGCCGGGAGGGGGACGCAGAGCGTGGCCGCCGGGGCGATGGCAGCGGCGGCGCGGATTCCTAACGTGGTCGCTGATCAGTCCGGACCACGAAGGAGCCATTGTGACCAGCACGTTCACCGATCCGCCCGGGGGAGTCCCGGGTGCCGAAGCGCCACCAGCCGTCACCGCCGAGGGCGTGTCGAAGGTGTACGGGACCGGTGACGCGGCCGTACACGCGCTGCGCGGCGTCGGGGTCGGATTCGCCAAGGGCGCGTTCACCGCGATCATGGGGCCGTCCGGGTCCGGGAAGTCGACGCTGATGCACTGCCTGGCGGGGCTCGACACCGTCACCGGCGGGCGGATCATGCTCGGCGACGCCGAGATCACCCGGATGGGCGACCGGCAGTTGACGCTGATGCGCCGCGACAGGGTCGGGTTCGTGTTCCAGGCGTTCAACCTGCTGCCGACGCTTACCGCCGAGCAGAACATCCTGCTGCCGATGGAACTGGCCGGACGCAAGCCCGACCGTGCCTGGTTCCAGCGGGTCGTGGACGTCCTGGGCCTGAGCGACCGGCTGGGGCACCGTCCTAGCGAGTTGTCGGGCGGCCAGCAGCAGAGGGTGGCGTGCGCGCGCGCCATCGTCGCCCGGCCCGAGGTCATCTTCGCGGACGAGCCGACCGGCAACCTGGACTCGCGGGCAGGCGCGGAGGTTCTCGGGTTCCTGCGCTCGTCCGTCCGGGAGATGGGCCAGACGATCGTGATGGTCACCCACGACCCGGTGGCCGCCTCGTACGCCGACCGGGTGGTGTTCCTACGGGACGGTGAGATCGTCTCCGAGATCTTCCGGCCGACCCCGGAGGCCGTCCTGGACCGGCTCAAGGCTCTGGGGGCGTGATGCTGAGGACGACACTGGCGGGCCTGCGCGCCCACAAACTGAGGTTGTTGCTGACCGCGGTGGCCATCACCCTGGGCGTCGGCTTCATCTCCGGCACGTTCGTGCTGACCGACACGATGAACAAGGGCATCGCCAAGACGTTCGCCCGGTCGGCCGACAAGGTCGACGTCGCGGTGCTGTACAACGAGAAGGCGGGGAAGGAGCTCTCGGCCCCGCTGCTGCAGAAGATCCGCTCCGTCCCCGGGGTGACCGAGGCCCAGGGCCTGGTCAGGGGCGAGACCGCACTGGTGGGCAAGGACGGTAGGACGGTCGGCGACTTCGCCACGATAGGGATGTCCGTGCCGTCCGGACGTCTGCTGCGCTATGACGTGGACAAGGGCCGGCCCCCCTCCAACGGCGGCGAGACCGTCATCGACAGCAAGGTCGCCAAGCGGGAGGGCTTCACCGTCGGTGACACGGCGACGGTCTTGGACAGCGAGGAACGGCCGCACAAGTTCCGTGTCGTCGGGCTGGTCGACTTCGGCATCGACCAGGAGGCGAGCGTCTTCGGCGCGGTGGGCTTCGACCCGGTGACCACGGTCTGGATGACCGGCCAGAAGAACTATCACGAGATCGACATCGCGGGCACGGCGTCCCAGGCCGCGGTGAAGGCCGCCATCGGTCCCAGCTACCGAGTCCTCACCGGCCCGGAACTCGGCGCGATGCTGGCGAAGCAGGCGGGCGCCGACACCGAGCTCATCCGTGCCGGTCTGCTGATCTTCGCGCTGGTCGCGATGCTGGTGTCCGCCCTGGTCATCTACAACACGTTCGCGATCCTGGTCGCGCAGCGGATGCGGGAGATGGCGCTGCTGCGCTGCGTCGGCGCGACCCGCCGGCAGGTCTTCGGCGGCGTGCTCACCGAGTCGGCGGTGGTGGGGCTGACCGGCTCGCTGCTCGGCATCGCCGCGGGCGTCGGTCTGGGGCAGGGCGCGCTCGTCCTGATCAGCAGGCTGAACTCGAACGTGGCGATCACCGGCCCGTCCCTCGCGGTGCGGACGATCCTGATCGGGCTCGGTGTCGGCGTCGTCGTGACCGTCCTGTCCGCGCTGCTGCCCGCCCGCGCCGCCACCAGGGTCGCGCCCGTCGCGGCACTGCGCGCCGGGCTGGAACCGGGCGGCCGGCGGTTCCGGCTCGGTGTCTGGCGCACCGCACTCGCCGTGCTGCTCGCGTCCGGCGGCCTCGCCATCGGCGTGTTCGGCGCGCTGGTCATGGAGAAGGGGCAGGTCGCGATGTTCGTGGTCGCGTTCTCCGGCTGCGTCTTCTTCCTCGCGGTGGTCGCGGGGATGCCGGCGCTCATCCGCCCGATGGGGCGGCTGGCGGGCGCGATCCCGGCGCGGCTCGGCGGCGTCCCGGGACGGCTGGCGGTGGCGAACGCGCAGCGCGCCCCGCGCCGCACCGCCACCACGACGATCGCGCTGACCGTCGGTGTCGGGCTGATGAGCCTGTTCGCGGTCATCGCGGCGAGCAGCAAGGCGACCGCGGCGCACAAGCTGGACGAGCAGTTCCCCGCCCAGTTCAGGATCGCGACCCAGAGCGGAAAGGACCTCCCGCCCGCGCTCGGCGACGACCTGCGCGGGCGGCCCCAGGTCGAGAAGGTCGTCGAGGTCCGTGACCATGCGGGCACGGCCAACGGCAGGGAGGACGCGTTCATGACGGTGACCGCGTCCGCGTGGGGCTCGACGGTGAAGGTGGACATGAAGACCGGCTCGATGTCCGACCTGAAGCCGGGAACCGCGATCGTGGACGAGACCGCCGCGAGCATCCCCGGATGGGAGGTCGGCAAGTCCCTGCGGATCAAGACGCGGCAGGGCACCGTCCCGGTCGAGATCGTCGGCATGTACAAGCTGGGCGAGCACTTCAGCGGGGTCATCCTGCCGGAGGCCGACTTCATCCGGTACTTCGGCAAGGTCGCCCCGGGCGAGATCTACGTCAAGACCAGCGATGCCCTGTCCCCCGACGAGGCGCGGAAGATCGTGGACGAGGCGGTGCGGCCGTACCCCGCGGCGAAGGTCACCTCCACCGCCGACTTCGAAGAGCAGGTGAAGAGGGCGATCGACATGGTGCTGCTGGTCTTCGGGGGGCTGCTCGGTCTCGCGATCATCATCGCGCTGTTCGGCATCGCCAACACGCTGACCCTCTCGGTCGTGGAACGAACCCGCGAATCGGCGTTGCTGCGCGCCCTCGGTCTCACCAAACGCCAGCTGCGCCGGATGCTGTCGATCGAGGCGGTCGTCATGGCGATGATCGGCGCGCTGACCGGGGTCGTGCTCGGCGGCGTGTTCGGCTGGGCCGCGACCAGCGCGATGATCGAGGGATCGGTGTTCGCCCTGCCGTATCTCCAGATCGCCGGATTCGTCCTGCTCGCGGGGCTGGCCGGGACGCTCGCCGCCGTCCTGCCCGCGCGGCGCGCCGCCAAGACCTCCATCGTGGAGTCGCTGGCGCATGACTGAATGGGGAACCGGGGTGGCGATCGTCACCCACCGGACCGCGTGACCGGGTCCCGCGGGTACGCTGGTGCGCGCACGTCCGGTACCTGCCCGTGAGGACTGGAACGAACTGATGGACCCATATGACACGCCCTCCTCCGGCGCGCCCGGAAACGGGGCGCAGTTCCCGGCGGACCGGCCCGCGCGGCTCGCGGTCGGCGTCGTCGGCGCCGGCCGCGTCGGCACGGCGCTCGGCGCCGCGCTGTCCCGCGCGG
>NZ_BCQQ01000002.1 GCF_001552155.1 Actinomadura formosensis NBRC 14204 | reverse complement strand
CTAACCCGTCCCCGACCGGATCGACTTCGCGCCAGAGCCGCCGCGTGAGCTGGCGCGAATGCTGGGCGGTCGGCAACGCCACGACATGGATTTGCGGGCGGCCGAAGACGCCTTCGCCAGGGCACAACATGAGTACCGCGAACGCGCGGCGTGCAGGCCGACCGCAAGAGGGATCTCTCCCTGGACGCTGAGCACGTCCCCGTGGACCAGGTGGGTGAGCGACCGGTCGACGTCGGACGGGCTGAGGGCGTCGGCGGCGCCGGCCACGTGGCGACGACCTGGTTCGCGTCGTCGGCGACGAGGATGAAGCTGCGCCCGGTGGCCGCGCCGGGAACGCGGACGACTCCCTTGGCGCCGACGCCTTCCCCGCGGAGGAGTTCCAGTGCATGGTCCCCGACGGGATCGTCCCCAACCGAGCCGATGAAGCGGACGGGCATCTCCAGCCGGGCGGCCGCGATCGCCTGGTTCGCGCCCTTCCCTCCGTCGCTGTCGGCGAGCGTATGCGCCTTCCTCCCGCTGAACGCCGGCGCCTGGTCGCCCGGATCGTTCAGTTCGACGGCGGGGCCGTACCGCATCGGTGACGTGCTCATCGGAGTGACCGTCCTCGACCGCGGGCCGCCGCGCACGCTCCGGTCCGGGGCGGTCGAACTCCGCTGAGGCCGATCAGACCAAGGACAGCCGCACGACCGGCACGATGGACGGCGGTCGGACGACCGCGGCGGGACCCGGCGGTCAGCGGGTGCCGCGAGAAGCGGCGGCGCGGTCGCGGATCGATGCCAGGACGAGCCGATGCAGGTCCTGCATTCCGGCCCTGATGTCGTCCTCGGAGCAGCCGGCGGTGGCCACGACGCCGGTGGTGTACACGATGTTGAGCGCCGCGAGTTCCCTGGCGCAGGCGGCCGCGTCGGCGACACCGTAGCCGCGGGCCACCGGTTCGATGAACTCGGCCATGAGCGCCAGGCCGCGCTGATCGACCTCGCGCATGATCGCCTGCGCCTCGTCGTTGCCGTCGTCGTGCAGCCGCAGTGAAGTGAACAGCCGGAACAGTGCCCGGCGCTTGGCGACGAGATCGGCGGCCGTCCCGTAGTAGGCGGCCAGGCGCTCGCCAGGTGAGCCGGACGGCTCGTCGGCCGCCGGCAGGCCGGCGAAGAACGCTTCGTTCCCGCGTATGAGCACTGCCCGCAGGACTCCCGACTTGCTGCCGAAATGATGGTAGATCGAGCCGACGGGAGCACCGGACGCGGCACAGATCTGGCTGATGGTCACACTCGCGTAGCCTCGCGAGCCGAACAGCCGCTCCGCCGCGTCGATGATCTGGTCACGGGTACCTTGCGGGTCGACCATGCCGGGAGCCTAACGGACCGTCGCCGTGACGCCGGCGTCACAGAACTGCGGCATCGCCGGTGACCTGGAGATCGCCACGGCCGCCTGGCGAAGCGGGCCGACCAGCACCTGGCCGCTGCCCGCGGACGCCGGGAACGCCACCGAGAGCGCCGCGACGGCGCGGCCGCGGACCAGCACCGGCACCGCCACGCATGCCAGCCCGTCCGCGGACTCCTCGCGGTCGACCGCGAAGCCGGCGGTCCTGATGACGTCCATCTGGCGGCGTACCTGCTCCGCCGATGCCAGTGACGAGGCCGTCCGGCGGCGCAGCGGCTCGGTGAGGGCGCCCGCGGCGCTGCCACCTGCGGAGAAGGCCAGCAGCGCCTTGCCGACCGCGGTGCAGTGCGCCGGGAACCGGCCGCCGACCGCCGCCGGCGTGGGAACGGACCTGCGGCTGAGCAGCTTTGCCAGGTACACGACATCGGCGCCGCGCAGGACCGCCAGGTGCAGCGTCTGGCCGGTGTACCGGTGCAACTCCTCCAGGTGCACGAGCGCGGCCTCGCGCAGCGCGGCCTCCGGCGGCAGCGTCCCGAGCGAGAACATGCGAAGGCCGACGCGGTACCCGCCGTCGGCCTGCTCTATGGCGCCGATGTCGACGAGCATGGCCAGCACCCGGTGCGCGGTGGACTTCGGCAGGCCGCTGTAGCGCACGATCTGGGCCAGTGTCAGCACCCGGTTCCGGTGGCTGAACGCGCCCAGGACGGCGAACGCCTTCCAGAGCACGGACGGCGTGCCGCTGGCCGACGACTGGTCGATCATGAGTCGACCTCCAGGGTGAGCTGCTAGAACGAGCGCTCTAGAATAGATATTCCAGATGGTACGGCCGCGAGAACCGTCCGCGCAACGATCCGTTTCCGCGGCGGAGCGGGTTTCGGAAGGAGCCGTCCCGGTGCCCGGAACGGCGGGGAGCCGCCGCCGGACGGCGGCCGTAGCCTCACCGCACATCCGTCCGGCGTGGCGGCGAGCTCGTTACGGAGGTCTCAGTGGCGGCCCGGGAGCACTACCTCATCGTGGGCGGCAGCGCGGCCGGAGTGGCCGCCGCGTTCGCCCTGCGGCGAAGCGGCTTCGAAGGACAGGTGACCGTCGTGGAGGCGGGCGCGGAACTTCCCTACGAGCGCCCTCCCCTCTCCAAGGCGCTCGGCACCGGAGAGGCTGCGTCGCTCCGGCCCATCGTGCCCGCCGAGGACTACCGGGCGGCAGCGGTCGGCCTGCGCCTGCGGAGCCGGGTGGACAGGCTCGACCCGGCGCGACGCACGGCATGGCTTTGCGACGGGAGCGCGCTGCGCGCCGACCGGATCCTGCTCGCCACCGGCGCGTCCGCGAGGCGGCTGACCATCCCGGGCAGTGATCTGCCCGGCGTCATGACCCTGCGGGACGCCGACGACGCGCGACGGCTGGCGGTCGCGATCAGCGCCGGTGGGCCGGTCGTCGTCATCGGCGGCGGGTTCATCGGCATGGAGGTCGCAGCCGCCGCGCGCGCGGCCGGATGCGCCGTGACCGTGGTGGAGGCGGCCGCGCTGCCGCTGGTGGGCGCACTGGGGCGGCCGCTCGCCGAGCTGGTCACGGCATTGCACCGCGAACACGGGGTGCACGTGCGCACCGGCGCGTCGGCGGAGGCGTTCCACGGCTCCGGGACGGTGGGCGAGGTACGGCTGTCCACCGGGGAGCGGCTGCCCGCGGCCGCCGTCGTCGTGGGAGTGGGAGTCGTCCCCAATGACACGCTCGCGGCCGCGGCCGGAATCCGTTGCGACGGCGGCATCGTCGTTGATCTTCAGGGCCGGACGTCGCACCCGTGGATACGGGCGGCCGGTGACGTCACCGTGCAGCCGCACCCGCACCTGGCGACGGCCGGACGCATCGAGCATTGGGACAACGCCCTGCGGCAGGGCGCCGTGGCGGGCGCCGCCATGGCCGGTGGCCTGCGTGTCCATGACGGTTTGCCGTACTTCTGGTCCGAGCAGTACGGCCTGACCCTGCAAGTGCTCGGCAGGCCCCGCACGGGTGACGAACTGCTGCTGCGTCCGGGCGCCGGCCCGCGGCGCTTCCTGGCGCTGTGGCGACGCGGCGGAGCCGTCGTGGCGGCCGCCGGCCTGGACACCGTGCGGGACCTGGCCGCGGCCAGGAAGCTCATCGAGACCAGGGCCATGGTGTCCGCCGGGAAGCTGCTCGACCCCGCGACGGACCTGCGCCTCCTCGCACGATCGTGAGCCGCCCCCGGCGCGATCGCCACGGATGCCGATGGCCGGCGGCGTCGCCGCCGGCCATGGCCAGGTGCTGCTCGCTCGTCATCGCGTGCCCGCGTGATCCGCGGGACGGGCCGGTGTACCGAAGCCGCTGACGTCGATCACGGTGCCGGTGACGGTGGCGGACTCCTGCCGCGCCGCGAGCAGGACGTAGGCGCCGACGTAGTCGGCCGGCCGCGGCGCCCGGTGCAGTGCGGAGTGCCGCCGGAGCATCTCGTCGATGGGAACCGCGTCCGAGATGGAGGTGCGATCCATGCCCAGCGCCTCCGGCCCCCGCAGATCGGTGGCCATGCCTCCGGGAGCGACGCCGTTGACGCGGATGTCGGGCGCCAGCTCGTACGCCAGTTGCCTCACCAGCCCCAGGCCCGCGTGCTTCGAGGCCACGTACAACGGCCCTCCGCCGGCGGGGTAGAGCGCCGCGTTCGACAGGGTGAAGATCATCGATCCGCGGGACGCCGCCAGCGGCGGCTGCGCGGCCTTGGCGCCGAGGAGGTACGCCTTGACGCTCACCGCGAACAGCTCGTCGAATCCGGTGGCCAGCGACGACGCGGGGGTGCCGGCCAGCGACTCGTTGAAGTCCCAGATGCCGGCGTTGCCGATGAAGACGTCCAGCTTGCCGTACCGCTGGACGGCAAGCTCGCAGGCACGCTCGTTGTCGGCGTAGTCACGGACGTCACCCGTGATCGTGGCGATCCTTTCGCCGGCCCGGGCCTGGAGTTCCGCCAGCTTCGCCGCGGACTTGTCGATGGCCACGACCGAGGCGCCCTCCGCGGCGAACCGTTCGACGATGGCGAGGCCCAGCCCGGAGCCCGCCCCGGTCACGACGACGGAGGTGTCCTCAAGCCAACCCATATCAGCCCCCATTCCGTTTCAGGTAGTCCTCCGGCAGCGCGGCGTACAAGTACTCGCCCACGACCGCCACACGATGCACCCTGACCGGCGCCGTCGCCGGAGGGGCGATGACCGCGCCGGTGCGCAGCGAGAACTTGGCGCAGTGCAGGGCGCACTCCACGACACCGTCCTCGGCCCAGCCGCCGGCCAGGGAGTAGTCCTGGTGGGTGCAGGTGTCGTCGATGCAGAAGAACTCGGTGCCCTGCCGGAACGCCGAGACCGGGGGCACCGTGTCGATCCGGTGCCCCTCGTCGTCCGGCACCTCACTGACCCGGCAGAGCCGCACCCACCGCCTGCCGCTCACCGACGGCAGGTCCGCGGGCCCACCGGCGCTGACGTCGGTGGTCACAGGAAGATGCTGATGCTCGGGGCCAGCAGGACGGAAGCCAGTTGCCGCCCGAGCCGTGCCCGTTGCCCGCGAACTGGCGTCCGGGCGCCTCGTAGGGCGGAAAGACCTGGAAGGCCGGATCCTCGGTGAGCGCGAGCATCGCCGACGCGTGCGCGATCGGCGCGTGGTACATGTCGCTGGCGAACTGCTCGGAGGCGAACTTCCAGTTGCAGTCGATGACCCATCTGCTGGTGCCCGGGACCAGTTCCAGCCCGCCGTCCCACCGGTCGACGACCGCGTCGAAGTAGAAGGCCATGTCGCCGAGGTAATCGGTGAACTCCGGCGTGGATTCGGACCAGCAGCCGAAGTAGAAGCCCTTGTAGTTCGCGATCCGGGGGACCTTGTGCGCGCTCCAGCGGGCCTTGTCGATTTCCCCGTGGTATCCGGCGTCCTCGGCGGGGACGTTGATCAGGTTGCCCTGCAGGTCGTAGGCCCAGCCGTGGTAGCTGCAGGTGAAGGTCTTGGCCGTGCCCGCGTCGGCGCGGCAGATCCGCATTCCGCGGTGCCGGCATTGGTTCAGGAACGCCTTGACCGACCCGTCGCGCTGCCGCACGACCAGGACCGGGTCCTCGGCCATGTAGGTCTGGACGAAGCTGCCCGGCTTGGGCAGTTGGCTGTCGTGAGCCAGGAACAGCCAGCTACGGCCGAACACGTTCTCCAGTTCGAGCTGGTACAGGTCGGGGTCGGAGTAGATGGCCGGTGGAACGATCCCGTCGCGGATCTCGGCGATGCCGTCAAGGTCGATCATGAGGTCACCTTCCCGGCGGCGGGGTCCGCGCCCGGCATGGCCGACACGTTGAAGTGGTGCCCCCACACACTCGGGGCGTCGTAGTGAGCCACCTTCCAGTCCGCGGCGTCCACCAGCCGGCCATTGCACCCGTACTCGACGGCGAATCCGGACGGGGTCACCACGTAGAAGGAGGTCATGTGGTCATTGGTGTGCTCGCCGAGACTCATCTGGATCGGGTGGTTCCCGGCGGTGGCGATGTCGAGGGCGCGGCCGACGGCCTCCAGCGAGTCGACTTCGAGCATCAGGTGCCCCAGACCGGGCGGCGGCCCGGGGATCGAGGCGAACGCGATGCTGTGGTGCCGGGGGTTGCAGTGCAGGAAGTAGCCGTTCTCCGGGCCGAGCGCGATCGTGTCGGACAACCTGAACCCGAGGTCGTCCTGGTAGAACCGCGCGGCGGCGGCACTGTCCCCGCTCAGCATGAAGACGTGCCCCAGACCCAGGTCGCCGCACACGAACCGCACCCCACGCGGGGAGATGAACGGCGCCTTGCTCAGCTCGGCGCCGACGAACATCTCGATCCGGTTGCCGTCGGGGTCCTTGAAGGCCACCACGCGCCGGACCCGCCGGGCTTCCGACAGCCCGTCGTCTTCGGTGACGGTGACGCCCCGTGCCGTCAGGCGGCGGACGACCGCCTCGAGATCCTCCTCGTTGGCCACCTCGAAGCCTATGGCGATCAGCGTGTCCGGCCCGGGAGGGCCGTCCTGGACCTCGATGCGCCACGCCCGCTCGTCGGTGCGGAACCGGGCGGGCCCGGACCCGCCGTCTCCTGCAAGCTGTGCCCCGAGGATCTGGGTGCCGAACTCGTGCCATCGGTCGAGCGGGCCGCGGACCACCAGATACCCCAGCGCCGACACTTTGTTCATCAGTGCCTCCGTTGTGGTGTTCGCCGCAGTGTGAGATGCCGGGCGCGCCGCCGCACGGATCCGTTCCGGCCAACGGAACGCCACCCGGCGTGCGCGCCAGCGGTCCATTAGGACAAAAGGACCCCGGCACCCACATTGCGAAAGAGGGATGAACCATGACCGGCACGGTGACCGAGGCGCCCGCAGAGCGCGTCATCCACCTGAAGAAGTTCCGTGTCCGCTACCGGGAGGCGGGCACCGGGCATCCCGTGGTCCTCCTGCACGGCAGCGGCCCCGGGGCCACCGGGCTGACGAACTTCAGCCCCAACATCGGCCCGCTCGCCCGCCGGTTCCGCGTCCTCGCAATCGACATGCCCGGCTGGGGAGACAGCGACACGCAGACCGCGGAGACCGGATACGACCATGCCGGGGTGCTCGTCGAGTTCCTGGACGCCCTGGGCATCGGCACGGCCGCGCTCGTCGGCAACTCCATGGGCGGCATGACGTCGATCGAAGCCGCCACGCGGCACCCCGACCGGATATCGCACCTCATCACGATGGGCGTGCCGGCCCCCGTCCACCTCGTGTTCTCCCCCGGCGACGGCCCGTCGGAAGGGCTGGCGGCGCTCTTCCAGGCATACCGGGACCCGAGTCCCGCCAATATGAGGCGGCTCGTCGAGGTAATGGTCTACGACAACTCGTTCGCCACCGACGAACTCGCCGAAGCACGGTCCCGCGCCGCTCTGGACAAGCCGGAGCATCTCGCAAGCTGGAACGACCGGATCGACGCCCAGCAGGGGTTCCCGTACTTCTCCCTGGGAACCCAGGTCCGAGGGATCACCGCGCCGACCCTCCTGATCCACGGCCGCGATGACCGCGTCGTCTCCTACGAGAACAGCCTGCACCTCGTCTCGCTCATCCCGGACAGCCGCCTCGTCCTGCTCAACCGCTGCGGGCACTGGGCCCAGATCGAGCACGCGGCCGAGTTCAACCGCACGGTGGAGTCGTTCATCGCCGCTACCGGCTGATTCCGATGCGGGAAAATTGCAAGCTGGGCTGGAAGAGTGCGGATGCGGGGTTAATCATCGTGCTTTCGGCGCACCATCTCGGTGATCCAGATGGGCGCGAACGGAGACGTGCAGTTCGGGGGGGTCGGGTAGTCCTTGAGCACCTGCAGGCGCTCACCGATGTCGATTGCACGGGCGCGGTGCTCGGCGTGCTCGATCCCGATCTGAGCCAGGCAGTGGTTCATCGCCCACTGCAGGCGATCCGGGGCGTCTTTCATCTCCGCCTCGATGACGTCGAGCAGTCCTGCGAGGTCGAGGCCCTCGGGCTTCTTCGCCACGCGCGCGGTGGTGAGCACCCAGCCGGCACTCGCGACCACCGGATCCGGATCGGCGGACCAGGCCAGGCGCAGCTCTTCGGAGTGCGGGTTCTTCTTCACCACGTAGTTCACGAGCCAGTCGTGCACCTTGGGTGTGCGCGCCTCGCGCACCATGGCGTCCAGCTCGTCACGCTCGAACGCCTTCGGGCGGCAGATCAGGATCGCCAGCAGTCTCGCCGCGGTGTCACCGGTCTCCCAGAGCCGGCACGCGAGTTCCTGCTGCGTCTTCAGCCGCTTCGCGAGCGCGCGCAGCTTGCCGAGGTTCACACCGTGATCGTCACCGTGTTTCTCGTTCACCTCGCGTATCTTCGGGTCCTCAAGCTCCGCCAGCTCGGCCATCACCCCGGCCACCGTCGTCTCGGCCACCTCAGCCCCCTTCCCGTCTCGTGCGAGATTCAGCCACGGAGACCACATATCACGCGGCGGCAGCCCCGGCATCAGGACACCATTACCCATGTCCGTTTGCGATTTTGGGCGACCGGCCGGGTGGCCTCTCTTCTCCGGGAGAGCCACCCGGCCGCGTACCGGCTACGAGTTGTCGGCGACCGCGTGGATGAGGTTCCCGCCCTGCGCGACGATGGCCGTACGCCATGCGTTGAAGGTCGGGTCGCTGACGTTGAAGGCCGTCTCGAAGTGCTGCATGTCGGGCGTGTGGATGTGTCCGGCGGGAATCTTCAGGCCCATCCGGTCCCGCAGCAGGGTGTTGCGGTAGGCGCTCTCGTTGGACAGGTAGTTGCCTCCGCCGCCGCTGTGGGAGCACGAGCCGGCGTCCGGTGGCGTCGGCGGGGCCGGTGGCGGAAACTCGGTGGGCGGCGGGTTGTTGCGGGTGACCCGGGTGGTCGATGTGCAGTCGGGGAACTCGGTGTAGTTGGTGTGCCAGACGACGCCGAAGGCGACCGAGGTGTCCGGCCAGGTGTCCCCCGGTGGGCGGGGGACCGAGGCGCCCGTGTCAGCCTTGATCATCGGGCCGACCGGCAATGTGGCCGTCGTCCACTGCGGCGGGGTGTTCAGGTCGAACGCGGCGGGTCCTCCCCAGCGGGTGACCACGCTGGTGTTGCAGCCGTGGTTGCCGACCGCGAGTTGCGGTACGCCGTTCTGGCTCGGGCACGGCTGGGACAGGTCATTGCCCGGGTAGGCGCCGTGGTACCGGCCGTTCCACTGTTCGAGGTTGAAGACGGACCCGCCGGCCTGGCTGACGGTGAGCGACGCGTCCACCCGTCGCGGACCGGGACGCATGAACGGCCCGACCGTGTCCTCGAGATAGCCCGCGGCGAACTCGGTGTAGTTGACCGGGAGCACGTACATCTCGATGTAGGTGACCTTGCCGTCGGCGGCGCGGTAGCGGGTGCCGTCCAGGGCCAGCGCGGTGGCGCCCGACGGGTTGCCGTGCCGGATGTTGTTCCCGGCCGAGCCGGGTGCCGGACCGGTCTGGCCCCCGTCCAGTGTGTAGGGGTCAAAGCCGCTGGCGATGACCCGCTTGACGCCTTTCCCGGCGGGGAAGTCGATGTCGGACATCCCCCGGGCGGCGCGGTCGAACGCGGTGATGAGCGATGCGCGGGCCCGCGAGGACAGCGAGAAGGCGGGGGTCCACTGGCGCAGCGCGGCCGTGGCCTGCAGGCGGGTCCAGTAAAGCGGCCGGTCGTCACTGGCGGGCAGGCTCCCGCGTACGTCGCCACGGTGCTGGGCGCGGTCCACGGCGGAACGCCAGAGTTCCTCGCCGGTCTGCTTGACGAGCCGGATGGCCGCGGCCGACGACCGGACGCGGCACAGGTGGCGGGCGAGCGAGGGGGCGACGTCGCCGAAGCCACCGCCGTCCACCATCTGCCGGGCGAAGGTCTCCGATTGCAGGACGTCGGGGTTGTCGTTATCGGGCAACGTGTAGCCGAGCCGGCTTTCCTCGACCGACAGCGGGATGCTGCGATCGAAGCAGTCGGCCCTGGCCTGGGCGGGAGCGGCGGCCGCCACGCCCAGCCCGGCCGTGAGCAGAAGGGCGGCGCCTCCTGCGGCAACGGACCTGCGGGTGGGTCTGTTCATCCTGCTCTTCCTGGGGGAGCGCCAGCGCCCTGGGGCGGCGGCTGGGTCGAGAGAGCGGGCACCTTCCGGGTAGGCGGAGGTTCGGTTGGCGTGAACGTAGAAGTCGTAGAACAATCCGTCAAGACCACGATCATGTTGATCGTTGCCCTATCGGCAAATCCTTACGGCGTATCGACCTGTCCGACGCCACCGAAAACCGAGGCGGTCTTGAGCGAAGACTCACCATCCGGCCGCCATTCGTGAAGGCGTACGAGCCCGGGGTCGACAAGGCGGTAACCGGCGAAGATCTCCCGGACCTCCTCCTTGTCGCGGAAGACCATCGGCGAAGTGGAGTTCGCGAACGCCGCACTCCAGCCGTCCTGGATCTTCTGCGGCATGTCCTCCGTGGTCAGATGCGAGATCGCCAGGTAGGAGCCGGGCGCCTGGCGCTCCCGGAAGGCCGCCACGATACGTGCCGGGTCGTCGGCCCGGGAGATGAAGTGGAACACCGCGATGAAAAGCACCGCCACCGGCTGATCAAAATCGATCAGCTCAAGCGTGAGCGGGTTGTTGAGGATCGTCTCCGGCTCTCGCATGTCCGCGGTGACGATCCTGGTGTTCCCTCCGGACAGGAGCGCCCTGCCGTGCACGGCGACGATCGGGTCGACGTCGACGTAGACCACCTTCGAGTCGGGATCGGCCTCCTGCGCGATCTCGTGCGTGTTCCGCACGGTCGGCAGACCGGAACCGACATCGATGAACTGGCGAATGCCGCACTCTTTCGCCAAGAACTTCACCACTCGGCCGAGGAAGTGACGGTTCGACATTGCGGTGGACCGGGCGACCTCCTCGCCGACCACCTCGTACAGCTTCGCGACCGCCGTCCGATCTACCGCGAAATGGTCTTTGCCGCCCAGCGCCTCGTCATACATCCGTGCCGGAGTCGGCACCCCCAGGGGGATGTGGGAGGGAAGCTTCGGGTCACCCTTGCTCGCTGCGGAAGACTGTCCGTCCGACATTGGATCTCCTCAGGAGCGCGCCGACTTTCCGTGTTCACCCGGTCACTGTCGCGCGCTTCGAACTACAAAGGCAGCCGACTCCGATGAGGCGGGCCAAAGGTAAAAATATCAGATATACGGATCATTGCGGCAGCACGATCGGCGAACGGTGCAGCCTTTCGCGGGCGCCCGCGCGCAGCTTCGGTCACGCCCGGCTCACCGTGCGGGCCCGCACGACATGGCCGTCGCGTACCTCGACAACCAGCTCCGACCCGGACCCCAGCGGGCAGCGTACGGCCGTCGCCTCACCGTCCAGGCGACCGCTCTGGCGCACCCACTCCAGCCGTACGACGACGTCCGCCGCGAAGGCGGCGTCCGGCCCGGGACGCTCTGTGCCGGGCGGAAGGCACCCGGGCGGGAAAGCCGCAGGTGAGGGGATCGGGCGAGCCCAGCGGGCGCCGGTGCCCTCCACCCGGAGCAGCTGGCAGCGCGGTAGCCACACGGGCGAGGCCAGCGCGGCGAGCACCGCACGGGCCCGCGGCGGGCTCGGCACCACCGCCTCGCCCGTACCGGCCATCGCCCTCTCCAGCGCCGCATCGGCACCGTCGTCCGGCGCACCGTCCGGGTCGACGCGCAGGACGATTCCGGGCCGGTGGTCGCGCGGCGGCACGCAGAGCCGGCCGGCCGGGCGCTCGGGGTCGATCGGGACGGCCGGCCCGGACACCCGGGCGCGCACCTCGGCGACCAGAGTGGTCAGGCCGTCACAGGCGACCGCCGCGCCGGTCGGCCCGGTGACCAGCCATCCGCCGGCGCCGGCGGAGATCCGCAGGCCCGGCGCGGGCACGACCCGCGCGACGGCGGCCGCCACCGCGCACCGGGCCGCGAGGTCGCCGATCCAGGGACGGGCCCAGTCACCGGTCCCCCGCTCTCCGCATGCACCGCACATCCGATCGCTCCGTTCGTTCGGGCGGCCCCTACGGGCCGGCGCCATCACGGCATGACGTCGCCGGAGTTCGGGCCGAGTGTCTGGCCGACGTAGAGGTTGCCGCCGGGGTCGCTGGCCAGCAGGACGGCGGTCGGCGCCACCTCCGCCGGGGTGCCGAACCGCCCGAGCGGCAGCTCGGTCCGCTTGGCCGCCTTCCACTCCTCGGTGATTCCCGCGACCATCGGCGTCTCGATCGGCCCCGGCGCGATCGCGTTCACCAGGACGCCCTGCCCGGCCACCTCCAGCGCCAGCGACTTGGTGAACCCGATGACGCCGGCCTTGGCGGCCGCGTAGTGGGTGAGCGACCGGCCGCCCTTGATGCCGAGCTGCGAGGCGATGTTGATCACTCGTCCCCACCCCCGCTCCACCATGAGCGGCACGGTGTACCGGCAGCACAGGAACACGCCGATCAGGTCGACCGCGATGGTCTCCGCCCACATCGCCGGGTCCATCTCCACCAGCGGCGACTCGGTCAGGATGCCCGCCGAGTTCACCAGCACGTCGATCCGCCCGAACCTGCGCGCGGTCTCGGCGACCCCCGCCTCCACGCGGGCGGCGTCGGTGACGTCGATCTCCACGCCGCCGTCCGCGCCGATCTCCGCCGCGACCGACGCCGCACGAAGGGCGTCACGGTCGGCGATCACCACGTGGGCGCCCTCCCGGACGTACGCCTCGGCGATGGCCCGGCCGATGCCGCTGGCGCCGCCCGTGACGAGGGCGATCCGGTTCTCAAGAGCGCGCATATGTGTCGTCTCCTCGCCGGGCATGGTCAGGCGGGCATCCGCACAGTGAGCCCGCCGTCGACGACGAGGCTCTGGCCGGTGACGTACGCGGCGTCTGGGGAGGTGAGGAAGGCGATCGCGGTCGCGACCTCCTCCGGCCGGCCGGCCCGGCCCCACGGGATGTCCTTGCCGGCACGGGCGAGACCCTCAGGGCCCAGGGAGTTCACCGGGTCCGAGGACTGGGGAGTGACGATGAGCCCGGGGATGAGCGCGTTGACGCGGATGCCGCGCGGCGCGAGCTCCACCGCGAGGCTCCGGCACAGGCCGAGCACACCGGCCTTGGCCGCGGCGTAGTGGGCATGGTCGCCCCAGCCGTACACGCCACCGGCGATGGAGGAGACCGCGACCATCGCACCGCCCTCGCCCATCCGCCGGGCGGCGGACCGCAGCGTGCGCAGCACGCCGGTGAGGTCGACCTGCAGCATGTCGTCCCAGGCCTCGTCGGTGAGCTCATCGAGCGGGGCCCGGCGCAGCACCCCGGCGTTGGCCACGGCGATGTCCAGGCGCCCGAACTCCGATACGGCCCGCTGCGCCAGCGACTCGACCTGGGCGGAGTCGCGGACGTCCACCTCGTGCACGACGCCTTCGCCGCCGGCCTCTCGTACCTGGCGGGCGGTCTCCCCGGGGTCGTGCGGGTCCCCGGGATAGGTGCCGATCACCGTGCGCACGCCACGGCGTGCGTACTCGACGGCCAGGGCTCGGCCGATGCCGCTCGCCGCGCCGGTGATGACGGCGACCCGGCTCGGCGACTGCTGGGTTTCCACTGTTTCTCCTGTCGCTCCATCGCCCCGGGACGGGCGAGCCCGTCCCGGGGCGGCACTGGTGGAAGGCGCTCGGCTGCGATCCGGCGGGGCGCTCAGCCCTCGACCGTGTCCACCTTGCGCGCGGCGAACATCACGAAGCCGGAGACGATCGTGCCGATCGCGCCGACGATGAGGGCGGAGTGGCCCCAGTTCGAACCGGCGGCGAGCATCGCGGTGATGATCGCGCCGGCCGCGATGGCGCCCGGCTGGCTGAAGGCGTTGATGAAGGACGCCCCGGTGGCGCGGCAGCGGGTGCTGTAGCACTCGCCCATGTAGAACAGCATCGCCGAGTACGGGCCGATCAGGAAGAACATCCCGAGCGAGTACATGGCGACGACCGCGAAGGTGCCGTGCGCGGCGGTCAGCATCAGGGCGAACATGATGCCGGACAGGATCCAGCCGAAGGCGATCACGTTCCGCCGGCCGATCTTGTCGCCGGCCCAGCCGTGGAACAGGTAGCCGCAGTAGCCGACGGCGTTGATGATGATGAACAGCAGCAGCGAGTTGGCGAAGCCGATGTGCTTGCCCTTGGTCAGGATCGTGGTGCCCAGCACGCTGAACACCTGGATGCCGAACCAGTTGATGAACCACGCGATGCTCAGCACGATGGTGTTGCGCAGCGCGCTGCCACGGAAGATGTCCGCCAGCGGGGCGCTGTCAGAGTGGTCGACGCCGTACTCGGCGGCGAGCTGCCGCGCCTCGTCGCTCTTGCCCTCCTTGCGCAGGGTCCGCAGCTTCTGCTCCAGCTCGAACTGCGGGCTCTCCTTCAGGGTCCGCCGGAGCAGGGCGATCACGATGGCCGGGAAGGTGGCCAGCAGGAAGCAGCCGCGCCAGCCGACGATCGGCAGGAAGATCGCGACGAACGCGGCGGCCAGCAGCGTGCCGAGCGGCCAGCCGCCCTGCACCAGGCTGTAGACGAAGCCGCGGCGCTTCTTGATGGCCTCGTCCTCGGTGACGGCGAAGACCTCGTTGAGGTAGGTGGTGTTCACCGCCTGCTCGGACAGGCCGACGCCGCCGAGCGAGCGGACGCCGACCAGGTAGCCGGCGTTGACGGTCCCGGCCGTGGCGGCCGAGGCCAGCGCCGTTCCGGAGACGGTGAGGATCATGCCCTTCCGGCGGCCCATGCGGTCGACCAGCGGGCCGATGACGAGGACCACCACGGCGGTGCCGACGGAGATCAGCGTGGAGATCAGCGAGGCGCGCTGCTCGCTCCAGTGGAACTGTTTGGTCATCTCGGGCAGCAGCGTGCCGAACAGGATGAAGTCGTAGACGGCGAAGACCCACGCGAAGAAGGCGATCACCGTCGCCTTCCGTGTGTCGCGCTTTCCGACACGGGGCAGTTGCCGGGTGGCACCGCCCCCGGTCACATCGGGTGAGACTGCGGTCATGACAGGAGGACCCTTCTCATGAAACGGGGTGGGACGGGTGCGCCGCTCCGTTGCGGCTCTGGGGGTGCGGCTCTGAGTTGCGGAGAGGGAGGGGATGGCTCCGGCCGGGTGTGGCCGGGGACCCGCCGACGCGGTCCGCCTGTCGGGTTCTGCCGTTTCCGGGCGTGGGGTGGCCGCGAACCGGATGTGCCGCGCCCGGCCGCCGGCCGGGCGCGGACCGGACGGATCAGGCCCGTGGGGTACGGGCCTTGAAGTCGCCGGCGATCTCGTCGAACGTCGCCCAGCGGACGCCGTCGTGGCCGTTGATGTGTTCGATGAGGCGTTCGAGCATGAGCAGCGTCTGCGGACGCCCGGAGACGTCGGGGTGGATGGTCATGGTGAAGGCGGCGTAGTCCATCTCGCGGTAGACCCAGTCGAACTGGTCGCGCCAGAGCGTCTCCAGGTCACGCGGGCTGACGAAGCCGTGGCTGTTGGGGCTCGCCTTGATGAACATCATCGGGGGCAGGTCGTCGAGGTACCAGTTGGCCGGGATCTCGACCAGATCGGTCTCCTCGCCGCGCACCAGCGGCTTCATCCACTCCTCGGCCGGACGCGAGTAGTCGATCTTCGTCCAGTTGTCGCCCACCCGGACGTAGTACGGCGTGAAGTCGTTGTGCATGAGCGAGTGGTCGTAGGCGATCCCCCGCTCCAGCAGCAGTTCGTTGGTGACGCGGGAGAACTCCCACCACGGGGCGACGTATCCGGTGGGCCGGCGTCCGGCGACCCTCTCGATCAGATCGATGCTGCGGTCCAGGACGGCGCTCTCCTGCTCCCGTGTCATCGCGATCGGGTTCTCGTGCGAGTAGCCGTGCACGCCGACCTCGTGACCGCCATCGACGATCATGCGCGTCTGGTCCGGGAACGTCTCGATGGAGTGGCCCGGGACGAACCAGGTGGTGCGCAGGTCGTACTTGCCGAACAGGCGGAGCAGCCGCGGGGTGCCGACCTCTCCGGCGAACATCCCCCGGGAAATGTCGCACGGGGAGTCCTCGCCGCCGTACGAGCCGAGCCAGCCCGCGACCGCGTCCACGTCAACGCCGAATGCGACGAAAATCTCTTTGGGCATGATGCTGGTCCTTCCTTCGGGATTTCTCTCCGGTCATCCGGGCCCGTCGTGCGACCCGGCTCGGTCTTCCGGTGGGGACGGGGCGCGGCCCCGGGAGGGCGCGCCTTCGGACGCGCCGGACGGCGCCCCCGGCCGGTCGTGATCCTCGGACGGCGTGCCGGCGAATGCGCGTACGGCGCCGGTCCGGGCCCGCAACTCGGCCCGGACCCGGGCCGGGTCCCCGTAACGGCCGAGCAGCGCGATCAGCAGCATCCGAGCCTGGGAGGGGCGCAGTGTTCCGGTCGGCACGGCGCCGGCCGCGACCAGGTCGACGCCGCCGCCGTTGCCGTACAGGGCCGCGGTCCGCCCCGCGTGGACGCGTGTGGACAGCGCCACGACGATGCCCGCCGCGGTGAGCCGGGCGACCTCCTCGACGATGCCGGGGTTGGCGTTGCCGGCCCCGGTGGCCTCCAGGACCACGGCGCGGGCGCCCGCGTCCACGACCGCGCTCAACGCCGACGTGTCGGCCCCGGGATAGCAGGCCACGATGTCGGTGCGCGCGCCGTCCAGGCGGAACGCGCTCAGATCCATCGGCTTGTGCCGGACGGGGGTCGCGGTGATGGCGACGTCGCCCTCGCTCACCTGGCCCAGCGCGCCGCCGTCGGGCGCGGAGAACGCCGCGGACGCGACCGTGTGCGTCTTGCGGGTGCCCCGGGCGGCGTAGACCCGGCCGTCGAAGGCGATCAGGACACCGAGATCGCGGCTCTCGGCGGAACGCGCCACCGTGATCGCGTCGGCCAGGTTGCGGGGGCCGTCGGTGTCGGGGGCGTCGGCCGGGCGCTGGGCGCCGGTGAACACGATGGGGCGCGGATCGGCGTGGAACAGGTCCAGGAAGTACGCCGTCTCCTCCAGGGTGTCCGTGCCGTGTGTGACGACGACGCCGAGCACGCTCTCGTCGGTGAGGGCGTCGTGCGCGGCCTCCGCGATCTGCCGCATGTCCGCCGGGGTCAGCAGGTAGCTGTTGACGCAGAACACGTCCCTCGGCTCCAGCGGCACGCCCGGGTCGCCGGGCAGCCGCCGGAACAGCGCGCTCGCCTGGTCGGTGGCCCGCGCGGTCCCGTGGGCGTCATGGCGTGTGGCGATCGTGCCGCCCGTGGACAGGACGACGACTCTGCTCATCCACGCCTCCTCTGAACGTTCCGCCTGTGCACGAAAGGACGTGCCTACCTGCCGAAAGATCAAACCCAAACGTTTGGGCCAATCGTTTGGGTAGCATCGTCCACAACGTCGGGGCTGTCAAGGAATGACTGTTACGATCGCGCTACATCACTTGCCCGGGTCCTGCGGAAACACCGCTGGCCACGGGCACGAACTGCCGGAGGCCGGGCGAACAGTGGGTACGGAAGGTACGCGGCCGGTCACGCTGCAGAGCATCGCGGACCAGCTCGGGCTGCACGTGTCGACGGTCTCGCGCGTCCTCAACGCCAAGCGCGGCGAAAGCGGACGCGCGGCCTCGCCCGCCACCGTCGAGCGCATCCGCCGGCTCGCGGACGAACTCGGCTACCAGCCGAACCCGCACGCCACCAGCCTCCGCACCCGGCGCAGCAACCTCGTCGGCGTGCTGGTCCCCCGGCTGTCCGACATCGTCCTGGCAACGATCTACGAAGGGATCGAGGAGGCCGCTGCCGAGCAGGGCCTGTCGACGTTCGTCACCAACACCGGTGACGCGCCCGAGGCGCAGCGCGCCCGGACGAGGATGGTCATCGGCCGCCGCGTCGACGGCATGATCTTCGGTGACGCCCACGCCGACTCGCATTTCCTCGACGAGGTCGCCGGCCGGGGCGTCCCGTTCGTGCTCGTCAACCGGCGAGCCGGCAAGCACCCCTCGGTCACCTGCGACGACTACCTCGGGGGACGCCTGGTCGCCGAGCACCTCCTCGCCCTCGGCCACGACAACGTCGCGGTCATCGCGGGCGAGCCGTACGCCAGCACCGGCCAGGACCGCACCAACGGGTTCGTCGACCGCTACCGCGAGGCCGGAATCGATGTGCCGGGCCGGCGGATCGTGCACTCGCCCTTCGACGCGGCCGGCGGCCACGCCGCCGCCGAGCGGCTGCTGGACGACGGCGCGCGCCCTTCGGCGATCTTCGCGGTGAACGACTTCGCCGCCATCGGAACGATCGGCGCGCTGCGCGACCGCGGCATCCGAGCCGGCTCGGACGTCGCGATCGTCGGCTTCAACGACACCCCGCTGGCGGCGGAGCTGCCGCTCCCGCTCACGACGATCCGTTCGCCCATGCACGAGATGGGGCGGCGAGGCATCCAGATGCTCGCCCGCCTGCTGGCCGGAGAGCCCGTCGAACCCGAACTGCTCCGGCCCAGGCTCATCGTGCGCGCGTCCAGCGATCCCGCGCTGTACGCCCAGCTCGGCCTGGTCACCGAGGCGGCGAGACCGCGGGAATGATCCTCCGCCCGCAGGCCGGCAGCGTGCCGACCGGGCCGCACGGCGACGTGCGCGTCCTCCCACGCGCACCAGTCACGCGCGGCCTTCTCGCGCACGGCGGGATCGGGATCGTGCAGCAGCCGGCCGTAGGCGTCGGCGAGGCCGCCGTCCCGATCGGCGGCCGGAACACCGTCGCGGAACCGTGCCCACTCGGCGGGGAAGAGCCGGCCGACGTCGCGGGTGATCCACTCCACTTCGCGGCGCCGTGTGTTGGTGACGGCGAACAGGACCAGCTCGCCGACCCGCTCCGGGTGCCGTTCGGCGTAGGCGAACCCGAGGGTGGCGCCCCAGGACCCGCCGAGCACCAGCCACTCCGCAACGTCCAGGTGGCGCCGCAGGACCTCGATGTCCGCGATCAGATGGGCGGTGGTGTTGGTGCTCAGATCGATGACCGGGGCGCCGGCGTGGGGCGTGCTGCGGCCGCACCCGCGCTGGTCGAACAGCACGATGCGGTAGGCGCCGGGATCGAAATACCGGCGCCATGCGGGCGTGCACCCGGAACCGGGACCGCCGTGGAGCACGACGGCCGGTTTGCCGTCCGGGTTCCCGCACACCTCCCAGTAGACGAGCTGCCCGTCGCCGACATCCAGCATGCCGTGTTCGTGGGGGTCGATCTCCGGATAGAGCTCGGACATTCCTTCCTCTCCCGACCGGTTCCCGCGCCCCGGTCGCCGCGAGCCCATCCGGCCTCATCGAGCCGGATGGGCGCCGGCGGCGAGTCGGGCGAGTCGAGCCTGTCGGACATCGTAGGAGGGCGGAATGAACCGGCGCGACACCGTGACGGCCGGGACGCTCATGAGACGGGCCGCAGGTCTGACGCGGCCGTCACGGTCAGTGCCGGGACTGGCCGGTGCCGGTCCAGCGCCAGGCGAGGGGGAGCATGCCGGCGGCGATGGCGATCTTGAGTCCGTCGGTCAGCAGGAACGGGGTGACGCCGGCCGCGATGGCCTTTTCGGCGCCGAGGCCGAGGGACAGGGCGAGCCAGACCGTGCCGATCAGGTAGATCAACGCGTTGCCCGCCGCCATGAGACCGACGGTGCTGAGCGCCCTGCGGTCGTTGCCGCGGCGGGCGAGTTCTCCGACGAGCGCCGCGGCGAGGACGAATGCCACGATGTAGCCGAACGTGGGACCACCGAGGCCATGCGTGTGACCGGCGTACCACGGCACGCCGGCCGCGCCGGCGACGAGGTAGAGGAGCATGGCCGCCGCTCCTCGAACCGTCCCGAGCGCGGCCCCGGTGACGAGCACCGCGAGCGTCTGGAGGGTGAAGGGCACCGGGCTGAGCGGGGTGTGGATCGACACCTGGGCGGCCAGGCCGGTGAATCCCGCGCCGGCCGCGATGAGGATCGCGTCGCGGACGATGGAGCCGGGCACGCGGTCGGCGAGGACACCCGGGCGCCGCAGCGAGACAGTGGTGGCGGTCATGGTCGTACTTCCGTTCTGGTCATCGGGTCGTTCTCAGGAGATCTCGGCGATCAGGTCGCCCTCTTGGAGGACGCCGCCTTCGCTGACGGCGAGCTTGCTGACGGTGCCGGCGGTCTCCGCCTCGACCGGGATCTCCATCTTCATGGACTCCAAGATCACGAGGGTGTCCCCGGCGGCGACGGGGCTTCCCTCCGCGACCAGGACCTTCCAGACGTTGGCGGCGAGTTCGGCGACGATCTGCTGGGCCATGGGGGGTCTCCTTCAGCTGACGGGCTCAGGCTCACGCGCCGCGCGCCGCGCGCATGCGCGTGAGCACCGCGGTCGTGTACGTGCCGGCGGCGAACGACGGCTCATCGAGAAGTTCGCCGTGGAAGGGCAGGTTGTGCTTGGGGCCGCTGATCGTGAACGACTCCAGCGCGGCACGGGCCCGGGCCAGGGCCGCCTCGCGGGTGTCGGCGTGCACGATCAGCTTGGCCATGAGCGAGTCGTATGACGGGGTGACCGTCGTTCCATGGGCATAGCCCGCGTCGATCCGGACTCCTTCCCCGGCCGGCTCGTTCCATTCAGTGATCGAACCGGGGCCGGGCAGGAAACGGATCGGGTCCTCGGCGTTCACCCGGAACTCCACGGCATGCCCCCTCGGCCGCAGCGCGGCGAGGTCCACCGACGGCGGCAGGCCGGACGCGATGCGCAACTGCTGTTCGACCAGGTCGAGGCCCCAGACCGCCTCGGTGACGGGATGCTCGACCTGCAACCGGGTGTTCATTTCGAGGAAGACGTAGTCCTGCTCGCCCGGCTCGCCGTGGACCAGGCACTCGACGGTGCCGGCGCTGCGGTAGCCGACGGCCTTGCCGACCTGGATCGCCGCGGCGATCATGCGCTCGCGCAGGCCCGGGTCGAGGCCGTGCGCGGGGGTCTCCTCGACGAGCTTCTGGTTGCGCCGCTGAACCGAGCAGTTGCGTTCGCCCAGCGCCGTCACGGTGCCGTCGGCGAGCCCCAGAAGCTGCACCTCGACGTGCCGCGCCTCGGGGTAGTAGCGCTCCAGCAGGATGCCGGCGTCGCCGAACATGCGCTCGGCGAAGCCGCGCACGGTCCTGACGTGCTTGCGCAGTTCCTCCTCGGTGGTGGCCACGGCAAGACCCATCCCGCCGCCTCCGGCCGCGGCCTTGACCATGATCGGGTACCCGATGCCGGCCGCGGCCGAGACCGCGGCGGCCTCGTCGGCCACCGGCTCGGTGGTGCCGGGCGCGACGGGCATGCCGGCCGCGGCGGCGGCGTTCCGGGCCCTGATCTTGTCGCCCATCAGGTCGATGACGTCCGGGTCGGGTCCGACCCAGGTCAGCCCGGCGGCGTGCACGCGGCGCGCGAAGTCGGCGTTCTCGGACAGGAAGCCGTAACCGGGGTGAATGGCGCGCGCGCCGGTGCTCTCGGCGGCGGCCAGGATCTTCTCGGCGTTACGGTACGACTCGGCGGGGGCGGCCGGTCCGAGCGGCACCGCCTCGTCGGCCTCCCGTACGAAAGGCAGCTCCGCGTCGACATCGCTGTGCACGGCGACGGTCCGGACGCCCAGCCGCCGGGCCGTCGCGATGACGCGCCGCGCGATCTCTCCCCGGTTGGCGACGAGCAGCGACTCGATCATGACCGGCGCTCCCCCTCGTCCTGGGTCACGAGCATGTCGGCCAGGGGGACGACGTCGATCCCGCTGTCGTCGAGCGCCCGCCGCACGGCTCTGGCGATCTCGGGGCCGTTGGGAGCGTCCCCGTGCAGGCAGAGCGACAGGGCGTCGACCTCGAGATCGGTGCCGTCCTTCGCGGCGACCTTGCGCTCCAGGACCATCCGGACCGCGCGGTCGGCGACGAGCTCCGGGTCCCAGGCGAGTTTCACCGGCTCGATGATGAGCTTTCCGGCGCCGTCGTAGTGCAGGTCGGGAAAACCCTCGGGGACCAGGTGCACGCCCTCCGCCGCCACCGCGTCGGCGGTGTCGCGGTGCAGCAGCATGAGGGGCAGCCCCGCGTCGACCTTGGCGATGGCCCGGGCGACCGCCGCGGCCAGGGCCGGGTCTTCGGACGCCATGACGTACAGCGCGCCATGCGGCTTGACATGCGCCAGGCGGCCGCCCGACGCGCGGACGAACGCGTCCAGGGCGCCGATCTGGTAGAGGCAGTAGTCCTCGACGTCGTCCGGTGGGATGGTCATCCGCCGCCGGCCGAACCCCATCAGGTCCGGAAAGGCGATGTGCGCCCCGATGGCCAGGCCGTGCTCCACGGCGCCCTCGACGGTACGCCGCATCGTCGCGGGGTCGCCGGCGTGATAGCCGGTGGCGATGTTCACCGACGAGACGTGCGGCATCATCCCGAGGTCGTCGCCCAGCCTCCAGCGGCCGAAGCTCTCCCCCATGTCGCAGTTGACGTCGATCCGCGGCATCACAGCTCCTCGAAGTGGTGCGGGTTCGTGGTGTAGTCGGTGCGTCCGGCGAGGGCGAGCGCCTCATCGAGGGAGACCTCCCGGAACCGGATGGTGTCGCGGCCGGGCCGCAACTGCCCCACCTTCCACAGGCCCGCGTGGACGACGGTGCCGATCACGGTGAACCCGCCCGCGGTCGGACCGTCGGGGCCGAGGATGACGGGGACGTCTCCATTGGTGTTGATCCCGCCGAGCGGGTAGCTGCCGTCGAGGACGTTGGACGGGTGGCCGCCGGCCACACCACCGGATGCGCGCGCCCATCCGAACCGGTGGCTTTCCAGCCGGGTGCCGACGCGGTTGGAGTTGAGATCGACCTTCCACTGGCGGCCGACGAAGTCCTTCCAGTCCTGCTCGGTCAGGTAGTCCGGGTCGGCGTGCGGGCCCCGCATCACCTCGATCTCCCAGTCGTTGACGAGCGGCGGCCGCAGCGCCATCGGAACCCGCAGCCGCGGCGGCGCCGCGGCCTTCCATCCGTGCAGGACGTCCCCCTTGGAGAGCGCCCGGCCCTCGACGCCGCCGATGCCGCCCATGGTGTAGGTGGCCCGCGAGTGCATCACCACCGGAACGTCGATGCCGCCCGCGACGGCGAGGTAGAGCCGGAAGCCGGGACCCTTGATGATGGAGCAGGCGATCTCGTCCCCGGACACGACGCGCACGGTCTCCCACATCGGGAGGGGCGCGCCGTTGAGGGTGATGCCCGAGCCCTCGGCCCCGGTCACCGCGACGGAGGTGTCGGCGAGGACGCGCAGGCGCAACCGGCCCATGGGGATCTCCAGCCCCGCGGCACCCGGGTCGTTGCCGACGAGGGCGTTGGCGATGCGGAACGCGAGATGGTCGACCGGCCCGGCGGGAAAGAAGCCCTTGGACTGCAGGCCGAGGCGTCCCGGGTAGTCCTGCACCGATGTCTGCAGGCCCGGCGAGACCACATCGAAAAGCGCGTGTCGGTCGGACATTACGGCACCTCCACCTTCTCCGCGGCGGCCTCGCGGGCGATGCGCAGCCTCTCGGCCTCGGCCTGCATGGCCGAGGTCTCCGCGAGGTAGCCCGCGACCGAGAAGGGATCGTCCTCGATCGCGTACTCGTATCTGTTCTCCAGCACGTCCGTGCGGAGGTCGAGCAGTTCCTCCTCGCTCACCCGCTCGAAGCGCACCCGGTCTCCGGGACGGATGAGGATCGGGTCGTCCTGGAAGACGCCGTGCCGTGCCAGGACGTCATAGACCGTCAGCGTGCGGCCGAACAGCTGGTATCCGCCGGGCGCCTCGACGGGGTAGATCGCCACGCACGGCCCGCCGATGCCGACCGCTCCCTCGGCGGTCCAGGTCCGCGTCGGGTTGTACTTCGGCACGGTGATGGCGTTGCGCGGATCGAGGGGGAACATGAAGGGAAGGCCGGGGAAGAAGCCGGTGTAGGCGTTCCACCACTCGGTCCCGGTCACGGTGGCGTACAGCGCCTCCCGATCGGGCAGCCCGTTGTAGTCGACGATGTAGTCGATATTGGAATTGTCGCGGATGTTCGGGGCGTCCTGCCGGATGGTGGTCCGATAGCGGCGCACCGCCTCGCGGCTCTCGGAGTCGTCGAAGGCGATCGGCAGCGTGATCAGCCGGCTGGGGATCACCAGCGATCGCACGGACTGCTGCGCGTCGTGGACCTCCTCCACCGCGTCGACGAGGTCGCCGCGGCCGATGGTCGCCGGATCGTACTGCAGCAGGAGGGAGCGGAACCCCGGGGCCGCCTCGACCAGTCCCTTGATCGGCGAGGCGGCCAGGTGCGCCGCCATCGACGTGACGAAGAAGTTCAGCTCCAGGTCGAGCTTCATCTCCCCGTACTCGATGAGGACGTAGCGGTCTCCGGCGGCGCGCCACGTGATGGCGGGCCGGTCGCCGCTGGCCGGGCGAGCCGTGATGATCGCATTCATTGATGAGCCTCTCAGCGTTCCGCGCTCACGGCGCGGGCCAACTCCGGTGATTCGGCGGCGCAGGCGGAGCAGATGGCGGCACCGGCCGCGCTCGGGTCCCGGTCCATCTCGACGGCGACGTAGGACCGGTCACAGACGTGGCAGGCGATGCGGGCCTCCCAGACGTCCTCGACCTCGTCGCGGGGGTCGTCGCCGCGGACCCGCAGGGCGCTGGGTGCCAGTTTGAGCGCCGCGTAGTACAGCACCGCGGCAAGGGCCACGGTGATCAGGGGCGCCAGTTGCGCCAGTGTGGGATCGGCCTTCTGCTCGGTCAGCGCGATACCGGCCGCCGAGGCCGCCAGCCAGGCGCCCGCACCGGCGGACAGCGGGGCCAGCCGCCCGGGGCGGAACTCCGGCAGGCCGTCGCGGTCCGCGCCGCGCACCGCGATGTGCACGAGCGCGATCGCGACCCAGGCGGTCACGAAGACGCCCTGCCAGGCCAGCGCCCGCAGCAGGTAGCTGAGCACGTCCGTGAGCATGAGCAGGTACGCGATGCAGCCGGCCACGGCCACCCACACGGCGCGGGGCAGCCGCAGCCGGAACACCCGGGCGGCGAACGACTCCAGGTTCGTCGAGGCCAGGTAGTAGTTCGCCGTGTTGATGCGGGTCTGCGAGACGAAGATCAGCAGAACGCCGAAGAACCCCAGGGACTTGATGACGGCCTCGACCACACCGGTCTCCGACCCGCTGATGTTCCAGGCGCGCAGCAGGTAGATGCCGATCAGCCCGTTGACGCCGAAGGTGAAGGCGTAGAAGACCCACCCGAAGGTGACCGTGCCGTGGAAGCGGGCGTCCTCGACGCGGCCCAGCCGGGCATAGTCGATCGTGTACATCATCATGATCCACACGCCCATGTAGATCAGGTACGACGTCAGCCATCCCGGCAGCGAACCGTGCGCCGCGGCCGAGTGCAGCCAGTCGGTCGGATACCCCTGCTTGACGGTCGCGGCGATGACGACCGCGATCAGGCCGAGGACGTAGAAGGGAAGCAGGACGCCGTTGAGCTTGTCCAGCCAGGCGCGCACTCCGCCGATCACCAGCGGAAGCGCGTAGAGCACGGCGAACAGGTACCAGAGCTTGAGGTTTCCGCCGAAGTACTGCTGGAAGGTCACGGCGACGATCGAGCCCTCGAAGACCCCGTAGTACAGCGCGGTGGCGGCGAAGATGAGCGGCGCCAGGGCCGCACCGAGCGTTCCGAACAGCCGGCGCGACAGAAGCGCCACGGTCAGTCCGGTGCGGGCGGCGTAGCGGGACAGGACGAGGTTGACGGCCCCGTACGTCGCCGTCGACAGGACCATCCCGGCGATCGTCGCGGGCGCACCGACCGCGTCGGCCGAGGCCACGGCGACGTACAGCCAGAACATGGCGGAGAACAGCGCCCACCATGCCATGGCCAGCGACCAGCGTCCCGCCCGCCACGAGCGTGGGACGACGTGGGTCGAATAGTCCTCGGTCGCCGCCTCCTTGACGACGCGCGGATCATCCTCGAAGGACAGGTCGAGTTCCGCGGGCTGGGACGTCACGGTCATGCGGGCCTCCCGGGTCGGTACTTGCGGTACCCCGATCGCCCAAGACTGAGGGTGGGAAAACCCTGATCAGAATGCGCGATCCGCGCAGTGCCGACCCGTCGTCTGCGCATTTCGCGGACTGGCGCACCGTCGCTCTCCGTAGGCCGCGTCCGCCGTCAGTCACCGGTGCCGCTATCGATGATCGTCAACGCCGTCCACAGCTCCGCCCGCAGCCCCGGGTCGGAGAACCGCCTGCCGAGCAGTGCCTCGGCGCGTTCGAGCCGGTATCCCAGCGTGCGGCGGTGAATCCCGAGCGCGGCTGCCGCCGCCTCCGCGTGCCCGTTGTGGGCGAGATACGTCCGTACGGTGCCGAGCAGGTCGATGCGGCACGACTCCGCAGCCGCCAGCGGCGCCAGCAGCGCGCTCGCCCAGGCGCGCGCGGTCCCCGGGTCGACGTGCGCGAGGAGCCCCAGAGCGGCCACGTCGCCGACCGTCAGCAGCCGGTGCACGGCAGCGGGGGGCAGCGTGTCGGCGAGCGCCGCGATCCGCGGCCACACCCGGGGAATCTCCGCTATGGAGAGCGGGTCGCTGACGGCGCCGCGGCTCCCGCCCACCGAGCTCAGCGCCGACTGCAGCACGCCGATGTCCCCCTCCACGGTGGGCACCACCGCCACGACGCGTCCCCGGGGATCTCCCGCGACCAGCGCCGAAACGATCTGCAGGCTGCGATTGTTCTCCAGCACCTCCAGCAGGTCACCGCGCAGTTCCGGCTCGGTCGTGAGCACCGCGAGCCGGACCGGCTCCTCGGGCAGCGGAAGACCCAGCTGGGCGGCCACCCGTTCGGCCAGCTCGTACTGCCCCGCGAGAACGAGTCCGAGCACGGCGGCCCGCTCTCGCCGCTCGCTGTCCAGGAGGTCGGCGGCACGGGCGACGTCCAGGCCGAGCAGCGCGACCGCCGCATCGATCACCCCGCGCTCGTGGGCGCTGCACGGGGCCGACCTGCCGACCGCGAGCACCCCGGAGGGCCGCTCGGCTCGCCCGACCGGGAGCACCGTCACCTGTGCGTCACCGATGTCGAACGCCGCCGCGCGCCACGAACGCTGGCGTTCCACCGCGAGCCGGACCCGCTCGGTGTGCCGCCGGGCATTGTCCGGGGCGCCGGCGAGCAGATCGCCGTTCCGTGACAGCAGCAGCACCCAGGCGTTCAGCTGCTCGGCCAGCACGACGACCAGCGAGCGATGGGCCGGCGGCGTCGCGGCCGCGCGCAACAGCGCCCGGTGCCGCGCCAACGCCAGATTCTGCTGGGACCTCTCGTCATACGTGAGGCCGTCGGCCACGGCGCGCACCACGCTGCTGAACCGCGTGTCCGGGGGCACCTCCACCACGGTCAGGCCGTGCCGTCCGGCCGCGGCCAGGAGTTCCTCGGGCACACGGCCGTGCGTGAGCCCGACCCCGAACCCCAGCGCCGGAACGCCCGCCCGCGTGATCCGCTCGGCATAGCCCGCCCAGCGCCCGGTCCCCGGGGGGAGGCTCAGCCCGGTCGTCAGCAACATGGTGCCCGGTTCGAGGAACGGCGTGGGGTCCTCCTGCTCGCTGATGTCGGCCCAGTCCACTTCCACGTCCGGGCTTCCGTTGCACAGCCTGAGCGAGAGGTCCCGATTGTTCAGCAGCTTGGCAAGACTGACCGACACATAGGCAGATTACGGCACAAATCACACTCATTGCCGCAGCGGCACCATGCCGGACACCACCGAGTCGACAGCCGAGACCGCACGTGGCGGCGACGACGAAACGCGGGCCCTCGGGTAGCCACGGGGCACACAGCGGAGCGTAGAAGGCCGAGGTGGGTGGACACCGGATCGGACCCGGAACACCTCAATCCCGAACCGGGGACGCGCACAGTGGCGGATCACTGGCCGCGCTGTCGCATCCGGCTCTCCCCTCAAGGTTCGCAGCCGACGATGAAAGCTCGCGAGCCGCCGCCGAGTCGTGTCAGACCAGCGGGAACGGCACCCGAGCACCCCATTTCCACGTCAGGGCTACCACCGAACCATCGGCACCCGTACTCATAACCCCGTTTACCCCGGCACAAAAGACCCAGAACCCAACAGACACGACCGCCCAGAAGATGCGCGCCGTCAGCCCCTCCGAACCGATGCGCGCGTCACCGTACCGGCGATATGCACCTTCGGTATTCGCTCTACACAATACCAACAAAAGCATTATCAACGATGATCAACCTTCCAGTAAATTACTGTTTCAAGTGGCATGAGATGTCAATAAAGCAACTATGCGAACTTCGGCATCAATTCCAAAACTCCCGAACGGGCAACGGCCCACCATGGGCAGGCTCGCGACAAGCGCCCTGTTGATCGGCGCGCTCGGGCTCGCCACAGTGACCGGCTGCGACGACGATGACCACCATTCCGCGAGCCTGCAGCGGGCAGCTAAAACGGACGGCCACAAAACGGATCGATTTACCGTCGCGGCGACCGGCGATTTTCTTCTGCACCGAGTACTGATCGATCAGGCGGCCTCCGACGCGCGCACCAAAAGACAGGGCGGGTACAACTTCATGCCGATGCTCGCCCAACTCAAGCCCGTGATCAGCCAAGCGGATCTGGGGGTCTGCCACATCGAGACGCCGTTGGCCTCACGATCGGGCCCCTTCCTCGGCTACCCGGTGTTCAACTCACCGCCACAGATCGTGGACGCGATCCGCGGGCTCGGCTACGACACCTGCTCCACCGCCTCCAACCACTCCATCGACCAGGGGGAACCGGGCGTGCGCCGCACGCTCGACACCCTGGACAAGGCGGGCATCAGGCACGCCGGCACGGCCCGCGGCGCGGAAGAGGCGAAGAAGATCAACATCCTGGACGTCAAAGGGGTCAAGATCGCACACCTTTCCTACACATACGGCACCAACGGCATACCGGAGCCCCCTGGAAAACCCTGGCTCGTGAACGACGGGCTGAACCCCCACAGGATCCTCGCAGACGCGGGCAGCGCCAAGGAATCCGGTGCCGACGTCGTGATAGTCAGCCTCCATTGGGGCCAGGAATACCAGCACGAAGCCACACCCGAGCAGCGGCACCTGGCGGCGACACTGCTACGCTCCCGCAATGTCGACCTGATCCTCGGCGACCACGTACACGTCGTTCAGCCTTTCGAGCAGATCAACGGCAAGTGGGTCGCGTACGGAATGGGCAATCAGGTCGCCAATCCGACCGCGAACGCCCAAGCCACCCACGAAGGGCTCGTCGCCCGGTTCACCTTCACCTGGAACTCCCGCGAACGGCGATGGAAAGAGCAGCCCTCTTTCGTCCCCACCCTCGTCGCACCTGGGCCGCCCATCAGACTCCAGACTCTGATCCGCGGCGATTCGGCGGACCAGGCAACCATTAACGACACGACACGAGTCGTACGCAGCCTCGGATACGACGTTCCCGACGCTTCGGATCAGGTCACCTCAATGAACCTTCAACGCCCTGCGGGGCAGTGAACCTCGAATCAAAGAGAATCCTCCTCCACAACGCTGTTGAAGCCCGGTGAGACGGCCAACAAGCACCATGTTCCCGACAACAGGCGGCGGCGCACCTGATGACCTCGGGGTAACTGAGTTCGGCCAAGGCCACCAGCAGCAGGACGTCACGGTCGCCATGTTTCAGCCGGGCCAGTACCGGGCCTAACCCCGAGCTTGCCGCCGTCACCGCGCCGGCGACGCTGTTCTCGTGGCTCTCCACGACGTCATCGGTGTGCATGCGAGCCATCGCACGGTAGCGGCGCAGTTCGTCACGGCGGTGGCGGCTGATCAACCGCGTCGCGATGCCATAGAGCCAGGGCCGCGCGGAAACACGCGCGGTGTCGAACACTCCACGACGGCGGAACGCGATCAGAAAGGTCTCCGCGGCTATGTCGTCCGCGGCATCCGCTCCGAGCCGCCTGTCGACGTAGCGGTGTATCTCCCCATAGTGACGGTCGAAGAGGATCGCGAACCGTTCGGGATTACGGCATGCCGCGGCGATGACGTCGGCGTCCGATGGTTCTTCCGGCTGCGTTGACGTGTCGACCCCGGAGGGTGCGCCCGTCATGGCTTGACCTGCGGCGTTGGAGGGATGGCCATGCAGGACCCTTCCGGAGGCATAGAGGGTGGTCACGCTCTCTATCGCCCGAAGCCCGCGTATCCCTTCTCGGGACGGAGGCCACGCCCAGGTAGATGGTGTATGAGAAAGCCACCTGCCTGGACGCGGCGCTTGCAATCCTGACGAGGGTGCTCATCGGCGGCCGTGCTGCCGTGCCTTGTCCTGTATGTCAGGCCGGTTTGTGGCCGACTCCGCACATGGAATCCACGTTCGCCGGTGTGTCGCCGATATCGGGCAGGTCCGGCCGCCACATGGAGGTGGGGACCACGCCGGGTTCCACCGGTTCCAGCCTGTCGAAGAATCGGGCTATCTGGTCGGGGCTGCGCAGATGGTAGGAGCTTGCGGAGTTGGCGTTGTAGGTCTCGATGGCGTGGTTCAGCGTCGCATTGGTGTTGGTGCCGTCGCTGAGGGCCAGGTAGCTGCCGGCCGGGAGCGCGTCCAGCAGATGTTCCACGATTCCCCACGGGTCGTCGGAGTCGGGAATCTGGCCCATGATGCCCAGCAGGGTGAGCGCGATCGGCCGGGTGAAGTCCAGGGCCTTGGCCGCCTTCCTCAGGATCAGTTCCGGGTCGCGGACGTCGGCGTCGATGTAGTCGCAGGCGCCCTCGGGGGTGCTGGTCAGCAAGGCTTGGGCGTGCACCAGGACGAGGGGGTCGTTGTCGACGTAGACGATCCGGGATTCGGGTGCCACGCGCTGGGCGACTTCGTGGGTGTTGTCGACGGTGGGCAGCCCGGCCCCGATGTCGAGGAATTGCCGAATCCCTGCTTCGCCGGCCAGGAAGCGCACCGCGCGGGCCAGGAAGTAGCGCTGCACGCGCGCCAGCAGCGCGATGTCGGGGAACATCTCCTGGATCATGTCGCCGACCTGGCGGTCGGCGGGGTAGTTCTCCTTGCCGCCCAGCAGATATCCCCAGACCCGAGCCGAGTGCGGTCGATCGGATCGGATCCGATCGGACGGCCCGTCCTGCGGGGTGTTTCCGGCGGAATGATCGGTCACGATCTGAGTGTCACACGGCCGGGCGGACCGGGGAGCGAACCGGCCCAATATGGCCGGGCACGGTAAGGGTCGCGCAAGCGAGGCGGAACCGGACCATCATCGGCCGGCAGCCGCGTCAGTACACACGCACACCCGCGAGGGTGACGGTCTCCGGGAAGCCGCGTGCCGGTCTCCTGCCGCCCGTCCGCCGGGGTGGTAGACGTTGAGTATGGCGCTTGACGACGCGCTCAGCCCGTCTCCATCCGGGGACGCCGTTTCGGGTGCGCCCGGGTCGCCTGTCGCGCCGCCCTCGTCCGGCTGGGAGTTCTGGATCGATCGTGGCGGCACGTTCACCGATGTGGTGGGCCGGCGGCCGGACGGCGTACTCGTCACCCACAAGCTCCTCTCGCAGGACAGGGAGCGCTATCAGGACGCGGCCGTCGCCGGGATCAGGCACCTCCTCGGGGTCGCGCCCGGTGAACGTATCCCGACGGAGCAGATCACGGGCGTACGGCTCGGTACGACGGTGGCGACGAACGCCCTGCTCGAACGGACGGGCGAACCGACCGTGCTGGTCATCAGCGAAGGTTTCCGCGACGCACTGCGGATCGCCTATCAGAACCGGCCGCGCATCTTCGCCCAGGAGATCGTGCTGCCCGAACTTCTGTACACGCGGGTGATCGAGGCGAGAGAGCGCATCGACGCGCACGGACGGGTCCTCGTCCCTTTGGACGAGGACGCGGTCGCACGTGATCTGCGCGCGGCCTACGACGACGGCTTCCGTTCGGTCGCCATCGTGTCCATGCACGGCTATCGCCACTCCCGCCACGAGGTCGCCGTCGGGAAGATCGCGCGGAGGATCGGCTTCACCCAGATCTCGGAGTCGCATGCGACGAGCCCGCTGATGAAGCTGGTCTCGCGCGGCGACACCACCGTCGTCGACGCCTACCTCTCGCCCATCTTGGACCGGTACGTCGACCAGGTGTCCACTGAGCTGGACGGCGTGCCGATGATGTTCATGCAGTCCAACGGCGGGCTCACCGAGGCGCACGGCTTCCGGGGCAAGGACTCGATCCTGTCCGGCCCTGCGGGAGGCATCGTGGGAATGGCGCGCACGTCGGCCGCCGCGGGCTTCCAGCGGGTCATCGGTTTCGACATGGGCGGCACGTCCACCGATGTCTCGCATTTCGCCGGCGAGTTCGAGCGCCAGTACGAGACCCAGGTGGCGGGGGTGCGGATGCGGGCGCCGATGCTGAGCATCCACACGGTCGCGGCCGGCGGCGGATCGGTGCTGCGCTTCGACGGCGGCCGGTACCAGGTGGGCCCCGACTCCGCCGGTGCCGATCCCGGTCCGGCCTGCTACCGCCGCGGCGGTCCGCTCACCGTCACCGACGCCAACGTGATGCTGGGGCGGATCCGGCCCGAGCACTTCCCGCACGTCTTCGGCCCGACGGGCGATCAAGCCCTCGACGCCGGCGTCGTCAGGGACCGCTTCGCCGCCCTGGCGGCCGAGATCGGCGACGGCCGTCCGCCCGAGGACGTCGCGGCCGGATTCCTGGAGATCGCGGTGGCCGGCATGGCCGGCGCGATCAAGAAGATCTCCGTCCAGCGCGGTTACGACGTCACCGAATACGCGCTGGCCACCTTCGGCGGTGCCGGCGGCCAGCACGCCTGCGCGGTCGCCGACGCCCTCGGCATGCGTCAGGTGCTCATCCATCCGCTGGCGGGGGTGCTGTCGGCGTACGGCATGGGGCTGGCCGACGTCACGGCCATGCGGGAGGCCGCGGTGGAGGCGCCACTGAACGAGGAAGTGCTGCCCGAACTGAGCGCGATACTGCAGAGGCTGGAGCGTGACGCACGCGATGAGCTGCGGGACGAGGGGACGAGCACAAAGCGCGTCCTGCACCGTGCTCACCTGCGCTACGCGGGTACCGACACCGCCCTGCTGGTCCGGGTCGACGCCGTGGAGGCGATGGTCGCCGAGTTCGAGGAGATCTACCGGCGGCGTTTCTCCTTTCTCATGCGGGACAGGCAGATCGTCGTGGAGGCCGTGTCGGTCGAGGCCGTGGGCGACATCGACCGGGCGGCCGAGACGCCGGTCCCGGGCGGCCGCCGAGGGGCGCCCGAGGCGGCGCGCGTCCGGATGCACGTCGACGGCGCATGGCGCGATGTCAGCCTCCACCGGCGGGAACGGCTGCGGCCCGGCGACATGGTGACGGGCCCGGCGATCATCGTGGAGGCCAACGCCACGACCATCGTCGATCCGGGCTGGCGGGCGGCGGTGAATGACCTCGGCCATCTGCTTCTCACCCGGGTGGCGGCCCGGTCCGGCGGGCACGCCATCGGCACCGACGCCGACCCCGTCATGCTGGAGATCTTCAACAACCTGTTCATGTCCATCGCCGAGCAGATGGGCGTCCGGCTGCAGAGCACGGCGCACTCGGTCAACATCAAGGAGCGGCTGGACTTCTCCTGCGCGATCTTCGACGCGGGCGGCAACCTCATCGCCAACGCGCCGCACATCCCCGTGCATCTCGGCTCGATGGGGGCGTCCATCAAGGAACTCATCAGGCGGCGGCGAACCGCCGGGGGCATGCGGCCGGGCGAGGTGTACGTGCTCAACGACCCCTACCACGGCGGTACCCACCTGCCCGACGTCACCGTGGTCACCCCGGTCTTCGTCGGGGACGTGGAGTCCGCGCCGGCCCGGGGCGAGCACGCCGAGATCTCCTTCTTCGTCGCGTCCCGGGGCCACCACGCCGAGATCGGCGGCATCACACCGGGGTCCATGCCCGCCTTCAGCACGAGGGTGGAGGAGGAAGGCGTCCTGATCGACAACTGGCTCCTCGTCGAGGGCGGCAGGATGCGGGAGGCCGAGACCGTCGAGCTGCTGCGCTCGGCGGTCCACCCGTCCCGCGACCCGCTCGACAACCTCGCCGACCTGCGCGCCCAGATCGCCGCCAACGAGAAGGGCGTGCGCGAACTGCGCGACATGGTCCGTCACTTCGGCCTGGACGTCGTGCACGCCTACATGCGTCACGTGCAGAACAACGCCGAGGAGGCGGTCCGCCGGGTGATCACCGCGCTGCGCGACGGGTCCTGCACCTACGAACTCGACAGCGGGGCGGTGATCGCGGTCGCGGTCCGCGTCGACCGCCGCGCCCGGACGGCGGAGATCGACTTCACCGGCACCTCCCCCCAGTCGGCCGGCAACTTCAACGCGCCGTCGTCGGTGGCGATGGCGGCGGTGCTGTACGTGTTCCGCACGCTGGTGGCCGAGGACATCCCGCTGAACGCCGGCTGCCTCACCCCGATCCACGTCACGATCCCGCCGGGCACGATGCTCTCGCCGGAGTATCCGGCGGCCGTGGCCGCGGGCAACGTCGAGACCTCACAGGCCGTGACCGGCGCGCTGTACGCCGCGCTGGGAGTGATGGCGGAGGGCTCCGGCACGATGAACAACGTCACGTTCGGCAACGAGCGCCACCAGTACTACGAGACGGTGGCCAGTGGCTCCGGCGCCGGGGACGGCTTCAACGGCGCCGATGCCGTCCAGACCCACATGACCAACTCCCGGCTCACCGACCCCGAGGTGCTGGAGTGGCGTTACCCCGTCCTTGTGGAAAGCCATGAGATCCGCCGCGGCAGCGGCGGAGCGGGACGCTGGCGCGGGGGCGATGGCGGCCGGCGGCGCATCCGGTTCCTCGAACCGATGACGGTGACCACGCTGAGCAGCCACCGGCGCGTCCCGCCGTACGGGATGGCGGGCGGCCGGCCCGGCGCGGTGGGGCGGCAGTGGGTGGAACGCACCGGCGGGACCGTGACGCCGATGAAGGGCTGTGACTCGCTGCCCGTCGGCACCGGAGACGTCTTCGTCATCGAGACGCCGGGCGGTGGCGGCTATGGCGCGGGGTGAGTCACGTCCTCGGCACCGGCGGCCTCCCCCGGCGAGCGCCAGGACGCCCGTGAACCCGGCCGCGCGGCGGTGGCAGCGCAGAGCCTATGCTGCCGACCATTTCGCCATCCACCCTTCATTCTGCGCCGAAATCACGTCCTCGCAATTGCCGACGAAGGCATCATCGGCCTCCGCCTCGGATTCACATTCGGTTTTATACCGTGCCAGCAGGCTGTCCAACTCCGCGGCGGTGCGGGAAAACTCGATTTCCTGATAGGCGTAGCGAGAGGCCGCCGCATGGGCGGTGACGGCGGCGACCATCGTGGTGAGCGTCGGAACCCAGGCGGAGGCCCGTTCCGCACCGAAGGCCGCCCCCGCCGCACCCAGCGTCGCCGCCGCGGCGGCAAGGGTGAACTCGATGCGGCGCATGAGGATCGTCCGCCGGCGCATGAGGTCCGCACGCGGCCGGTAATAGTCGTGAATCTGCCCGGCCAGGCGGACCGTTGCGTAGGAGTCCACATCGGAGACCGCCGGAATCGGACGCGCCACGGGTATGAAGGCAGTCGTGAGATACGTCAGATCAGCCGCGTCCATGACGATACGGTCGGCGCGGTCCAGCAGCGCCCGTGCCGCGTCCGCTGTGCGGTAGACGCCGACACAAGCCAGGTACATGTAGAGCTCGCTCTTCAGCGCCTCGCTGACCGACCGCAGTCTGGTCCAGTTCTGCAGTGACGTCGGGCCTGAACGGGCCGCGGCCAAAGGCGCGAGGCCGGCCGAGGCGGCGCCCAAGAACACCAGGGACCTGCCGAGGGCCGCATTCCATGTCATGGCCTGAACACCGGCCGTGGATAACCCCGCGGCGGCGATCCCCAGGAGCAAACCGGCCATCCGGGCCCTGGCGATCGTCCGCTTGGCCGCGTCGGCCGCCTGCGACCACATGCTCTGCGACTCCCAGACCTGTTGCCCCGCTGATGCTCTCACCTTCTCCACGCCGACACATTTTGTCATGCTTATGGTGACCGTTGGTCACGACTGGACAAGAAGGGGAAGGCGACATGACCGGAGATCGGCAACGACCGCCGAACGCGCGCCCGCCGCGATCGGCTGCTCGGATTCGCCAGCGATCTTTATGGGGATACGTGCTGCAGATCATCGGCTGGGCGGCCATGGCGGCCGGCTTGATCAGCGGCAGCGTCGCCTATACGGCCATACGGAACCCCAACTCCGCGTTGAGGCAAGGCTGGCCGGCAACGGCCATCGAACTGGTGATGATGACCGTTCTGCTGGGCGGCGGACGCTGGTTGGGCCGCCAGGGGCGGCGGAACCGGACGCAGGCCATGGAGCCTCTTGACGCACTCCCCGACAGCGAAAAGATCGTATTGTTCTTGCGCGCGTTCGCCGACGACGATGGGTTCGCGGCCGTTCAGGAAGGTCCGTCGAAAGGTCCATGGGCGGCGACGATGGACACCGAGGAAGAGCAACTGGCTCTCGCCGTGGCCCCGTTCGGCACGATGGTGGCGCTCGGCAAGCCCAGCGACACCCTGCCGCAGGTGGGCGCCAACAGGCACTACGCCTCGGATGAGGACTGGAAAGCCCAGGTGCTGGCCGGTCTGGATCGGGCCGGCCTCATCCTGCTGGCCTGCGGACCTGGGCGAAGCCTCCGTTGGGAGGTGGAGCAGGTGGTCTCCAGGAATCGTCCCGAGGAACTCGTGCTCATCAGCGTTCGCGACACCGAGCAGTACGAGTCGTTCAGGGCCGCGACACGGGACCTTTTCCCCAAGGGCCTGCCTCCCCATCCCGATGATCCGGTCAGTTTCACAGAGCCACCGCACAGTCACATCCAAGCGGCCATCTGGTTCGATGCCGACTGGACACCGCATCTGACCGTTCTCGGCCAGGACGATCCCGAGGTGCACGTGCACAAATTGGTCAAGTACTCCGCCTGGGTCAAGACCGCGTTCCCCCTCGCCATTTGGCCGGTCTACCAGCGAGCCGGCCTCGCCGTGCCAGGGCTGCCCGCCGCACCGCGCGCCCGCCCCTGGGCGGTCAACGTGAGCGTGGCGTTGACCGCACTGTTTGTGGGATCACTTCAGGCGTCCTTTATTCCCATGGACGGTGATGAGCAGATGACAGGATTGTTGCTCGTCACGCTCCCGTTCACCATGATGCTCTACGGCACATGGCGGGGCGCGTGGGTCGCCGTCCAACTCCTGAAGGGGTTGGGAGGAATTCTTTGTTTTGCATTTCTCCTGATAGCGTCTCTGTCTTTTGATTACGGCCTGCCGAACCCCCTTCTGGCCGTGCCTCTGCTGGCGTTGTGCGCCGGGGTCCTCCTGCTATTCCGCCGAGACGTCGGCGAATGGGTCGCATCCCGAGCCTGGAAGGCATCGCACGATTCGGAAGTGATCGAGCGGTAGGGGTCCCGCCACGGAAGCCGGTGTGGTCGCCGCGGAGACCGTGGCCCGCGCCGCCGGGACCACCGGCCGGCCCGCACGACCGCAGGCGGACCCCGACTGCCCGGCATCGGCCCTGACCCGGCCTCCTCGGCCGGGGGCGCCGACGATCCAGGGCTCCGGGGAGTATTTGCCAAATCCTCCCTCGTCGCCTACCGTGCCAGACATACCCCCAGGGGTATACCATCGACCCATGAGGACCACAGATCCGCGGCCTGAGGACCGTGGCCCCTGTACCGAGGCAAAGGACCGTCGATGCTGGACACCTCCACGAGCCTGATTCTCGTGAGCCTGCGCGCCCGACTCGGCAGACCCGTCCCTGGAGGGCGCGGCGGGCGGCCCGGCCGGCGTGGGCGGCGGATTCCCGGTCATGCCGACCTCGGCCCTGCTGGGCGGGTCGCCGATGCCGGTCGCCCGCAGCAGGGCGACCACCTTCACCGTCAGGCGGTCCACCGCGTGGGGACCGCCGCTTCCCGACCCCCTACCCCACGAAAGGACACCTGAGCAATGGAGAGCCGCATGTACTTCGCTCAGCACTACCTGGAGTGCCTGTCCCAGGCTTCCTATCTGATCGGCGACAAGCAGACCGGACGCGCCGTCATCGTCGACCCGCGCCGGGACATCTCCGAATACCTCGACGACGCCGCGGCCAACGGCCTGCGGATCGAAGGCGTCATCAACACCCACTTCCACGCCGACTTCCTCTCCGGCCACCTGGAACTGGCCGCCCGCACCGGGGCGTGGATCGGCTACGGCGCGCGGGCCGAGGCCGAGTTCCCGATTCGGGAGCTGCACGATCGCGAGCGCATCAGCCTCGGCGACGTCACCCTGGAGATCCTGGAGACCCCGGGCCACACCCCCGAGTCGATCAGCGTCCTCCTCTTCGAGCACTCCGACGACACCGTGCCCTACGGCGTCCTGACGGGGGACGCCCTGTTCATCGGCGACGTCGGCCGCCCGGACCTGCTGGCCTCCATCGGCGTCACCGCCGACGAACTCGGCAAGATGCTCTACGACACCGTCCAACACAAGCTGATGGCCCTGCCGGACCAGACCCGGGTCTTCCCCGCGCACGGAGCCGGCTCGGCCTGCGGCAAGAACCTCTCGACCGAACTGCAGTCCACCATCGGCGCGCAGCGGCTGAGCAACTACGCCTGCCTCCCCATGAGCGAGCAGGAATTCGTCGACATCGTCACCGAGGGCCAGCCCCCGGCCCCGAAGTACTTCGTCTACGACGCGCTCCTCAACCGCAGGGAGCGGGAGCTGCTGCAGATCGAGACGCACCTGACGAAGCTGTCCCTCACCGACGTCCTCGCGCGCCGCGACACCGGTGCGGTCGTCGTCGACGCCCGCGACCCGCAGGAGTTCGCCGCCGGCCACCTCACCGGTTCGATCAACATCCCCGCCGACGGCCGGTTCGCCGAGCAGGCCGGCATGGTCATCGAGCCCGGGCAGGAGATCATCGTGGTCGCCCCCGAGGGGCGCGAGGAGGAGTCCATCGTCCGCCTCGCCCGGATCGGCCTGGACACGGCCGCCGGCTACCTGGCCGACCCCGAGGACGCCTTCACCCAGGCACCCGAGCAGATCTCCCAGGCCGAGCGGATCACCTTCACCGACCTGCGCGAGGAGCTCGACGGCGCCGAGCCGCCGCTGCTGATCGACGTCCGCAACGCCGGCGAGCTGGCGAACGGCAAGATCGAGGGGGCGGTCAACATCCCGCTGGCCCAGCTGCCCGGGCGGCTGGACGAGGTCCCGGCCGACCGGCGGGTCGTCGTCCACTGCGCCGGCGGCGCCCGCTCTTCGGTCGCCGCGAGCCTGCTGCGCCGAGCCGGCCGCACCGAGGTCGCCGACCTGCTCGGCGGCTACAACGCCTGGGCCGCGGCCTACGCCCCGGCCGAAGCCTGATCCAGCCCGGCGCGCCCTGCATGGGACCTATCCCAGGCAGGGCGCGCCCCTACTTCGGGGGAAGTAATCCATGTCCACCACCTCGAACCACCACCATGTTCTGATCATCGGCGGGGGCACCGCCGGGATCACCGTCGCCGCCAGGCTGCGCCGCAAGGGCGTCAGCGGCATCACGATCCTGGACCCCTCCGACACCCACTGGTACCAGCCGCTGTGGACCCTGGCCGGCGGCGGCCAGGCAACCGTCGAGCTCTCCCGCAGGTCCGAGCGGTCCGTCATCCCGCCCGGCGTGGAGTGGATCCGCGACGCCGCGACCGCCGTCGACCCCGACGCCCGGACGATCACCACCGCGAGCGGCACCGAACTCCGCTACGAGCACCTGGTGCTGGCCCCCGGTCTCCAGCTCGACTGGGCCGCCGTCCCCGGCCTCGCCGAATCGGTCGGCCGCGACGGCGTATCCAGCAACTACTCCCCGGAGTACGCCCCGAAGACCTGGGAGTTCATCCGGAACCTCAGGTCCGGCACGGCCGTGTTCACCCACCCCGCCGGCCCGATCAAGTGCGGCGGCGCCCCGCAGAAGATCGCCTATCTGGCCGCCGACTACTGGCGGCGGGAGGGCAGGCTGAACGACATCCGCATCGTCCTCGCTCTTGCCGAGCCGACGATGTTCAAGGTCGAGACCTACGCCCGCGAGCTGGAGAAGGTCGCCGCCCGATACGGCATCGAGACCCGCCTCCAGACGGAACTCCTGTCCCTCGACCCCGAGCGCCGCGAACTGACACTCGCCGACCACATCACGGGCGGCAAGGAAACGATCTCCTATGACCTTCTCCACGCCACCCCGCCGCAAAGCGCCCCGGACTGGGTGAAAACGAGCTCCCTCGCCGACCCGGCCAGCCCCCACGGCTACGTCGAGGTCGACCGCCACACCCTCGTCCACCCGCGTTACCCGAACATCCACGCCCTCGGCGACGTCGCCAACCTGCCGACGTCCAAGACAGGCGCGGCCGTCCGCAAACAGGCCCCCGTCGTCGTCAGGAACCTCATCGCCGGCATGACGGGCCACTCCCCCACCGGTGGCTACGACGGCTACACCTCCTGCCCGCTCGTCACGGCACGCGACAAGATGCTCCTCGCCGAATTCGACTACGACCTCGCTCTCGCTCCTTCCATCCCCTTCATCAACCTGAAGAAGGAGCGTCGCGACATGTGGTACCTCAAACGTTACGGACTGCCCGCCCTCTACTGGCACGGCATGCTCAGGGGCCGCGCCTGACCGGCGGCTCAACAGCGGCACCAAGGTCGTGGACGGGTGAGCGGGCCGGCGTACCGACATCGCCTTGGCCGGTACGCCGGCCCGCCGGCCGTCCGGCGTCAGAGACGCCACGCCGCACCATCGCAGGCCACCAGTGGCGGCACCACCGTCACAACCGCACAGGCGCCGCCGTGCGGGAGCCCGCCGATCCGAGCATCGCGGTGCCCCGCCTGCCAGCCGCCGGCTGCGGCGCGCACCGGTCCTCACAGTGAGGGCGCTTACCCATACGGGGTATAGCCGCACCTCGCGTCGCAGCATGTGCAGGTAGCAGCCGCCCTCCTCCCCCGGTCGCGGCTACTCCGGATGGCCCACGCCAAAGCAGACTCCACCGCGACACCCGCCCCTGGCGCATCGCGTCGATGCCGAGGGCTTGGCAATTGATACCCCCTAGGGGTACATTCCTCGGCAGTCGATACCCCCCCAGGGGTAGGAGTGATCATGTCTGTTTCGTCCGCGGCACCCGCCGCCCGCCACTGGTGGGCGCTGGCGCTGATAGCCCTGGCGCAGTTCATGGTGATCATGGACACCTCGATCATCGGGGTGGCGCTTCCCCGGATCCAGGAAGACCTCGGGTTCTCCCAGGGGGACCTGTCCTGGGTCTTCAACGCCTATGTCGTCGCCTTCGGCGGTCTGCTGCTGCTCGGCGGCCGCCTGTCCGACCTGTTCGGCGCCCGCCGGCTGTTCGGCACCGGCTGGCTCATCCTGCTGGTGGGCTCGGCCGTGGCCGGAGCCGCCGGAAACGTGGCGGTCGAGCTGACCGGCCGCGCTGTGCAAGGGGTGGGCGCGGCGCTCATCGCGCCCTCGGCCCTGACCCTGCTGATGATGCTGTTCGGCGCCAACCCGCGCGAACTCACCAGGGCCCTGGCCCTCTACGGGGCGGCGGCCCCCGCCGGAGGCACCGCGGGCGTCTTCCTGGGCGGCGTCATCACCGAGTACGTGTCCTGGCCGTGGATCTTCTACCTCAACATCCCGATCGCCGTCCTGGCGCTGGTCGCCGCGCCGGTGCTGATGCCCGCCGGCGGCGCCGGGGCACGCGGCTCCGTGGACGTGCTGGGCGCGCTGACCGTCACCCTCGGCCTGGGCGGCGTGGTCTACGCGATCGTCCGCGCCCCGGAGGTCGGCTGGGCCTCGGCCCGGACGTGGGGAGTGATGGCCGCCGGTCTGATGCTGCTGGCGGTGTTCCTGGGGTTCCAGGCGGCCCGCCGTGAACCGCTGATGCCGCTGTCGATCTTCCGTACGCCCAACCTGGGCGCGGCCAACCTCGCCCAGTTGCTGCTGGGCGGCGCGTGGATCCCGATGTGGTTCTTCCTGAACCTGTACTTGCAGCAGGTGCTGGGCTACAGCGCCTTCCCCTCGGGTGCGGCGCTGCTGCCGATGACCGTGCTGATCATGATCGGGATGGTCGCCCTGGCCCCGCGCGCCATCGGCCGGTTCGGCCCCAAGGCGATGACCGTGGCCGGACTGGTGGTGCTGGCGGCGGGCATGGGCTGGCTGTCGTTCGTCCGGCCCGACGGGAACTTCCAGGTCGACGTCCTGCCCGCCTCGCTGGTGGCGGCGCTGGGCATGTCACTGGCCTTCATCCCCTCCCTGGGGACGGCCATCTCCTCCGCCCGTCCCGAGGAGGGCGGCCTGGCCTCCGGCATCGTCAACACCAGCTACCAGGTCGGTTCGGCGCTGGGCCTGGCCGCGATGACCGCCATCGCCGCAGCACAGGGCGCCGACGAGCCGGGGAATCTGCCCGCGCTCACCGACGGCTTCTCCGCCGCCTTCCTCGGCGCCGGCCTCATCGCCCTGGCCGGTGCGGTACTGGCCGCCGTCACCCTGCGGTCCGCCCGCCCCGGGTCCGGCCCGGCGGCCCCGTCCGGCCTCCCGGCCGAACACGGCTCCAAGGCAGGGCGTTGATCAATCACGGCACCGGAGGATCGCAACGATCCTCCGGTGCCGTGCCGGCGGGCCGGCCGGGTCAGTCGATGACCGCGGCCGGTTTCTCGTCGGGCTCCTCTCCGCTGAGGAGGGCGGCCGCCCGAGCCATGACGTGGGGCTTGCGGCTGCGCAGCACCCACATGTAGACGAACCCGGCGAGGATCAGCAGGACCGTCAGTACGGGCAGGTAGCTGTAGGGCGCGGCCTGACCCGGCTGGAAGTCGCCCCAGAAGGGGATGATCAGCACCAGGGCTCCGACGATCGGCGAGATCAGCCGGGAGAAGACGTGTCCGTGTTCCCCGGCACGGCGGTCCTTGAACCACTCGACGGCCAGCGCGACGTTGGTCACCACGTACATCAGCAGGAAGCCGATGGTGCCGTAGGTGCCGAGGAAGCCGGCCGCCGTGCCCGGGTCGGTGAACAGCGTGGACAGCGCGCCGATCGCCACGCTCGGCACCACGAAGCCGACGACCGCCACCCAGGGCGTGCCGAACTTCGGGTGCAGCCGGGACAGGCCGCCCCACCACAGGCCCCCGCGTGCGCCGGCCGCGATGACCCGGGAGGTCTCCAGGTTGGCGGCGATGTAGGAGCTGGTGATGCTGGACATGAACACCCAGCTGACGGCGACCGCCACGAAGGGGACGAAGGCGTGGCCCGCGGTCACGAACGGGTTGGGGTCCTTGGTCATCGTGTCCATGTGGTCCACGCCGAACGCGAGCACCAGGGCGTAGGAGCCGAGGACGTAGATGAGCCCGCTGATCGCGACGTTGGCGAGCAGGGCGATCGGCACGTTGCGGCGAGGGTTGGCGGTCTCCTCGGCGAACGGTGCCGCGGCCTCGAAGCCGCCGTAGGCGAGCACGGTGAGGGACAGCGCCAGGGCGAGGCTCTTGGGATCGGCGACTCCGTGCAGGGTGAGGGGGAGGAGGCTGAGGCCGTCCTTGCCGCCCTGGACCAGGACGCCGATCACGAAGATGGCCAGCACCACGATCTCCACCACGTAGAGGGCGATGGTGGTGCGCATGCCGAACGAGAGACCGAGGATGGCCGGAAGGAGCACCAGGACGCCGTACACGATGGTGATCAGTGCGGTGGCCCCGGTGAAGTGGACGTCACCGAGCAGGTTCTGGCGTATGTAGTCGCCGACGAAGGCGTAGATGCCGCCGAAGGCGATGATGTATCCGAGCATCGCCACCACGCCCGTCACCACACCGACCGGGGCGCCCAGGGCCCTGGTGATGAAGGTCACGAATGATCCGGAACTCGGGTACTTGTGGGAGAACTGTGCGAAGCTGTTGGCGGTGGCGCCGATCCCGAACATGGCGATGAGGTAGACCAGGGGGGTCGAGACGCCGACCAGGCCGGCCACGAGGACCGTGCTGAAGAGGATGTTGAAGAAGGGCCCGACCTGGGCGAGGCCGGGCATCATCACGCCCAGAAGGCCGAGTTTTCCGAGCGCGGTCCCATTGCTCCCGTTGTCACCGGGGGTGCTGTGCTGCGGCAACGTGGTGCTCCTTGCTTTCAGCCGGCCGGTGAGGTGGCGCGGCGGTGTCTGGCCCAGAATTCGAGAAGAGTCGTGTTGAAGTGGTCGGGGTGCTCCCAGAGGCAGGCGTGTCCGCCTCGGGTGGTGGCCCACTCCGCGTCCGGGATGGCCTGGTGCAGCCTGCGGGAGAGCCTGACCGGGATGAGGATGTCCTCCTCGCCGGCCTGGACCAGGGTGGGGACGGTGATCTGGGACAGCCGGTCGGTGGTGTCGTGCTCGCGGATGACGTTGAGCTGGGACAGGTATGCCTCCACCGGCCAGGGCATGGCGGCCATCTCGTCCTCGAAGGCCGCGAGATCGGCGCCGCGGGTCTCGAAGAAGTCCTGGGTGAAGGCCCAGAGCGTCACCTCGCGCATGATGAAGGGGACGCCCTGGGTGGGCGCCAGCTCGGCCCAGACCGTGAACAGCCGGGAGCAGAACGGGCCCGGGGCGGCGTAGGTGCAGGACAGCACCAGGGAACGCAGGTCGCTCCCGTAGTTGATGGCGTACTCCTGGGAGATCATGCCTCCCATGGAGGTGCCCATGAGGTGGAAGTCGGTGATGCCGAGATGGTCCACCAGCGCCTTGGCGTCGTCGGCGAGCATCCGGCTGGTGTAGGGGCCTTCCGGCTTGCTGGTCTCCCCCACACCGCGGTTGTCGAAGCGCAGGACGCGGTAACCGGCCTCAAGGAAGGCGGGCACCTGGTAGTCCCAGGTGTTCAGGTCGTCGGCCAGGCCGTTGACGAGGACGATCGTCTCCGGGCCATCGCCTTCGAGCCGGTAATTGATCTGGATGTCGTTGACCGCCGCGATGGGCACGAGGCTTCCTCTCTCTGTGGGGATCGACTGGGTGTCAGTCGTGGTCGGGGGCGGGCGGGGTGGTCTCTCCTTCCGGGGCCTGCCCGTCCTCACGGATCCGCGCGACCAGGTCGCGCAGGGTGGATTCGGTGGTCAGGGTGAAGTGTCCGGCGGCGATGGCCCCGGCCTCCCCGTCCCGCCCGCCGATGATCGCCTCGGCCAGCGAGGCGTGCTGGTGCAGCGCCGTCCGGCGCAGTTCCCGGCTGTACGGTTCGCTCCGGAAACCGAGGTTGACCACATGCCGTAGCCGCTGGCTCAGCTTGACCAGGTACACGTTGTGGGTGGCGCGTACCACGGCCAGGTGGAACGCCTCGTCGGCGGCCCGGGACGCCTCCCGGTCGTCGTCGGCGGCACGGTACGCCTCCAGCGCGTCCTGGATGGCGGTGACGTCGTCGTCGGTGCGGCGGCGGGCCGCCATGCCGGCGATCATCTCCTCGGTGCAGGCCCGGCAGTCCAGTACCTGCTCCATCGCCTTCCAGGTCGGCAGCAGCGTCCTGCGGATCTTCTCGGCGGAGTTCGGGCCCCAGGACGTGGTGACGAAGACGCCCCCGGTACGTCCCCGCCGGACCGTCACATAGCCCTCGGCGCCGAGCCGCTGGATCGCCTCCCGCACCGAGGAGCGGCTGACCTCCAGCATGGCGGCCAGATCCCGTTCGCTCGGCAGCCGCTGCCCCGGCACGAAACCGCCCAGCGCGATCGCGGTGACCAGCCGGTCGGCGATCAGCTCCCCGGCGGACGGCATCTGCAGCGGCTGGAACAGCGGGTGCAGATCCGGCGATTCGTCTTCGGCGAATATCTCGGCGAACAGGTCGGGGGTGCCGGTGGGCATGGCGGGGGCGGTGTCCTCACCGGCGGGAGGGTGGTCGGTCACAGAATCTCCTCGTACTCGGCGGCAGGAGAACCGGATTCGGCCAGCAGTGCGGGGATCACCCGGGCGAGGGTGCGTGCTCCGGTCACGATGCTCGCGAGTTCCACGGCCTCGTCGACTCCGTGCATGTTGCGCACCCTCGGGCCGTAGCACAGCGCGGGGCGGGCGAACTGGTTGAGGTAGAACCGCGCATCGGTGGTGGAGCCCACCACGTAGGTCCCCGGGGTGGCGCCGTGGGCGTCCCGGTGCGCCGCCGCCACCGCCTCGACCAGCGGGTGGTCCGGGTCCAGGGCGTAGCCCTCCGCGCGGAAACCGGAGGCGCGCACCGCCGGGGGACGCGCCGCGAGCACGGGGTCGGCCGCCGCCTCCCGGGCGATCGCCTCCCGGACCTCGCGCTCGGCGCGGGCCGGTGACCAGGACCGGGGAAAGCCGATCCGGACCGAGGCCCGCGCCCGGGCGGGCACGCTGGAGGTCCAGTCGCCCGAGGACATCCGGCCGATGTTCACGTTGTAGGGGTGGTCGATCCCGGCGAACACCGGGTCGCGGTGCTCGTTGAGCGTGCGCTCGAAACCGCGCAACCGCTCCAGGACCCGGTTGAGGAGGAGCACGGGATTGCTGGAGCGGTCGGCTCGCTCGGCGTGGCCGCCGCCCGAAGTCACCTCGATGTCGACCCACAGCACGCCGCTGCCGCCCAGCAGGATGTCCAGGTTGGTGGGCTCCATCAGCAGGACGTTGTCGCCGAGGATGCCGGCCCGGCCGGCGGCGAGGGTGCCGTGGCCGGTGCATTCCTCCTCGACCACGCTCAGGAACCCCAGCGGGCGCGCGAGGTCGACACCGGCCGCCCGCAGTCCGCGCAGGGCCAGGACCGCCATGGCGAAACCGCACTTCATGTCGGCCGCGCCGCGTCCGTAGAGCCACCCGTCGCGCCGGGTGGGGACGAACGGCGGGGAGGACCACAGTTCCCCGTCCTCGGCGGGCACCACGTCGATGTGCCCGTTCAGCAGGAGCCCGGGGGTGTCGGTGCCGCCCCCGAGCGTGCCGTAGACGTCGTATCGGTCCCGGTAGGGCAGTTGGGGGATGCCCGCCAGCGGGTCGTCCGCGATCGCCTCCGGGATCTCCACCCGCCGCACCTCGAAGCCGAGGCCGGTGAGTTCTTCCGCGATCACGGTCTGCGCCGCCGCCTCCCGCCCCAGGGTGCTCGGCGCGGCGACCAGTCGCTCAAGGAAGACGAACGCCTCCTCCGCCTGCTCGGCGATGGCGTCGTCGATCCGCGCCGTGTCCTGGCCGGAGAGCACACCCGTCATGGGCTCACCCTTCCTAAATGGTCTAAAGCTCGGCCCATTAATCCATTGACACCCGAGGGGTGTCAAGGAGTCGGACCGCACGAATTCACGGTGATCTCCCAGGTAGCGGCGGGCCGGGTCCCGGATCGCCCACCGTTCGGGAGGGCTCACCCGTCCGTCCCGATGAGTTTTCGGCGCGCAGGAGGTCGACATGGTCATGACTACGCACCTACTCGAGACTCCCGGGGCCGACCTCGCCTACGACGTCCACGGTCCGCTGCCGACCGCCGATGGACGCCCGCCGCTGGTCATGATCGGCCAGCCCATGGACGCCGGCGGCTTCGGCACGTTGGCGTCGCACTTCCCCGACCGCACCGTGGTCACCTATGACCCGCGCGGCCTCGGCCGCAGCACCTGACTAAAGGCTCGGGCGCGGGCATGGCGGCCTTCATCTGGATGCCTCCGTGGATGCCCCGGTCTTCAGGCCGGGGAGGAAACGGACTTCTGCGGAGCAGGGCGGGGAAAGCGGGATCGCCGCCAGGGCGATCCGGTGTCTGCCGGCCACCGGCCGGCGCCTGCTGCTCACAGGGGAACGGATAGGATGTGAGGCATGGCGCGGCAGGTCAAGCGGGCGTTCAAGTACCGCTTTTACCCCACGGACGAGCAGGCGGCGGAGCTGTCGCGCACGTTCGGCTGCGTGCGCCTGGTCTACAACAAGGCGCTGGAGGAACGAACGCGGGCCTGGTACGGCCAGCGGCGCCGGATCTCCTACGTGCAGTCGTCGGCCGCGCTCACCGAGTGGAAGAAGACCGAGGAGCTGGCCTTTTTGGCCGAGGTGTCCTCTGTCCCGCTTCAGCAGGCGCTTCGTCACCTGCAGACGGCGTTTGCGAACTTCTTCGCCGAGCGCGCGAAATACCCGCGCTTTAAGTCCAAGAAGAGGTCTCGCGCATCGGCCGAGTACACCCGCAGCGCCTTCACCTGGCGCGACGGGCGGCTCACGCTGGCCAAGACGACCGGGCCCCTGGACATCCGCTGGTCGCGTCCTCTTCCAGAAGGTGCCGAGCCCACGACGGTGACGGTGTCCTGCGACAGCGCGGGCCGCTGGTTCGTCTCGATCCTGGTCCAGGACATCGTCACTCCGGCTCCCGCCACGGAGGCGGCGGTCGGCCTGGACGTCGGGATCACCTGCCTGGTGACCCTGTCCACCGGGGAGAAGATCACCAACCCCCGGCACGAGCGCCGTGACCGCGAGCGCCTGGCCAGGGCGCAGCGGGACCTGGCGCGCAAGGCCGAAGGGTCGGCCAACCGGGGCAGGGCCCGCCGCAGGGTGGCGCGGATCCACGCCCGCATCACCGACCGGCGCCGCGATTTTCTGCACAAGCTGTCGACTCGGCTCGTCCACGAGAACCAAGTGGTCGTGATCGAGGACCTGAACGTCGCGGGCATGGTCAAAAACCACTCGCTGGCCCGCGCGATCTCGGATGCGGCGTGGCGGGACCTGCGGACGATGCTGGAGTACAAGGCCGCCTGGTACGGCCGCGAGCTGGTCGTGATCGACCGGTGGTTCCCCTCCACCAAGACCTGCTCGAACTGCTGGACCGTCACCGAGCAGTTGCCCCTCAACGTGAGGGTATGGACCTGCGGCGGGTGCGGGGCCCGGCATGACCGGGACGTCAACGCCGCGAAGAATGTTCTGGCCGCCGGGCTGGCGGTGTCGGCCTGTGGAGCCGGTGTCAGACCTCAACGGGAGTCCTCCCGGACGGGGCGGTCGGCAACGAAGCAGGAAACCCAGCGGGTGACCGCTGGAATCCCCCGCCTTTAGGCGGGGGAGGAAGTCAACATGATGACCTCGTGGCGCGGCGCGGCGAATTCACCGGCGGCTACTTCGCCCGGCCCGCACCGGATCCCGCCATGTTCGGGATGCCGGCCGACGACGACGGCACCCGGGACGACCCGCTTCTGTCCGACCGGTCCTGGGCGGTCAGCGGCTACCGGCCCGACGTCGCCGCGCTCACCGCGGCACGGACGCGGGTCGTGATCGCGGTGGGCGAAGAGTCCCTGGACGTCTTCACCGGACGCACCTCGGTGGCGACGGCCGCGCTGCTCGGCCGGCGGCCGACGATCTTCCCGAGCCACCACGGCGGCTTCCTGGGGGGCGAGCACGGCTATGCCGGGCAGCCCGAAGCCTTCGCGCGCAAGCTGCGCGAAGTCCTCGACGCCGCCGGCTGACGGTCACGGTCGCGGGGCCGCGCGCTGCTCGATCGGGGACCGCGCCCGCGCGTTCAGTGGCCTCGCGTTCTTCCGTCCGACCCCATTCATCGTTTATCGTCGATGGACGATGAATGGGGAGAAGGGTCCGCTCGACCGGGCCACCGCCGCCGAGTACGCGTCCTGGTTCAAGGCACTGGCCGACACCACCCGCATCCAGATCGTCTCCCTGCTGGCCCGGCAGGGCCGGCCCATGACGGTCGGAGAGATCGTGGAAGAGGTCGAGGTCGGCCAGTCCACCGTCTCGGCGCACCTGAAGGTGCTGGCCGAGGTCGGCTTCGTGCTGACCGAACCACGCGGCACCGCCAACCTCTACCGGATCAACACCACCTGCGTGTCCTGCTTCCCGACCGCCGCCGACGTCGTCATGGGCCGCCCCGCGCCGGCCGCCCCCACCTGCCCGGAGGAGTCCTGACCATGACCGGCATCGCTGACCTGCCCGACAACCTCCACCCGCGGCGCGAAGCGGTCATCGACCGCTACTCCGGCCTGGCCCGCCTCGCCCAGCGGGGCGGCACCCCCGTCGACTGTGACGGCGACGAATCCGACGGCTGCTTCGGCGCCGCCGCCTACACCGGCGGCGACCAGGCGCCCGCGGGCGCACTGCGGGCCAGCCTCGGCTGCGGCAACCCGCTCGCCGTCGCCGACCTGCGCGACGGCGAGACCGTGCTCGACCTGGGTTCCGGCGGCGGGCTGGACGTCCTGCTGTCGGCCCGCCGTGTCGGGCCCACCGGGATGGCCTACGGCCTGGACGCCAGCCAGGACATGCTCGCCCTCGCCCGCGCCCACGCCGCCCAGGCCGGGGTGACGAACGTGGAGTTCCTGGCCGGCCACATCGAGGACATCCCCCTGCCGGACGAGGCCGTGGACGTGGTGATCTCCAACTGCGTCATCAACCTGTCCCTCGACAAGGCCCGCGTCCTGGCCGAAGCCTGCCGCGTCCTGCGCCCCGGCGGACGGCTGGGCATCAGCGACGTCATCGCCGACGACGGCTCGGACCCCGCCCAGCGCGCCGAAGCCGAGAAGCGCGTCGGCTGCACCAACGGCACCCTCACCGCGGCCGAATACCGCCACCTGCTGCTCACCGCCGGATTCACCGACCCCGCCGTCACCCCCACCGCGGACGCCGGCGGAGGTCTGCACTCGGCCATCGTCCAAGCCGTCAAACCCCACCCGAGGTCATGACAGGGGCCAACGCGCTCCTCACCGAGGGGAGCGCGTGGCGATCATGGTCACTCGCGGGCGGCGGACGCGGCATCCCGGGAAACCGGGATGCTGACCGTTTCCGGTCGCGGCGGTTCCGGGGCCGAATCGGGGGGGACGCGCCTGCATAGCATTCCGGAACATGCCGGCCCGCCGGGGCGGCCGGGACGCCTGCCCGTCCCGTCGTGTCCGGAGCCGGGCCGGATACCCGCCAAGTCCCTGGAACACCATCGCCGGAAGGGGTTCGTCATGACGGTGGTCGAAGGGGACTGGGAAGAGGCGCGGGAGGCGCTCGAAGACATCGCGTCGGTACCGGGCGAACGGCAGTGGGCCGAGGCACCGGATCACATCACCATCGGCGAGCCGCTCGCCGGCGGCAGGCACGGCGCCGATGTCTTCGAGATCACCGCGAAGTGGGGCACGCTGGTCCAGCGGTACGTCGTCAAACTCGGCCCGCTGGAGGAGATGCGGACGGAATGGCGGGCGTTTCGCGATCACCTCCGTTTCGAGAACGCCCTGTGCGCCCCGATCGTGAACGCCTCGCCCGCGGTGCGCGATGCCGAGGCCCCGGCCGACCCCGGCCGGCGCGAGGCCGTCGTGTACGGGCACGTCGGGGATTTCGCCGCGACCCCCGGCAGGCCGCTCAGGTCGCTGGAGAAGCTGGCCGTGGACGCCTGCCGGGAAGGCGGGGCGGCGGCGGACCTTCTCCTCAAGATCATCGCCGACTTCGGGGAGAAGGCGCAGAGCGTTCTGTACGGGCAGGCCGACCGCTACGAGGAGCGTTCTTCCCTGCGCCCGCTGGCGGGGACGCTGGGCGACTGGCTCACCCTCCGGGTCGACGGCATGGACGGTCCGCGCCTCGTCGCGGGCACGCCCACCGACGAGGAGCTCGCGGACCTGCGCCCGACGAGCGATGACCTCATGCGGGCACTGCTCACACCGGACGAGGCGTCCCCCCGCGAGTTCGTCTACCTGGGCTCGGTGCCCGTGCGGCGGGACGGGGCGGCGCTGCGGGCCCGCCGGGGGCACCTCAACGTGCGGATCGAATCGCGCGACGGGGTGCCGGACCTGCGCGGGCTCGCCCCATCGCGGGAGCACCAGATCCACGGCCGGATCGTCGGCCGGTTCGCCTCGTCCCGCCTGGAGCTGATCCGCAGGCGGCTCCCGGGCGCCGCCGTGGAGGACGACCAGATCACCGTGGCCGGCGAGCGCACCTTCCTCCCGTTCGCCCGGCTGGCGGCGATGCTGACGGCCGAGGCGCCGAACCGGCCGCGGACGCTGGCGCACGGCGACCTCAATCCGCGCAACATCATGGTGTCCGGCGACCAGCCGTGCCTCATCGACTACGCCAAGACCGCCAGGGACCTGCCGCTCGCGGCCGACCACACGTGGCTGGAGCTGATGCTGCTGCGCGACGTGCTCGGCGAACGCCTGGGCTTCGGCGACCTGCTCACGCTCCAGCGGCTGCTCGCGCTGGCGGGCCGGGCCGCCGGCACCGTGGCGGGCGTGGAGAAGGTGATGCTCGGCGTCCTCTCCCGGACGGCGCCCGGCCTCGCGTTCCCCTTCCGGATGCTCTGGGCGGTGCGCGTCCAGTCGATGCGGAGCTACCGGTGGGACGACGGCCCGCAATGGTGGCACGACTACCTCGTGCACATGGTGATCTCCGCCAACCGGACCTTGAAATGGGCGGACGAGGCCCACGGGCGCGGGGCGGTCGCCGCCTCGGTGGCCGCCGCCGGCGCCGCCACCGAGGAGTGGCACCGGGACGCCCCGTACCGGTTCTGGCCGGAGTCCCTTCTCCGCGAGGCCGCCGTCCGGCTGCTGGAGAGCGCGGATCACGGGCGGCCGCCGGCGGTGGAGGTGGTGGCCGGCCTCGTCGCGGAGTCCGATCGGCGCGGCCGCCGCGATGCCGGGCTGGAGCGGCTGACCTCGGGGTTCGCTCAGGGCGTCGCCAGGACGGCGTTCCGCGGGCCGGCGGAGACGATCGCCGCCCAGGCGCGGGAGAGGACGTACTTTCCGCTGGAGACGGTGACCCGGGCCGGGTCTTCGCCGGTCTGGGCGCTGCCCATGCTGGCGCGCGTCCCGCACGTGGTGCTGCTGGGCGGGCCCGGCAGCGGCAAGACCACCGTCCTTGACGAACGCCGCCTTCAGCTCGCCCAGGCCATCGCGAAGCGCGAACCAGGGCCGGTCCGGGTTCCGCTCATGGTGCGGGCCCGTGACGCCGTCGATGACGAGGACCGGCTCCGGGACGCGTGGTGCCGGGACAAGATGCTGCCCGGGGAGTGGGCCGGCCATCTCCCGGCGCTGCTGCGGCTCGGCGTCCTCTGTGTCCTCGTGTACGGCTTGGAGGAGCTGCCCGGCCAGGAGCACCGGGAGGAGATGCTGAGCTGGATGCGGGGGCTGGCGGCCGGCACGCCGCGTGCCACCGTCGTCGGGACGGCGCGTCCCCGCGACCTCTCCGGCAGGCCGGACGGCCTGCCGGGATTCGAGGTGCACACCCTGCTGCCTCCGGACCCGTCCCGGTTCCGGAGCCACCTCGCCGGGGTCCTGCACCGCCGTGGCGTGTCCGATCCCCATGACCTCGCCGAGAGCCTGACCAGCCGGATCGACGGCGAGGAGCCCGGGGCCGCGCGGACGCTGCTGCGCCTGCTCTCCATGGTCCACCTCGTCGACGCGGCCCGGCTGCCGTCCCGGCTCACGGAGGCGGGACTCACCGACCTCGTCGGCGATTACCTGCGGGACAAGGCCGGAGGGAGGCGCCGCACACCGCCGGGCCACCCCTACCCCGACAAGGAGACCGTGCTCGGCATGTTCGCGGGCGAGTCGATCGAGCGCGGGGGCCATCCGCTGCCCGACGAGGACCTGCCCGCCGTGCTAGGCGCCGCCGATTCCGGGATCGTGCCCGAGCTTCTGGAGGACGGTTTGCTCGGCTGGGACGACAACGGCCTGGTCTTCGCCTCGCGGCTGGTGCGCGACTACTGCGCGGCGCGCCGGCTGAACACGCACCCGCGGGCCGCGTCCCGGCCGCTCGCCCCCCTGGTGTCCGACAGCGCGTGGCATGGGGCGTGCCGGATGCTCCTGGCCATGCCGGACGCCGATGCGGATCTCGCGGAGGCGTTGCTGAAGGCCGCCCTGGACTTCGATCTGGGCCTGGGCGCGGACTTCCTCGCGGCGGCCCGTCGCGTCCCGGCGGACGCCGCCGCCCGGTTCGCCGCCCAGGCGCGGGAGCTGCTCACCGGGCCCGGGATGCCGGACCATGTGCGGCAGGGCGCGGCGGCGGCCCTGGCCGGATACGGCGGAGCGCTGGCCCGCGACCTGTTCGGGGAGGTCGCCCGCGATTCCGGCGCGGTGCCCGAGGCCCGCATCACCGCCCTGTCCGCCCTGGCTCGGATGGAGGCCGGCCGCGGCGACCTGCGGGAAGCCGCCCGCGCGATCCTCGCCCGTGACGACGACGCCCGGGTGCAGGCGGCGGCCCTGGAGTCGGCGGGACGGGCCGGGATCACCGGCCTGCTCCCCCGCATCGCGGAGCTGATCGGCCCGGCACGCCCGTGGCCGGTGACCAGGGCGGGCATGGAGGCGTTCCGGCTCCTGCGCGCCGATCCGACCGAGGCGCTGAGCGCGCGGTGGACGGCGGCCTGCGCCGACCGGCTGGCCGAGAGCTGGGACGATCTCACGGCCGCCGCGACGGCCGCCGTCCAGGACGGGCTGATGGAGGAGCGTCGCCGGCTCGTCGCGGAACTGGCCGAGGCGGGGCGCGGGGATCTGCTGCTGGGCCACCGGTTCCGGATCGACATCGCCGACGCGGTCGCCGACCGGCTGGACGAGACCACCGCGGCCATGCCGCCCGAGGCCCGGGACGTCCTGACCGGCCCGTACGGCACCTCCGAGCTGCTGGAACGGTTCGCGCGGGGAGGGGAGCCGGTGGCGGCCGCCGCCGCCCACCGGCTGCTGCGGACCGAACCGGCGGCGGCCGAGGCGCTGGTGGCGGCGGTGCCCGCGGCCGCACCCGCCTACCGGCTGCTGGCCGCCGCCGCGGCGGTCGTCGAGCCCGCGCACGTCTCCACGGCCACGCTCGACAGGGCGGCCGCGCTGGCGTCCTCCGCCGCGCTGCACACCGCCGGCCGGATGGAGGCGCTGTCGGCGCTCGTGGACGCCGTCTTCGCCGTCGACCGTGCGCGGGGCGTGCGGCTCGCGCTGCGGGCCGGCCGCGCGCTCGCACGCAACGACGTGTCCGAACGCCGGTGCTGGCCGTGGTCGGACGTGTTCGGCCGGGCGAAGGGGACACCGGCCGACCTGGAACGGCTGCTGCTCGAAGACGGTGAAGGCCCGGCGCTGGCGGTGTTCGGGTTGAGCGCGACCTCCTTCGTGCTGGACGCGTCGCCGGGCCCCGGGCACCGGATGAGCCGGGAGGCCCGAAAGCGGTTCCTGGCGGCGCGGCCCGCCCCCGACTCCCCGGACGCCGGCCCCTATGTGCTGGCCGCCGCGTCAGCGGGTGCCGGCGAGGCGCTGCCCTTCGCCCACACCCTGCTGCGGCGTCCCGGCTTCGGGCTCACCGAGTTCGCCTTCACCGCCGGCAGGCTCGGCCGGATCACCGAGACCGACCTCGGGGGCACGCTGGCCGCCGCCGGATACCTCGGGCGGCTCGCCGCGCGTCGCGGGGACCGGGCGTCCGCCGGGGAGACGGCGGCGCTGCTGCGCGGCTCCGACGTGCCGGACCCGCATCCGAGCGTGCGGCTCGGACGGCTGGCGGGGCTGGCCTACCTGGGCGAATGGCGGCCGGTCCTGGACGCCTACGCCGCCGCCGGCGGCGGCGACCCGCGGCTGCACGCCATCGCCGAGCACGCCCTCACGCTATGGCGCTCCGATCCGGGCGCGGTCGCGGCCGGGATCTCCAAGCGGCTTTCGGAGGCCGGGCTCTCGGCCGATGTCCGGTTCACGCTGAAGCGGTGGCGGCGGTCGTGCCTGGCGGAGGCCCGAAGAACGTCGTAACACGGCCGGAGGACGCCGGATGCGGGGGCCGGCACCGGCCGAGGCCGGACGGTCTTCACCCGGCGGGGCGGGCGAGGGCGTTCTCCCGCCGCATGCGGTCGGCGGCGCGTTCGTAGCGGTCGGCGAGGTCGTGGTGGCCGCCGGCGCGCAGCCGGTCGGCCAGCATCCGGCCGTCGAGGGTGGCCGACAGCCGGAGCGCGCGGCCCCCGTCCAGGGCGGCGACCGCGTCGCGCAGGGCGCCCAGCCGGACCCGCGCGTACGCCTCGGCGGCGTTGAGGTCCTCCCCCTGTTTCAGCCAGGCGTCCCCGTGGTCGTGTGCGCGTTGCGCGACGAACAGGGCCCGCCGCGCCCGGTCGGCGAGGCGGAAGGCGTCGGCGGCCGGCTGCCACAGCCGGTGCTCCAGCGCCCAGGTGCCCAGTGCGCGGGCCGCCTCCAGCCGGAGGACGGCGGCCCCCTCGCTCGCCTCCACCGCGTTCCGCAGGGCGCGCAGCACCGCGGCCCGGTCGCCGCCGGGGAAGCGGTCGTGGCGTTCGGCGAGCGCCTCCGCGTAGTCGAGCAGCAGGCCGGGCCTGATCGGCTGCGCCGGGCGCGTCCGGCGCAGCGCGGACCGGAGCAGCTCCACCGACCGGCCGAACTCCGCCCGGTCGCCGCCCGCGCGGGCGCGCAGCCGGAGCGCGGCGGCGAGGCTGCCGAGCAGGGAGGTCCGCTCGGGGGCGGACGGGCCGAGCATCGCGAGGCCCCGTTCGTAGAGGTCGATGACCCGGTCGAGGTCGGCCGGGCGGGTGTCGCGCTCGTAGCGGAGCAGGAGCGCCGCCGCGAGCGTGCTCATCAGGCCGGGCCGGTCGGGTGCCTGCTCCGGGGAGGCCGCGACCGCCCGTTCGTGGACGTCGACCGCCTCGTCCAGGGCGGCGTGGTCGTCGCGGTAGAGGTACCTGTCCTGGAGGGCGAGGCCCAGGTTGCTGAGGAGTTTCGGGTAGCCGAGCACGGTGGGGAGTTCCGCATTCGCCGCCTCACGGTGCCGCTCGATCGCGGCGTCCAGATCATCGAAACTCCCGTCCAGGACGAACCGGTCGTGGATCGCGGCCGCGGCGTTCGACATCAGGTGCGGCGCATGGTCCCGGTGGTCCAGGTCCACGGCCCTGCCCGCGAGCGCGACGGCCTCCTCGTGGGCGGCCGGGTCCCCGTCGTGCTCGTACCGTTCCATCAGGAACACCGCCAGGTGGGTGAGCTGGTCGGACGCGATCTCCTGGTCCTGCCCGGCGGCGACCTCGACCACCTCCCGCATCAGGCCGATCGCACGGTCGAGGTCGCGGCGCCGCCCGTCCCGCCGGTAGCGCATGTGCAGGAGCTGGGCCAGCCGGGTGACCCGCGAACTCCACGGCATCGAGCGCGGGTGGACCCCGGCGAGGCCCCGGCGCGCGGCGGCGATCGCGGCGGCGAGGTCGGCGGGCCGGCCGAGCATCTGGTAGCGCATGGACAGGGCGCGGGCCAGCGACGCCTCGATCCCCGTGCGGTGGCCGGGCGGCAGCGTCCGCCGGGCGAGCCGGCCGAGCCACTCGATCGCGCGGTCGATGTCGGCCGGGTCCCCGAGCACCTGGAAACGGGACAGCAGCACCTGGGCGAGGTTGGCGATCAGTGCGGGGGCCCTGGCGCCCCGCTCGTCCACCACCTCGCCGAGGACCCGGACCGCCTCGTGCAGGTCCGCGGGGTCGCGGTGCACCTCCCAGCGCTCCTCCAGCGCGTCGGAGAGGTGGTTGGCGTACACCGCGGCGTCGTTCGCGCCCGCCCCCTCGCGCACCGCCGCCCGGCCCAGCTCGATCGCGATGTCGAGATCGTCCTCCGCGCGGTCGCCGGACTCGGCGCGGGTGAGGTGGCCGAGCGCCAGCCGGTCGAGGAACGCCGGCCGGTACGGCGACCCGGCGGGCAGCGCGTCCAGCGCGTCGCGCCAGCACCGCAGCGCCCGGTCGAGATCGCGCGGATCCCCGTCGTGTTCGTACCGGCCCTGGAGCGCGGTCCCCAGGTTGACCAGGTGGCACGCCGCGTCCGGGCCGTGCGGGACGGTCCGGGCCGCCTCGTCGGCGAGCGCGACGGCGCGCTCGATGTCCGCCGGGTCCTCGTCCTCGGTGAAGCGGTCCTGGAGGGCCGTGCCCAGCTCGGTCAGGATCATCGGCCGGGGAAGGGCGCCGGGGGCGAGGAGGCCGAGTGCGTCCTCGTAGCCGCGGATGGCCCGGTCGAGCATCGGCCGCCCGCCGCCCAGCAGGTAGATCTCCTGTTCGCAGGCGGCGAGCAGCGCGAGGCAGGCCGCCCGGACGAACGGGTCGCCGGCGGTTCCCGAAGCCGTGCGCGCGATGCGTCCGGCGTCGGAGAGGTCGCCTTCGGAGCCGGTGAGCCGGTAGCGCTCAAGGTGCGCCCGGCCGAGATCGAGGGCTTGCCATTCCCCGGTCTGCCAGAGGAATCCCTGGCCGGAGACCTCCGGTGGTTCCGTCGCGATGGCCCTGTCGAGATGCGTGACGTCGCCGTCGCGTGCCGTCCGCCGCAGCGCCGCGGCGACCCCGAGCCGGCCGGCGCCGGCGCGGACGACCTCGTCCAGGTCCCGGTCGTCCCCGTGGCGGTCATAGCGCAGGAGCAGCAGCCACCGCCGGAACTCGGCGGCGTACGGCTCGCCGCCGAGTTCGCCCTCGACCAGGGCCCGGGCGCGTTCGAGGGCGTGCTCGTCGCCGTGCTCCTGGTAGGCGCGCTCGGCCGCCCGCAGTTCCGCCACCGCCTCCATGACCACCCCCGTCATCCGGCCGGCACGTGGACCCATGCCTGTTCGGCGAAGCCCTTGTCGGGAAGCTCGGCGGTGACCTCGGTGAACGCGTCCGCCGGGAGCCGGCCGTAGCCGTGTGCGAGGACGTCGCGGTAGATCGTCCCGGAGACGATCAGCGCGAAGTCGGCCTCCGGGTGCGCGGTCAGGGCCTCGCGTGCGGGCGCCGAGTCGAGCAGGCGGTGGACGGCGATGGTGGAGGCGCCGATCCAGCCGTTGACGCCGGGCGCCACGTACCCGCGGTGCAGCGCGACGCGGAGCCGGATGCGGGCGTGCGCGTTCAGGTCGTGGTTGACCTCGGCGAGCGACGTCCGCAGCCCCTCGACCAGCAGCGGTATCGCGGCCGACTCGTCCAGGGCGGGCGGAAGGATCGCGAACTGGCCGTCGCCCGACCGCTGGAACACGACCTTCCCGTCGTCGATGCCGGCGCGCCGGCGCGCGTTCTCCAGCACCGCGAGGAACCGTTCCTGGGCGCGCGCCGCCTCGGGGTTGCGGAAGCGGCTGAACCGCTCGATGTCGGCCGCCATGCACAGCCGGACGGTCCCCGCCGGGGCGGCGGCGCTGCGGGGACCGGCCGTTCCCGGCACGGCCACCCGGTCGGTGACCGAACCGTCCGGCTTCAGGGCGAACACCGGGACGGTCTCGCTGCGGGCGTGCACGATCCGGGTGCGGTACCGGCCGCGTTCGATCGACGCGTCCACCCGGATCGACCCCGACACCTCGGGCAGGTCGCCCGGTGCCCTGACGATCGCGTGGATCGCCAGCTCGGGCGGGAGCGCGACACCGCCGTCGACGTCCCCGAACAGCCAGCCGGGCGCCGGTTCCCCCGCGTCGGAGAACGCGACGGGCGGGGTCGCCGCACCGGACGGGTGGTCTCCGGCGTCCATATGGACCACCGCCACCCGCCGGTCGTCGAAGCACAGCCGCAGGAACGCGGCGGTGTAGCGGGCGCGGCGGGGCAGGCCCGCCAGCCTGAACCGGGCCCGGACGTCGAGATGGTCGTGCTCACCGCCGGGCATCGCGTCGCGGATCGGCTCGGGCAGGGCGCCCGGCGCGATGCGCCGGACGGCGGGCCGCCCGACGGTGACGCCGCCGACGGGGCGCGGCCGCTCTCCCGTGACGAGCCTCGTCTCGGCCAGCACCCCGTCCGGGGGCGGTCCGGCGGATGCGGCGTCCCGGCCGTGCACTGACCGTGTCACCACGTCCCCCTCCTCGGGGTCACCTTCGCATACCGATCGCGGGACGGTCCACCGGACGGCTAGAGTCAACGGGCATCGCGAGCGGCCACGAGGGGGACGACGATGCCGGACGGACCGCAGCGGCTCCCGTCGTCGTGGGCCGAGGTCTGCGCGCTGAAGGACCGCCTGCGCGCACTGGCGAAGCGGAGCGGCCACCTCACCGAATGGCGGAACCTGGACGAGGCCGCCCGGCGGCGGGCCGACACCCTGCGGGAGTGGCGGGCGCTGGCCGCGAAGATCACCGAGCACGGCGTCCTGTACGGGTCCTACGGGATCCGCGACGGCCTGGACGGTGCCGGCGAACCCGTCTACCGCTGCCCCGGCGAACGGCACTGCGACCGCGTCGCACGGGCGGACGACCACGGCCGAGCCCCGATGTGCCATCTGGCGGGCACGCCGATGACCCGGGCGCCCGGCCCGGAGCGGCCTAGCCGGGACTAGCTCCGCCCGTCCCCCCGGCCACGGTCGCGGCGGGGTTGCCGTACACCGAGTAGGCCAGCCATGTGGGGTCGCCCGCCTCCTCCTTGATCGCCATCCGCGCGAGTTGCGACGCCCTGCCCAGTGGCTGCCGCCGCTCGTGGAAGTGGTCGTAGAAGTGGTCGGCGAACCTGCGGGCGGACGCGGAGCGCACGGCCCACAGCGACCCGATGAACGCCCCCGCGCCGGCCCGCATGAACTGCTCGGCCCAGCCCGTGGTCCGCACGAGCCGCGGCGCCTGCCCGGCCGTCCGGCAGCCGTTGAAGAACACCAGCGGACTGTCGCGCCAGGATCCGCGCTGCACCGCCGTCTGCAGGTCGCCGGGGCAGAACGCCCCGCCGTGCAGCCGGAGGAACCCGCCCGTGCCCGCGTCGAAGCCGTGATGGCCCGCGAAATGCAGGACGCCCGCCGGACCGTCGTCGATCATGTCCTGCAGGTCGTCGAGGTCGTCGATGACGCCGCCGTCGTCCAGCCCGCAGAGCCGTGCGCGGACGGCCGCGACCTCCTGCCGGTACACCTCGTGCTCGTCGCCGGGTTCCGTCCCCGGCGGCGGCACGACGTACGTGGCGCGCGGCAGGGCGAGCCTGCGCACCCGTTCCTGGCCGTAGACCCGCCGCACGATGGGCACCCACTCGGCGAGGAAGCCGTTCTCGTTGTCGCCGTTCACCGGGTAGAGGAGTTCCCAGGGAACGTCGTCGACGTTGCTCGCGACGGTGAAGGACGTGATCCGGTCCGCCTGCCTCCAGAACTGGTCGTGGACCGCTTCGGGCACGACGTCGCTCCACAGTGCGGCGCCCAGGTTCCGCAGCCGGCGGCGGACCTGCGCCGGGCTGTCCAGGTCGGCTTCGCCCGAGGCCATCCGGTCCAGTTGCCGGGTGAGCCGCTCGATGAACGCCGCCGGGTTCCCGGCGACGCGCCCGGACCGCTGCGGGGAGTGCAGCGCGGCACCGAGAAGCTGGAACTCGTAATGGTCCGACTCCCGGCTGACCTGCAATGTCACCTCACCGGGCTCGACGGCCATGGACGTGATCTCGGCGGTGTGGACGGTCTCCTCCCGCGACCCGGCCGCCTCGCCGGCCGACAGCTGCACGGCCGTCTCGCCGAGGAACGTCCCGCCGCGGAAGGCCCGCACCAGCACCCGGCGCAGGCCCGCCACGGGGGCGATGAAACCGAACTGCACGGGTTCGGAGTCGGCCTCGGCCGGAACCGTGAGCTCCTGCATCAGCTCGCCCACCGCGATCAGGTCGGGCGCCCACACGGCGATGACGACCTTCGCCCCCTCCGGCGGCACGTCGAGGGACTTCAGCGGGGCCAGGCCGTCGGCGGGGCCGAGGACGATCCGCACGAACATCGGCACCCGCCGGCCGACCGTGATCTTCTCGGCCATCGCGGCCTCAAGGAAGCGCTCGGCCGGCACCGGGGTGGCACGGTAGCCCTGCTCCCGCTCGTTCTGCGCGCGCAGCCAGCGCCGTAGCTCCGGCCTTCCGGTGAGCATCCTGCGCAACCGCGCCTTGGCCGACCCCGCCGGTAGCGCGAGGGCGCGGTCGATCCTCCGGCGCAGCTCGGCCGCCTCGCCGGGGTCGGGCAGCAGCGTGCCGAGCAGCGGGCTGATCTCCTCGGCGAACCTGCGCCACTCCCCCTCGTCCCGTCCCGCGCTCATCGAACCGATCCCCCGTTCAGGTCACACGCCGACATGCCCGAACCCCGCCCACGCGGGGATGGACGCCTCGTCCCGGTCATCGGGCTCGCGTTCCAGGACGTGGTCGAGCAGGGCATCGGCCACCTCGCCCGGCGGCCAGCCGGAGTCGCCGTCCAGGGCCCGCTCCCAGACGGCGGCCTTCTCACCGTTCGTCGTGTCGCGGACCCAGATCTGCGCGTCGCGGAGGGCGCGCGCGGGCGGGTGGCCGTCGCGCCGCCAGCGCCGGTAGAACTCCGCGGCCACCATGGCGGTCACCATGTCGGGGACCGCCCACAGGGACGCGACCACCCCGGCGGCGCCCGCCTGGAGCAGCCCGGTCGGCAGGGAGACGACCTCGTCCGGCAGTTCGGTGCCGGGCAGCGAGGTCTCGCACGCGGACAGGAACGCCAGCCTCAGCCGCAGGTTCATCGCCATCAGGTCACGCACCCGCAGGATCTCGCCGCCGGCGAGGACGAGGCCGCTGTCGAGCGGACGGTCCAGGTCGGCGAATCCGTGGCAGGCGAGGTGCACCACGTCGGCGCCGGCGATCCCGCGCTGGACGGCGGCCAGGGTCGCCGCCTCACCGTCCAGCGTGCGCGGCGCGTCCGGGAGGGCGTGCCTCGCGACGGCCGCCTCCAGGGCGGTGAACGGCATGCGCGGATAGCGGGCGGGCAGCGGCCTCGGTTCGGTGACGGCGAGCAGCGCGCGCCCCGTCCGTTCCGCCGCGATCGCCCGTGCGGCGGTGAGCGAGCGGGCGTTCGGCGCGTAGCCGATCGTCGTCGCGTCCAGCGCGTACCGGCGGCCGGTCGGGGCGCGGGCGTCCTCGGTCCAGGCGGCGTGCAGCGGCAGCAGCCCGAGCAGGCCGCCCGGCACGAGCGTCACCGCGGGTGCGCCCGGCAGGTGCCGCAGGACGTCGCCCATGGCGGCCTCCCAGGCCCAGCGGGTGACGGCGTCCAGATCGGCGGCCCAGGCCGCGTGGCCGCCGGCGCCGCGGGCGCGGAACTCGCCGTACGAGGCGAGCAGCGAGCCCACCCGGTCGTGGACGGCCGCGGCGGTCAGCCCCGGCAGCGGAACATGCTCGACATCGGCGTCCCCGTCCGCCGTGGCGCGGACGATGAGCGCGAGCCCCTCGGCGTCCGCCGCCGCGATGTAGCACAGCGGATGCTCGGCCGCGGCCGCCACGTCGTCGAACGTGGGCGCCGCCATGAAGTCCCGGTGGCCGGGGAGCCGGCGGATCTCCTCGACGACCTCGTTCAGCTCCCGCCATGCCGCGCGCAGCTCTTCGAGATCGACGCCCGCGGACGGGCCGGGGCGCGGCCCCGCCGGATCGGCCATGGCGACGATGCTACGCGTCCCCCGGCCCGGAATCGCGGCGGCCGGGCCGGCCGCGCCGTGCGGCCCGCGCGGGGCCGTGGCGTGCCCGAGCCGTTCCGGGCGGGGTTCGGGGCCGGGCGGGGGTCAGAGGTCGTTGCCGGCATAGGAGAGGTTGAAGCTCTTGTTGACCAGGGGGAAGTCGGGGACGATCGCGCCGGTGAGCGCGACCGGGAGGGCCGGCCAGTTGAAGAAGGACGGGTCGACGATCTTCACGCGGGACAGCGTCCCGTCGGGGGCGAGTTCGACGCGGTGGACGATGGTGCCGCGCCAGCCTTCCACGATGCCGATGCCGGACGGCATGCCCCCGGTGCGGGCGGTCGGGGGCCAGGAGGAGACCAGGCCCGGGTTCATGCCGTAGGTCAGATCGCGGATGATCTCGATGGAGGTGGCGATCTCGCGGGCGCGGATCTGGAAGCGGGCCAGCACGTCGCCGGTGCCGGCGGTGGCGACGGTGAGCGCCGGGCGCAGGTCGGTGAAGGGGTGGTCGCGGCGGGCGTCGGCGGAAAGGCCGCTGGCGCGGGCGACCGGGCCGAGGACGCCGAGGTCGCGTGCCGCGTCGGCCGGGAGGGGCGCGGTGCCGGTGAAGCGGTCGGCGACGACGGTGTGGCCGAGCGCCAGGCCGGCGAGTTCGGCGATGTCGGCGCCGATGGCCTTGAGCGCGGCCGGGTCGGGCAGGGTGCGCAGGACGGCGCCGCCGAGCAGGACGCCGCCGCGCAGCAGCCGGTGGCCGGTCAGGTCGGCGTTCAGCCGCAGGAGCTGCTCGCGGACGCGGCCGAACTGCGCGTTGAGGACGGAGTGGCCGACGTCGTTGCACAGCGCGCCGAGGTCGGTGACGTGGGTGTAGAGGCGTTCGAGTTCGAGCAGCACGGCCCGCATCCGCTGGGCGCCGGGTGAGACGACGCAGCCCGCGGCGTCCTCGACGGCGAGGCAGTAGGCGAGGGTGTGGCCGACGGTGGTGTCACCGCTGACGCGTTCGGCCAGCGCGAGCCCGTCACCCGGGACGCGCCCCTGGAACAGCTTCTCCAGCCCCTTGTGCACGAACCAGAGCCGCGCCTTCAGCTTGAGGATGCTCTCCCCGACGACGGAGAACCGGAAGTGCCCCGGTTCGATCAGTCCCGCGTGCACCGGCCCGACCGGGATCTCGTACACGCCGGGCCCGTCCACCTGGACGAACGGGTAGGGGCCCTCGGGGTCGCCGAACGGGGGCGGCGGCCCGGCGTCGGCGCGCATCGGGTACCAGCCGCGCGGCCAGTGGTGGTGGCGGACGAGCCGGCGCGGCAGCGGATGATCGGCCGGGACGATCCCGTACAGGTCGCGCATCTCACGTTCGAACCGTCCCGCCGGGAAGCTGAGCGCGGCCAGGCTCGGCACCGCCGGGTCGGCGCGGTCGAGGCGGACGTGCAGTTCGGTGCGGCGGTCCCGGTCGCCCGCGGTGAACAGGTAGACGACGCGGAGCCCGCCCGGGTCCTCATGGGCGGCGGCCAGGGCGAGGCGGTGCCCGTCCTCCAGCAGCTCCGCGGCGTGCTTGGGCAGGTGGGCGGCGTCGATGTCGCTGACGGTCGTGGTCATCAGTGCGCTCCGAGGACGGCGGCGGCGTCGAGCAGGAGGTCGTGCAGGGGGCCCAGGCCGATCCCGAGCACCGCGCAGGCCGACAGCCCGAGCAGCAGGCCGGCCGCGGCCCCGAGCGGCGGCCGGGACGGCAGCGTCGCGGCGCCCGGCCCGGTCCCCGGGGCGCCGAGCAGCATCCGGGCCGTCCCGGCCGCGACGGCGGCGGTGATGACCAGCAGCAGGACGAGCGCGGCGCCGACGGCCCAGCCGAGCCCGGCGGTGAACCCGGCGCGGAAGATGGCGAGTTCGCTGGCGAACAGGCTGAACGGCGGGAAGCCGAGCAGCGCGAGCACGGCGGCGCCGAACCCGCCTCCGATCAGCGGCGAGCGGGCCGCGAACCCGCGCACGGCCGCGATCCGGCTGGTGCCGGCGGCCTGCTGGATGTGCCCGGAGGTGAGGAACGCGACCGACTTGGCCAGCCCGTGCCCGAGGACGTGCAGGAGGACGGCGGTCATGGCGAGCGGTGTCCCGATCGCGGCGCCGAGCGCGAGCAGGCCCATGTGCTCGATGCTGGAGTAGGCGAGCATCCGCTTGTAGTCGCGCTGGCCGAGCAGCAGCGCCGCGGCGAGCGCGAGCGACGCGAGCGCGGCGGTCAGCAGCAGCGCGCGGGCGAACCCGGCCCCGAGCGCCGCGTCCGCGATCACCTTGACGCGCAGCACGGCGTAGAACGCGACCGACAGCAGGACACCGGACATGAGCGCGGACACCGGCGCCGGGGCCTGGCTGTGCGCGTCCGGCAGCCAGGCGTGCAGCGGCGCGAGCCCGGCCTTGGCGCCGAAGCCGAGCACGAGCAGCGCGACGGCGATCCGGGTGACCTGCGGGTCGAGGCTCCCGGCGTGGGCGGCCAGTTCCGTCCAGTCCAGGGAGCCGGACGACGGTACGTGCGCGTGCTGCGCGGCGAAGTGCAGCAGCGCGACGCCGAGGAACGCCAGCGCGATCCCGGCCGAGCAGATCACGACGTACTTCCAGGCGGCCTCGGTCGCGTTGCGGGTGCGGCGGTGCCCGACGAGGAACGCGGTCACGATCGTGGTCGCCTCGATCGCGACCCACAGCGTCCCGAGGCTCGCGGCCAGCACCGCCAGCGCCATCGCGGCCACGAACGCCTGGGTGAGGACGCCGTACCGGCGCGTGTCACGGGCGGTCGCGTGCCCGGCGGCCTCCTCGGCGGCCAGGTAGGCGGGGCTCGCCAGCATCGCGAGCAGCGCGACCGCGCCGATCACGATGAGCATGAACGCGCTGAGCGAGTCGGCGCGCAGCAGGCCGTGCAGCCCGGTGCGCGGCCCGCCCGCGGTCTGGACGGCGAGCACGATCCCGGAGGCGAGCACCGCGGCGGCGGACAGCGCGCCCGGCCAGGACGTCCCGCGCCGCCGGCCGGGGACGGCGTGGGCTCCGGCGGCCAGCAGCGGCGCCCCCAGCGGGGCGATCAGCAGCAGGGTCATCAGTCGCGCAACTCCCGCAGATCGTCCAGGTCGGTGTCGCCGAAGGCGGCCCGCATCCGCGCGGTCAGCACCTGGAGCACCAGCACCGCCAGCAGCACGTCGAGCGAGACGCCGAGTTCCACGATGAGCGGCACCCCGGAGGTGGTCAGGAACGCCACCGCGGTGATGCCGTTGTCCATGAGCAGGAACCCGACGATCTGCGACAGTGCCCGCCGCCTCGTCACCAGGACGAACAGCCCGATCAGCACCACGGTCAGCGCGATCGGGACGGCGTGCGTCGCGGGCGTCGGGTCGAGCCGGACGATGGGGCGGCTCACCGCGTAGGCGAGGAGGCCGAGCAGCGCCGCGATCGTGAGCGAGGTCGCCACGTTGACCAGCGGCTGCGTCTCCCGGTTCGCCGCGCCCCCGGCCAGGGCGCGGCGCAGCAGCCACGGCAGGACCAGCGCGCGCAGCGCCCCGATGCCGAGGGCGAGCGCGACGACCTCGGCGTCCCCCTCGTGGACGCCGAGGACCGCGATGAGCAGCGCGAGCGCGCCGCCCTGCAGGGCGAACAGCCGCACGATCGCGGCGAGGTCGCGGCGCCACAGCACCAGCACGCCCGCGAGCAGGAAGGCGCCGCAGGCCGCGTCGAGGAGCTGGACGTAGGTGCTGTGGTTCATGGCGCGACCAGGAAGAAGGAGGAGGCGACGGCGAACAGCGCGAGCACGAACGAGCCGGCGAGCAGTTCGGGCACCCGGAACATGCGGAGCTTGGCCATGAAGACCTCGGCGGCGGCCAGCGCGGCGCCCGCGACCGCGACCTTGGCGGCGATGGCCGCGGCGCCGACCGGCAGCATCGCCGGGGAGTCCACCGCGATGCCCCAGGGGGCGAACAGGCCGGCGAGCAGGCCGAGCAGCACGGTCAGCCGCATCGCCGACGCCCACTCGACCAGTGCCAGGTCGGGCCCCGCGTACTCCAGCACCATCGCCTCGTGGATCATCGTGAGTTCGAGGTGCGTGGACGGGTTGTCCACCGGTATGCGCCCGGCCTCGGCGATCACGACGACCACGAGGGCGACGAGCGCCAGCAGGCTCGCGGGGAACACGACCTGCTGCGGGTCGTCGAGGACGGAGGTGACGATCGCGCCGAGGTTCGTGGAGCCGACCCGGACCGACATCGCGAACGTCGACAGCAGGATGGTGGGCTCCACCAGCGCGAGCACGACCATCTCGCGGCTCGCGCCCATGCCGCCGAACGCGGTGCCGGTGTCGAGTCCGGCCAGCGCGAGCGCGACCGTGCCGAGGGCCAGCAGGGCGGTCACGGCGAACAGGTCGGCGGCGCCGTCCAGCGGGGACCGCGTCGTGACGAGGGGGATCATGGCCGCGACCACGAGCGTCGTGCCCGCGAGCAGCAGCGGCGCCATGCGGAACAGCGGGCCCGTGCCGTGCGGGGTGATCGGCTCCTTGCGCAGCAGTTTGCGCAGGTCGCGCCAGGGTTGCAGGATTCCGGCGCCGGCTCGTCCCTCGGCTCTGGCCCGCACCTGGCGCATCAGCCCGACGAGCAGCGGCGCCCCGGCCGCCACCAGGACGACCTGCAGGACGGCCCCGATGATCCCGGTCACCGGATCACCGCCAGGGCGATCAGCAGGCCGGTGAAGGTGTAGAAGCCGTACCCGACATAGCGGTGCACGCTGCCGTTGGCCAGCCCGCGCGCCGCCTCGCCCGCCCGCGCGGCGGCGGTCAGGACGGGGCGGTACAGCCGATGTTCGATCCGGTCGCCGACTCGCGTCCGGTAGGTCACGCTGTTCACGAGATAGGCCGACTCCTTCAGGGGCGTGACGTCGAGGTCGGTTTCGGGTGCGAGGACGTCGTCGAAGACGCGCTGCAGCGGTTCGGCGAACGACGTCGCCGTGTACTCCATGCGCGCCGACATCGGGCCGGCGCCGCAGTCCCACAGCCGCGCCCGGCGGCGGGCCGTCCGGCGGGTCGCGGCGACGCGCAGCAGGGCGAGCAGCCCGACCACGGCGACCAGCAGGAACGCGGCGATGAGCAGCGGCGACATGGTGCCGGCCAGCCCGGTGAGGTGCAGTGTGACCGGCCCCGTCACCGCGTCCGGCCCGGGAGCCGCGACGGCGACGGACCGGGCGAGCGCCGGCAGGACGGCCCCCGGGGAGATCGCCAGCAGGACGCAGCACAGCGCGGCCACGGCCATCCCGGCGAGCATCGGTGCCGGGGCCTCGCGGGCACGTTCCGCGGCGGAGCTGCGGGGCCGCGCCAGGAACCCGACGCCGAACGCCTTCACGAACGTGGCGATCGCGAGGCCCGCCGACAGCGCCACGACGGCCACCGCCGGCGGCATCGTGACCGCCGTCAGCGTCCCGCCGGAGGGGAGCGCGTGGATGAGGCTCTGCAGGAGCAGCCACTCGCTGACGAAGCCGTTGCCCAGCGGGAGCGCGGAGGCCATCAGGGCGCCGACGCCGAAGAGCGCCGTGGTGGCCGGCATCGTCGTCCGCAGGCCGCCGAGGGCGTCCAGGTCCCGGGTGCCGGTGCCGTGCAGGACGGAGCCGGCCGCGAGGAACAGCAGCGTCTTGAACCCCGCGTGGTTGACGATGTGCAGCAGCGCGGCGGTCAGCGCCAGCGCCGACAGGGCGCGCGCGCCGGACACCGCGAACAGCCCGGACGCGCCCACGCCCACCAGGACCAGGCCCATGTTCTCGCAGGTCGAATAGGCCAGCAGCCGCTTGAGGTCGCCGGCCACGGCCGCCTGGAGGATGCCGTACAGCGCCGACGCCCCGCCCGCCGCCAGGACGAGCAGCCACCACCAGGCCGCCCCGCCGCCCAGCAGGTCGAAACCCACCCGGACGATCCCGTACACGCCGAGGTTCACCATGGCCGCGCTCATCAGCGCCGACACGTGGCTCGGCGCCTCGGGGTGGGCGCGCGGCAGCCACACGTGCAGCGGCGCGATCCCGGCCTTGGACGCGAAACCGGCGAAGACCGCGAGGAACACGGCGCCGCGGCCCGCCGCCGGGAGCCCGTCCGCCGCGGCGCGGAGCCCCTCGAACGACTCGCTGTGCGCGGCGGCCGCGAACCCGGCCAGGCCGCCGAGGATCACCACCAGCCCCAGGTGCGTCATGACCGCGTACCAGAGCCCCGCCGCCCGGACCTCGTCCCGGCTCCGGTGCTCGGCCACGACCAGCAGCAGCGACGCCAGCGCCATCAGCTCCCACGCCAGCAGGAACGTGCTCACGCTCGCCGCCGCCGGGACCAGCGTCATCGCCGCGAGGAAGACGGGCACCATCGTCTGCGGCACGCGTCCGTCCAGGCCGCCGTGGCGGGTGTAGCCGATCCCGTAGAGGGCGGCGCAGACGGCCACGGCTCCGGTGACGGCGAGGAACAGCCCGCCGAGCGGATCCAGCGCCAGCCGGGCGCCCGCGAGCGGCAGCAGGCCGGGCAGCCGCGCGCTCCAGTCCCCGCCCCGCATCGCCGCGGCGCCGGCGACGACCGCGGCCGCTCCACCGCCCGCGGTGAGGACCCCGGCCGTCACCCGCCTGGGCCCGCGCGGCAGGACGAGCCCCGCGACGGCGGCCAGCAGGGTCAGCCCGAGGGCGGCCGGGAAGGCGACGGACGTCATCGGCCGGTCAGCCCGCGCAGCGCCGCGACGATCGCCTCCGGCTCGGGTGGGCAGCCGGGGATTTCGAGGTCCACCGGGACGACGTCCCCGACCGCGCCCACGACCCCGTACGCCTCGGCGAACACGCCGCAGTTACGCGCGCAGTCGCCCAGCGCGATGACGACCTTCGGCTCGGGGACGGCCTCGTAGGTGCGGCGCAGCGCCATCTCCATGTTGCGCGTGACCGGGCCCGTCACCAGCAGCGCGTCCGCGTGCCGGGGCGAGGCCACCTGCCGCGCGCCGTACCGTTCCGCGTCGTACACGGGCCCGAACGCCGAAGCGATCTCCACCTCGCAGCCGTTGCACGACCCCGCGTCCACGTGCCGGATCTGGACCGATCCACCGAGGTCGCGGGCGCGCTCGGGAAGAACCGGTTCGGGCGCTCGGGGCGCGTCCTGCGCGACGCGCCCGGTCTTGCGGATCTTGCGGAACAGGTCTCTCACGCGGGTCCCCGAAACTCGAATACTGACATGCGCAATTGCAAATTTTAGCAACTAATAAGGATGCTAGAGCCGCATCCCCGACGGCGGGCGGTCAGGCGCCCTCGCGGCCCCGCCCGCCGGCGGGACCGGAGGCGCGCATCTCGTCCAGCAGCTCCGCCTGCCCGGACAGCACCCCGGTCAGGATCTCCCGCGCCACCGCCAGCAGTTCCGCGAGCCGCGGGCTGGTCAGCGAGTAGATGACCGTCGCCCCCTCCTTGCGGGAGACGACGAGCCCCGCCCGCCGCAACACCGCGAGCTGCTGCGACAGGTGCGCCGGCTCGATCCCGACCTCCGGCAGCATCTCGGCCACCGCGTGGTCGCGCTCGCTCAGCAGCTCCAGCACCCGTATCCGCGCCGGATGGCCCAGCGTCTTGAAGAACTCCGCCTTCAACTGGTACAGCGGCGTGCTCACCGCGCCCACCCACCGGTCATCCGTGGCACCATTCCCCTAGCGTACCCGCCGAAGTAGCAACATTAGCAATTGCTAAGACTAGCAACTCCCCCGCCCCCACCTGTACGGGCGGCCCGATGGCGAAGATCGGCGCGCAGGCAACCTCCAGGGAGTGATGTTTCCGGAACTTCTCCGGGGTGGTTCGGCCCATCAGCAGGGGTGGTCGAAGAGAGCGGCGAACGGACCCCAGGTCAGGCATCGACCAGCGGAACTGGGAGTTCACCAAGATCACCGCCGGTTTCCGACCCGTCCCGCGCGGCCCGCGTCCCGCTTCCCGGACGCGGGCCGCCCGGCAGGCCCGGCCACCCCGATCGATCACACGATGACCACACACCCTGCCCCGGCGGGTCCTCGCGGATCAGTCGAGGCAGAACTCGTTGCCTTCGGGGTCGGCCATCACGATGTGGCCGGCGCCGAGCGGCGGGGCGGGGTCGTGGCGGCGGAGCCGGGTGGCGCCGTGGGAGACGAGCCGCTCGGCCGCCGCCTCCAGGGCCGCCATCCGCGCGTCGCCCGTGAGGCCGGGGGCGGCTCGCACATCGAGGTGCACGCGGTTCTTGGCCTGTTTGGGTTCCGGTACCCGCTGGAAGAACAGCCGCGGCCCGGAGCCCTCGGGGTCGACCAGCGCCGAGGCGTCGTTGCGGTTCCCGGGGGGTACGCCCATCGCCTCCAGCGCCTGATCCCACGACTCGAAGCCCGCGGGCGGGTCCTGCAGCCGGTAGCCGAGGGCCTCGGCCCAGAACGCCGCCAGCCCGGCGGGGTCGGCGCAGTCGAAGGTGATCTGGATGTCGCGGGCCATCTCAGCTCGCCTCCCGGTCGGTGTGCAGGTACAGGTCGCGCAGCAGGCACACCTCGGCCAGATGGTGGATCAGCTCGCGGTTGATGTGCAGGACCAGCGCCGCCAGCGGACGTTCGGCGTACGGTCCCTCCGCCTCCCCGCACGGGCGGGCGAGGCCGGTTTCGCCGAGGGACTCGACCCCGGCCAGCCACGCGGCGTACTCCGCGTCGAGCTGGTCCAGCGCCGCGGCCGCGGTCGGGGCGTACTCGAACGACTGGTAGTCGGCGGGCGCGCGGCCGAAGTGCGCGGCGTTGCGCGCCGCGAGCACGCCGACGATCACGTGCCCGAGCCGCCAGGCGATCGTCGTGAACGGCGGCGGGTCGGGCACCGGCATCGCGAAGTCGATGGTCACGGCGCCGGACCCGGCCTGCACCGGGGCGGTGCCGGTGCCGCGCGGGCGCACGTTCCAGCAGCCGGGCACCGGCTCCCAGAAGTACTCGTCATCGGTGAGCCCGTCGAGGCGATCGCGCAACTGGCTGGTCCAGTGCCAGGCGAGCTGCTCGCGGAGCAGGGAGTTCCAGGTCTGGTCGGTCATGTTCCCACCCTGCCGCCTATAGCGGACAGCATCGTTCCTTGATTCGTGGAACGATGAACGCGTGACCGTCGAGGGGACGATCGAGCGGGTGCTGCGGTTGCTGGCACTGCTGCAGCGCCGGCCGTCCTGGACCGCCGCCGAACTGGCCGCCGAGCTGGGGGTCACCGACCGCTCGGTGCGCCGCGACGTGGAGCGGCTGCGCGCGGTCGGCTACCCCGTGCACGCTGCGGCGGGCGTCGGCGGCGGCTACCGGCTCGGCGCGGGCACCCGGCTGCCGCCGCTGCTACTGGACGACCAGGAGGCGATCGCGACGGCGGTGTCGCTGCGGCTGGCGTCGGGGGGCACGGTCGCCGGGGCGGGCGAGGCGGCGCTGCGGGCGCTCGCCAAGCTCGACCAGGTGATGCCGCCCCGGCTGCGTGCGCAGGTGCGGGCAGTGCACAGCGCCACCGAGACCCTGGTCGGCCCCGGTGTCGAGATCGACCCGGAGCTGCTGGTGACGCTCGCCCGGGCCTGCCGCGACGCCGTGCGGGTGCGGTTCCGGTACGCCGGCCGCGGCGGCGAGGAGCGCGAGCGCACGGTCGAGCCCGTGCGGATGGTCGCCACGGCCCGCCGCTGGTACCTGATGGCCTGGGACGTCGACCGCGACGACTGGCGCACCTTCCGGCTGGACCGGATGCGCGAGGTGGTGGCGACGACCTGGCGGTTCCGGGCGAGGGAGCATCCGGACCCGGTCGCCTACGTGCAGCGGTCCGTGACCCAGGCGCCGTACCGGTATCTCGCCCGGGTGCGGGTGCGCGCCCACCCCGACCGGGTGCGGGAGCTGGTGCCGCCCCAGGTGGGGCGCGTCGAGGACGATCGCGACGGGTGGTGCGTGCTCGTCGTCGGCGGGGACGACCTGAACTGGCTCGCCATGCACGTGGTCCGGCTGGGCTTCGAGGCGGAGGTGCTGGAGCCACCGGAGCTACGGGAGGCCGCCGCCCTGCTCGCCCGCCGCCTCGCCGCGATGGCGGGCACCGGCTGATCGGCGCGTCCTTCCACGGCCGTCCCGCAAGCGGTGTCGTCGTGGTGCCCTCGCCTCTGGGGTCACTCCGTTTCGGTGATCGGGTTCAGGAACACCTCCTTGGCCTCCCGGGGGGTGATGCCGGTGCGTCCGGTGAGGTCGTTGCGCGGGTCGGTGAACCGGAAACGGTAGCCGCCCGGCGGCAGGTGGCCGATCTCCCACCAGTTGCCGTCGAGGTCCTTGAGGTAGAAGGAGTAGACGCCGTGCTGGCGGACGGGCTTGTTCAGCTCCTTGACGCCGTACTCGTCGGCCACCTCCGCGATCCGGTCGTACGCCTCGTCCACCTCGGCGTCGCTGCCCACGTCGAGGCCGTTGTGGTAGAGCAGCGGCATGTCGGGACGGTCCGGTTTCGACTCCAGGCACACGTAGGTGTGGTCGCCGCCGAGCCGGATGTAGAGCGCCGCCATCATCGGCTGGACGACTTCGAGCCCGAGCACCTCCTCGTAGAAGCGGCGGGTCGCCGTCACATCGGTGATCTTGAGCGTGCCATGCGAAAGGAAACGGGACTTGATCGCGGGCTCTTTGGTCGAACGGTGCGTGATCGCAGGCATTGACCCTCCAATTCGGCGCCTTTGTGGCGCCGGAACGGCGACCACCTCCACCATTTCACGGCAAATAGCCCTTTCAGGGAACCCTCTTTTCCGGGGCAGTTCGGGGGCGAGTGATCAGCCCGTCGGAATGGTCGCCGCTTCGCGCCGCACGGCGGGGCGCCGGCCCGCTCGCTTCACTGCTCCACGTACTCCTCCGACAGGACGCGGTATCCCGCCACCTCGTTCGGCAGCATCAGCCGGCGCGCCTGCACCGAGGCCACCATGCTGCTCAGCATGCCGTTCATCGCCTCGGGGAGGGCGCTCGTGGCGTCGCCCAGCGCCGGGTCCGCCATGTAGGTCTGGACGGTGGACATGGCGCGCAGGATCTCCTCGACGGCCTCCCCGAAGCCGAAGGAGATGATCCGGGGATGCCGGCGCCACTCCCTGTCCACCAGGGCGCGGTGCGGTTCCCGCCACGCGTCGGTCGGCCGGTCGGTCGGCGCGCCGTCGGTCAGCAGGAAGACGACCGGCCGCAGGACGCTGTAGCCCTTGTCCTGCAGGAGCGGGACGTCGAGGTCGATCCGGTCGCGGAGCAGCTCGAACAGCGGCCCGAATCTGGTGCCGCCGTGGCAGCGCAGCACCGGCATCTGCCGCATCCGCGTCAGCTCCGTCATCTTCACCACGACCGTGGGCGCGGACGAGAACGCGATGATCGACAGGTGCACGAACTCCGAGACACGGGGGTTGAGGTACAGCTCCTTGATGATTTTGGCGAGGGTCTCGTTCAGCAGGCCCTCGTGCTTCTGCATCGACTTGGAGACGTCGAGCGCGATGTAGGTGGGCATGCCCTTGCCGAGGCCGGGCGCCGCTTCGGCGGGGTCGGTCATGATGTCCTCGATTCGTCGGGGCGGGAGCGCGTCAGAGCAACGCTGAGACGATGCCGCTCACCAGCAGCAGGGCCAGCGCGCCCAGGCACGCGATGATCAGCGGGATGACGTACCGTTCGAGGCCGGCCCGGCCCGGTGCGCCGGGGTCCCGCTCGAACGGGTCGTCCTCGATGTGCGGCGCGGCGGCCGGGGACGACGGGGCGGCCGTGGAGGGCGGAGCCGGCACGGAAGGCGAGGCCGGCACGGAGGGTGGGGCGGCCGGGGGCGGCCTCTCGGTCCCCGCCGGGCGGGCGTCCAGGTCGCTCTCCAGCAGTTCCAAGAGCTCCCCGCAGCTCGGCCGCAGCTCCGGCGGGTCGTCGAGCGAGCATTGCAGGGCTTCCCCGAACGCGCCGGCGCGCAGCCGGGCGTCCAGCGCGTCCAGGGCCGGATGCGGATCGCGGCCCCGGACGCCGGTGAGGGCGCGCAGCACCGTCACCGCGACCTTGTAGCGGTCGGTGTGGACGGTGAGGCGCTCGCCCGGACGCACCGCCGGGTCGTCCCACGAGTTGCACTCGACCCACGGACGGGACGACAGGCCGCAGCTGTCCATGTCGATGAGGAAGATCCGGCCCGTGCCGCGCGCCCAGAACAGGTTCGCGTACGACCAGTCCCCATAGACGACGCCATGGCGCTCCAGGAGCGCCGCGACGCGCAGGACGTTCCGCGCCACGCGCAGCCGCTCCCGCGAGTCCGGGACGGCCATGTCGCGGGCCTCGTAGAACTCCCGGCCGGTCTGGACGAGCTGGTCCAGGCTGAGCGGAACCGATTCGGGCGGCCCGAACGGCGTGTGCACCCGCACGGAGAACTCGGCGGGCGCCTTCGCCAGCACGACCCCTGCCGTCGTCCCGTCCGACACGACGCGGCTGACCGGCCAGCAGGTCGCCTCGTCCACCAGGGCGCGGTCGTGCGGGGTCATCGCGGCGGGCAGCCCGATCAGCCGGTCCAGCACCTCGGGCGGTTCCTCCGGGGAACCGGGCTTGTAGCGCTTGACGAGCCAGCCCGGGTGGGCCGCGCTCTCGTACACCGCCGTGGACTGGCCGTTCTCCCCGGCGATCCGCGCCCCGGCCGCGGCGACCTCCGCCAGCTCGGTGACCGGCCCGAACGGCCGGTCCGACCAGGCCCTCACCGGTCGCACCAGATCACGACGGCGGTGCGGTCGTCGAGCCGGCCGCGGGCGTCGTAGCCGACGTCGGTGACGAACGAGGCGATGTGCGGCGGCCCGGCCCAGCGTTCGGCGAACCACGGCGCGGCCCCGTCGGCGAGCATGTCGCCGATCCCGTCGGTGGCGAACGCCAGCACCGCGCCCCGCTGCACGGTGACCCGCGCCGTCCGCGCCCGGTCCGGGTGGAACGGCAGGAACTCGGTCAGGACGTCGCGGTCGAGCCCCGTCTTGTCCGCGCCGGCCAGCCGGGTCCAGCCCGCGTCCACGCGGAGCCACGCGCCCACGTCGGCGATCCACGCCAGCCACACCTCCCGGCTGCCGTCGGGGGCGGGCTCCACGGGGACCGCCACCGCGAGCGCCGCCGCCCGCACGTCGTCCTCGGTCACCTTCTGCTGGACCGCCATGCCCGACATCTGCCGCGCCGCGTCCAGGAAGAGGGCGGGCGCGTCCGGTTCCGCGCCGCGCCCGAGGTCGGCGCGGAGCCGGCCGATCAGCGCGGTGACCGCGACGTTCGCGCCGAGGTGGGAGCGGCTGCTGTCGGACATCCCGTCGGCGACGGCGACCAGCAGGTACCGCCGGTGGGGGTCGCGGCCGAGCCGGTAGGCGTCCTGCCGGTGCTGGGCGGGCTCGGCGCAGCGATGCCCCGGCCCGACGAGCGAGGCGGCCCGGACGGTCAGCGGCCCGACGCTGACCGCGTCGGCGGCGATCCCGGAGATGGCGGGCTCGTCCGGCAGCCGCCACGGCATCCGGGACTGCCGCGCGCCCGTGCCGAGCGGACGCGGGAAGTCGATCTGCGCGGGGCCGGGCGGCGCCGGCCGCAGGCGGTTCAGGAATCCCACGGCATCGGCCTCCAGTCGACCTTGGGGGTGTCGGCGCGCCCGCGCAGGTCCTCCGGCATGACGTCCTCGTCGTCGCCGTCGTCGCCGTCGTCCACGTCGCGGACCGGCTCGCCGGGCAGTGCCGGGGTGGCGTACGCGGCCGGCGGGATCGCCGGCTGGTCGAGGATGCCCGACCTGCTCTCCGGTTGGAGCAGGTCCGTCATGGACCCGCGCAGCTGCTGGAGCATCTCGTTGACCTCGGCCGGCTGGATGATCCGCTGCTCGATGGCCTGCCGGTAGAGCTCGATGATCCGTTCCTCTTTGATCTCCTCGTGCCGGCGCATGTCGAGGATCAGGGTGCCGACCCGGCTCGGATCCTGCGCCAGGTAGCGCAGGAACAGGTCGGAGCTGGTCCGGATGGAGACCCGCAGCGCGCCGACCTCCTCGTCGGTGAGCTGGCGGTTGACCCTGGCGATCTGGAACCGCTCCTGGAAGTGCCGGGTCCGCTCGTCGGGGATGGCCTTGACGTAGCAGCGGTGGACGGTGATGCCCTCGTCGTAGGTGCGGGGCTCGGCGCGGAACCGCTCGGCGAGCGCGGTCTCCATCTCGGCGACCTGCTCGATCTGGAACCGGTGGCCGACGGTCCGGGCGATGTCCAGCAGCCGGGCCCGGACGATCTCGGCGGCGTCGCCGAGGCCCCGCCTGACGACCGCGGCCGGGTCGGTCACCGACCACTCCGCCTGCACCGTCAGCTCGAACCGGGACAGCTCCGTCCGGCTCGGGACCGAGTCCACGAAGGTGTTGCGGCGCAGGGTCGTGTCCACCTCGAAGCACCACTCGTAGCGGGGGCCGCCGAAGCCGAGCATCCCGCGCTGCGGCGGCGCGGACAGCCGCACCAGCCCGCCCTCCCGGTCGGAGAAGACGAAGGCCCGCCCGGGTTTCGCCGCCTGCCGCGGCACCTCCCCGGCGGGCAGCACGGTGATGATGACCGGCTCGGACGACCCGGACTCCGCCGAGGCGAAACGTGCCGGGAAGGACTCGGGCAGCGACGGATCCGGCCCGCCGGCGGGCGGGGCCGCCTGCACGGGCACGCGCTCGGGACGCCTGCCCCGGGGGGACGGGGCGTCATGCTGTGCGTCTTCGCCGTTCTCGGCGTCTTCGGCGTTCTCGGCCACGGAGGTCACCTTCCGTTGAGGGCGGTCAGTACGTCGGCGGAGCTTCTCCGGGTGTGCTCGTCCTCGGCCCAGCCGCGGGCCGCGTAGCGCAGGCGTCCGGCGATCAGGGAGTCGGTCGCGACGGTCCCGGCGAGGCGCGCCAGCGAACGCCGCACGAGCGGTGTCTCGTCGGCGGTGCGGGCCCACTCGGCCAGCACGTCCCAGGCGGGGTCCTGGACGACCGTGTCCTGGAGCACGTCCCGCCAGAGCGCGGCGATGTCCCGCATCCGGGCGGTGTCCATCGCGGCGATGTGCAGCAGGCCCGGCCAGTCGAAGCCGTCGCCCGGCAGCCGCCGGACGAGCTGCGCGGCGGCCAGCAGGAACGCGAGCCGCGCGGTGGTCGCGCGGACCTCCTCTCTCCCGGCGGCCCAGGCCAGCAGCCGCTCCGGGATCCGCGCGCCGTCCCACTCGGTCTCCCACAGCTCGGTGACGGACTCGCAGACGGCGGCGGTGACGCCGATGGCGTCGTCGGAGGCGTGCTCCTCCAGCCGGTCCAGCGCGGCGGACGCCCCACCGGCCTCGTGGGCCACCCGCCAGGCGCGGGCCGCGGTGGCGCGCAACTGGACCGGTTCGGCCGGCCCGCTCCAGCCGCGCAGCAGGTCCTCGATGGGTTCCCGCAGGGCCGGCCGCTGCGTCACGGTGGCGTGCAGGGCGGCGGCGGCGACCGTCCGGTACCGGGGGTCCCGGGACCGCGCCATCGGCTCGATCACGAGGGCGCGGACCAGGTCGAAGCCGCGGGCGGCGAGGAACCCGGTGGCGACGGCGGTCCGGGTCCGGACGCTCTCCAGCGGATGCTCGGCGCACCAGCGCAGCCAGTCCAGCAGGTGGGGACGCTGCTCGTCGAACTCGGCCCAGAAGTACCCGAGCACCTTGCCCTGCGCGTAGGGGTCCAGGTAGCGGATCACCTCCGTGGGCGCGGTCGCCCCGTACCTGAGCCGGACCGTGGAGGGGACGGTGTGCGCGCCCAGCCTGCTCAGCCAGGCGCGCTTGGTCGGCTTCAGCGGCTCGTCGAGCCCGCGCAGCGAGTCGGCGCGCGGGTTGTCGGTCTCCAGGTCGTTCTTCAGCTTCATGGCGGCGAGCGCCACCGTCTCGTACGGCTCCCCGTTCAGCACCGCGGTGGACACCGCCATGCACTGCAGGGAGAGGCTGTCCAGGCTTTCGAACCACTCGGTGCGCTGCTCGTCGTCGCGCAGCCGCAGCGCCTGCTCGGCGGTGCGGGCGAGCGGAAGCGACTGCCGGTGCGCGCCGAGCAGTTCCCGTACCACCGTCCGCGCGTGGCGGGGCGGGCCGTCCTGGGCGAGCTGCGCGTCGATGAGCTCCGGCACGCCGGGCTCGGCGAGGAGCACGCCGGCCCGCTCCTCGCCGAGCTCCAGTGCCAGCAGCCTCCGCGCGATCTCCCTGCGGTCGCGGACCCGGCCGAGCCGCAGCACGCACTCCGCCGTCCGGGGGCCGGTGAGCGCCCGCGCCGTGTCCACCGTGATCACCAGCCGGGCGCCGGCCTCCTCCAGCAGCCCGCTGACCTTGTCGAGGCCGAACTCGGTGATCGCGTCGGGCCGCGCCGGGTCCCGGTACACGTATCCCGCGCCCTCGGTGAGGTCATCGCCCGTCAGCTCGTCCAGCCCGATCTCGGGGTCCACGCCGAACAGCGCCCGCTCGGGCGCGTCCCCGGTGAGGAGCCACAGCAGGCGCCGCGCCGCCGCGAACCGGCCGGAGTGCCGGTCGGCCTGGAGGATCACGACCCGGCGGTCCCGGGCGCGGCGGCACAGGTCGGCGAAGTCCGCGGGCTCGACGAAGGCCCGCTCGGCCTCCGCGATGTCGTGCGGCCGGAGCCGGACGACCCGGCTGCGCCGCCCGCCCGCCGGGGCGAAGTTGTAGATGTGCTGGTCGCGGCCGACGAAGCGCTCGGCCCGCACGTATCCCGACAGCGCGTCCCGCTCGGTGCCGATCCGGTCCTGGATCGTGCCGCGCCGGCCCTGCTCGGTGAGGACGTCGGTGCGGGACGGCGGCCTGTCCTCCCCGGCCTTCTCCTCCCGGTCACCGCGAGCCTCCGGACGCTCGGGGGCGTCGTCCGCGCCGCCGTCGCGGTCCCTGGCGGGCGCCTTCTCGTCGGCTCCGTCCGGCTCGCTCACGACCGGCCTCCGAAGTTGTAGTTGACCTGGTCGCGGACGACGAAGGTGCGGGCGTTGATCGTCGTCGCGTGGACCGAGCCGGACGGCGCGCCCTCGGACGGCGCGCCCTCGGACGGCGGGGTCTCGGACGGCGGGGTCTCGGACGGCGGGGCGGTGGGCGGGCCGGCCGGTGGCCGCCCGGCCAGGCCGTCGGGGAAGTCGAGGGCGTGCGGGTCGGGGCCGCCGGGGAACCAGACCCAGCCGTCCCCCTCCTCGGCCAGGCCGGGCACCCGCACCCGGCGCAGGTCCGCCGGGTCCAGCGACGTCATGCCCGCCTCGACCGACCCGCGGAAGACGAACGCGGACACGATCACGCCGAGATCGGTGCCCGCCGCGTCCAGCGCCGCCCGCAGCGGATCGGCGCCGCACAGCCCCCGCACGACGACCGGCGCGGACCCGCTGTACCCGCCCGCGGCCGGGGCGGCGGGCCCGTGATGGATCGCGAGCCGCATCCGGGTCCGGGCCTCCGCGCTCGCCACCCGGTTCCGGCCGCGCAGCTCGGCGTTCAGCTCGCGGACGAACCGGCCCACGAGGACCTCGGCCCGGACGTCGTGCGGAAGCACCATGAGCCTCCCGCCGCCCCCGCCCCGGTCCTCCCATCCCGCGGCGTCCAGCCCGGCGTTCCCGGCCGCGTCCCGCAGGCACTCGACCAGGTTCGCCTGCAGCACCGCCTGCACGTTCTGCGGCCTGGACCCGTATCCCTGCAGGTCCACGGCCATGACCGTCCGGTAGCTCATGTGCCGTCCTCGGGGTCGGGGGCGACGACGGCGCTGTAGACGGTCGCGCCGAGGCCGCCGAGATACTGGTTGAGCAGGGAGCGGTTGACGCCCAGCACCCGCATGACGAGGTCCCGCTCGTCCTGGTACTCGTCGGGGAACATGTTGATCACGTCGCGGAGGGTGTGGTCGAAGCCCCGGTGCAGAACCTTCAGCTCACCGCGCAGGTCGCGCATCGTCCTGCCCTCGTCGGCGAGCAGGTCGCGGACCCGGGCGGCGAACTCCCCCACCGCGCCCTCAAGGAGCGCCAGGGCGCCGAGGGCCTTGAGGACCGAGAGGGAGCCGATGTCGCCCAGCGCCACGTACCGCTCGCCCGACGCGGCCGCCCGCGGCAGCGCGACGCCCTTGCCCTCGACCTGGAAACGGTCGCGCCAGAACCGCCGGGTGGTGGCGTCGGCGGCCGCGATGCCCTCCAGCGCCCGCCGGCAGAGCAGGTCCGCCCGCTGGAAGCGCCGCCGCCGGTCCGGGTCCGTCCACACCGCCGGCTCCGGCGCGGCGGCGGCCGCGCTCGGCAACGTCCCCAGCTCGCGGAGTTCCCGCAGTTCCCGGCGCATCTCGGCGACCAGCTCGTACAGCGCCTCCTCCTCACCGGCCGCGATGCAGGAGCGCAGCGTGGCGGCGAGGTCGTCGCGGAAGGTGTCGCCGTCCCAGTGCAGGACGCGGGTGAACGACTCCTCGGCGTCCCCGGTGAACGTGGCGGCCAGTGGCCCCGCCATCACCAGGACGACATTGCGCGGGTGCGCCCGGCTGTTCCCCATCAGCGCGGACGCGCGGGTGCGCAGCTCGGTCAGCTCCTCGTCCTCCAGCACCGGCCCGCTCACCACGACGGCGCACTCGCCGTCGCCCCGCCGGGACCCCACCCGCAGGTCCGGCTCCCACCGGGACCGGCTGGACTGGGGGAAACGCCGCACGTGGTAGCCGAGTTCGACGCACAGCCCGGCCAACTTGCCGCGGACGTGGTCGGGGTTGTCGGGCGCGCAGAGGGAACGGCTCGCCTCCCGGACCTGGCGGGGGCCGATGAGCCGCGTCCCGGAGGTCAGCTCGTAGGCGTGGTGGCACAGGGTGAGGGTCCGGCGCGGATGCCCCTCGGTGATCCGCCACAGCTCCTCCACGGCTTCGGGGCCGAAGGGGTACAGGTCGGCGCCCCCGGCGCCGTCCGGGTGCAGCGCGGCGCGGATGTACTCCTTGATCTGCGGATCGGTGAGCCCGGACGGGACGATCCTGGTCTTCACCCGCTCGTGGACGCTCTGCGGCAGCGCCTCCCAGAAGTCGAGCAGCCCGCACACCGCGAGCAGCGCCCCCGTCTCGCCCGCCCAGCCGACCAGCTCCATCAGCGTCGCCGCGACCTCCGCGGGCCCGTCGCCGCCGCGCGAGCCGATCTGGTGCAGCTCGTCCAGGACGAGGACCATCCGGCCCCCGTTCCAGCCGCACAGCCGGGCCAGCGCCCGCAGCACCCGCAGCGCCCGCCCGTCGCTGTCGACGGGCGGGGAGTGGACGCCGCGGTCGGCGAGCAGCCGCGCGTCCTCCGCCGAGCGCGACGCGGCGCCGCGGAGCCACTGCCAGGCCGCCGTCCCGGCCGTCCGGTGCCAGACCAGGCTGACGACGGTGGCCAGTTCCTCGTCGCCCTCGGCGATCTCCGTCAGCCGCTCGTGCAGCCGCCACATCTCATCGACCGGCAGTTCGTCGGACGCGGCGGGCGGCGGCACGTCCGGCTCCGCCCCGGCGGCGTGCCGCAGCCCCGCGTACACGTCCTCGACCATCCGCTCGACAGTGCCGAACAGCAGCACCCCGGCCGCGGTGTCGAGCGGCCGGATCCGGCCGTCGGCGCCCGACCCCGGCGGGGCGAGGAGCCGCCGGTGGATCGACAGGACGGTGTCCCTCGGCTGCCCGGACGCCACGAGCACGACGGGCCGGGTGCCGGCGATGCGGACCAGCTCGTCCATCAGCGTCCACGCCAGATGGCTCTTGCCGGTGCCGTACTCACCGAGGATCGCGGCCACCCGCCCGGAATTGCCCGGGTCCCCGCCGTCGTCGGCCCGGGAGGTGAGGAAATCCAGGGCGAGCCGCCGGACGGCGCGGACGGCGCCGGTCTCCACCTGCACGGTGACGCCGGTGCCGCCGAGCCTGACCTCCGGCACCTTCGGGAACGGGTTGCGCGGCCGGGTGCCTGCCACGGGTCGGGCCGTGGCGCGCGTCTCGTTCATGGTGCACCGATCCTGACCGCCGCGGCGAGGTAGTGGTGGATCGCGACCTTGGTCGCATCCGACTCGATCGCGGCCTCGAACGCCTGCCGGCAGAGGACGTGGAACCAGGTCAGGTTGTTCGGACTGAGGCTGGCGCGGTGCCGTGCCAGCGACCGGAGCAGCACCGCCGGGTCCAGGTCGAACAGTTCGTCGAGCGCGTCCGTCCCGCCGACGCGCGCCCACAGGAACTCCATCAGCTCCCGGTCGCTGAACGGTTCCAGGGTGATGCACGTGACGAGCCCCTCGTCCGCGCTGCGCGCGATGCCCTCCCGCACCTGCCCCCAGTCCCGCTCCAGCCAGAAGGGGAACTCGAACAGGTACACGCCGGCGTTCGCGGTGGCCGCGGCCCGCGCGTACTCCAGGACCCGGGCGGCGATCGTGGGCGGACGCAGGCTCGGGTCCGGGCGGGGCAGCCGGACGACGAGGCGCCGCCCGCCGAGCGCGCGGCCGAACTCGTGGTGGCCCTCGACCGGCTCGGCCGCCCGCACCTCCCGCAGCGCCGCCCGCACCTCGTCCGGCAGCGCACAGATGTCGCGCATCCGGGCGAGGCATTCCACCGGGCCGCCGATGTCGCCGGCGGCCCGGCCGGAAAGATCGACCAGCACGTGCCCCGCCGCCGCGTAGTGGTGCAGGCAGCGGTGGGCCAGGACGGACTTGCCGAGATGCGGGCGGCCCCCGATGAGCACGACGCCGCCGCCCGCGACGTCCGGCGGGTTCGGACGGCCCGTGAACCGGATGTACCCGTCCTGCCGTTCGGGTCCCGGGCAGGCCGGGTCGTGCGTGCCGAGGTCGGGCGGCCGCACCGGGAACGGGTTGTCGGCCAGGGGGGCGGCGCCGGCGCTCATGCCGCCTCACCCCCGATCCGGATGACCTCCGGCATCAGATGGTTCAGGGTGACCTTCGGGCTCTGCTCGGCTATGGCGTTGTCGAAGATCCGGCACATGAGCCCGTGCACGCTCTGCGGGTGCAGCGAGCATTGGCCGAAAATGTACTTCAGCCATTCGGTGACATCGGTGTCCAACGTGATCTGCTTGTGCGGGGAGCTGTCCATGACGCCCTTCACATACGTCCACAATTCGTTCGGCGTGACCGGAGCCACGACGCAGATGCGCACCTTGACGTCACGGCTCAGCTCGATCTCCTTGCGCAGCTTCTCCCAGTCGCCGGGCCAGGCCCTCGCGTTGTACTCGTAGATGAAGACGCTCCTGCTCCGCTGCGCGGCCATTGCGTACTGGAGGATCTCCCAGCTGATCCGGGCCTCGGCGTCGGAGGTGTCCTGCATGATGCAGGGCAGCCGCACGATCAGTTCCCCGCCCGCACCGCACATGACACTGCGCAGCTTGGCCGCCCAGCCGGCGTCGTCGACCTGCGCGTTGGCCATGTCCTCCTCGTCCAGGGGGCCGTTCTTGCTGCGCAGCTTGAGCAGTACCTGCCGCCGCCGCGCCAGGCACTGCTGGAAGGGCCCCTCGCCCAGCAGGTCGAACGGTTTCATTCCCTGGGCGCCGTATTCGTGGAGCAGCCGATGGCCGTAGACGGACTTTCCGTGGCCGGACGAGCCCGCGAGGAGCAGGACGCTTCCCCGGACCTGCTCCAGCGGGGGCGGTTCCGGCGCGTTGTCGAACAGGAGGAAGTCGTGCGCCGAGTAGGGGCAGGTGCTGCTGTTCCAGCAGGGCTCCATCCCGTCGAAGCCGCCGGCGAACGGGTTCATGGCCGGCCCCCCGCGGTCTGCTCCGCCGGTTCGGTGCCGGCTCCGGCCCGCGCGTCGCCGGGGACGGGTTCGCCGCGGACCGCCCTGCCCAGCGCGGTCTCCAGCAGGCGGAGCCGCTCCTCGGCCGCCTCCCGCCGGAACTCGTCCCGGATCAGCGTCCCGTGCGCCTGGCCGAGCAGCACGCCGAGGCGGTGCCGTTCGGCGCCCGGCAGCCCGGCCCGCAGGATCGCCGTGCCGAGGTCGACCCGGCGGCCCTCCAGTCCCGCCTCGTCCGACGGCTTCTCACGCGCGCGGGCCAGCCGGACCGCCTGCGCCGCCTTGAGGTATTCGGCGGCGGCCGTGACGAGCTGGTCGGTGAGGGTCTGGCGGCGCGCGGTCCGGGCGGCCGACCAGGTGGTGGCGAAGGTGAGGGCGGAGCCGAGGAGGAGGGCGACCACCGGGTTGGCCAGGATCCGGCGCCACAGCGGCGGCTTCGGCGCCGGTTCCTGGAGCGTCTTGCCGGCGGTCAGCGCGGCCAGCGGCTTGCACGCACGGGTGAACGCCGCGGGGGATTGCTCACTCCACCTGTCGAGCGTGGTCACCGTCCCCGCCCGGCCGCCGCGCACCGGGCGGAACGCCGTGTCGGTGCTGCCGGGCGCCGCCTCGCCGAGCCGGATCGCCGCCTTCACCAGCGCCGGGCGCTGCTTGTCGGACAGGCAGTGGACGAGGCGCGCGTCCGCGCGGACCGCGTCGGCCGGGTCGCCGCCGTCGCCGGTCTCCCCGAGCACGACGGCGGACCCGAGCAGGCCGGCCAGGCCGACCACCGCGAGCGGGGCGCGAAGGCCGCGGAGTTTCTGGAACCTTTCGGGCATCGGCGTCAGACCATGAACAGCAGCAGGACCACGAGCAGCACCGGCGACAGCCAGGTCAGCACGCCGGCCACGTCGGCGGGCAGCATCCGGCCGGGCAGCCGCAGCACGGCCTGCACGGGCGACTCGCGCCGGAGTGGCTCGGGCGCGTCACTGCTGAAAGAGTCGGGTGGGCTCTGCCCCACGGCGTACTCCATGCAGCGCTCCGCCAGCCAGTCGGCGCGGTCCGGCTCCAGCCGCGCCGCGAGCAGGCCCAGCGCGTCCGCGATCACCGGCGGCAGCCCCCCGTTCAGGTGCCGCCGCCTCAACTGGTCCTCAAGCTCCTGGTCGCCGATGCCCGCGGCGAACAGCGGGCGCATCAGGTCGGCCATCCGGTGCGGCCCGTCGGCCATGCCGTCCAGCCGGTCGGCGAACCAGCCGGCCTCGCCCATGGTCCGCAGGACGGAGGAGAAGCCCTTGGCGTCGAGCACCCCGCCCCGCTCGGTGCGCGCGGCGATCCAGTCCATGATCCGCAGCGCGCCGGGACCGTCCTGGGTCTCCTTCAGCATCTGGTAGAGGCGCGCGAGGTACGGGTCACGGCGAGGCGGCGCGGGCGGCTCCTGGACGGAGGAGACCGGGGCCGCGGCCGTCTGCCGCACCGGGTCCTGCCGCGGCCACGCCGGCCGTGCCGGGGGCTGCTGGGTCAGGGGCCGCTGCGGGGGTGTCCGGTGCGCCGGGGCCGGCTCGGAGTCGATGGCCGTGGTGATCTCGCTGCTGCACGCGACGGCCTCGATCTTCTCCTGGAGGGTCCGGCAGCCGCCGACCACCTGCCAGATGAGCTTCTGGCAGCTGTCGCCGTACGTCCGGTAGGCGTCCGCGAGCAGGCCCGCGGCGGTGGCCAGGTGGTCTCCCCGCCCGGCGATGGGATCGTCGGGACGGACCTCGCGGGGCGCGTCGTTGAGCGGCGGCCGGTCCAGGCCCCGTTCGCGGAACGCGATCGCGAGTTCCTGCCGCCCGTCCCCGCCGCTCATCGGCGCCTCACAGGTGGAGAACGTGGCCCGCCACCCGTCGGTGGTGGAGCCGGACGCGTCGGTGAGCATCACCTTCAGGACGCGGCGCGCCGCCCACAGCAGCGCGAGCGCCCGGCTCTCCCGGAGGGGACTGCGGATCTCGTCCTCGGGCAGCACCAGTGTCACGGGCCGGGCCGGGTCGGCGAGCACCGCCGCGACCAGCGGCGCGAGACCGCGCACGGTGTGCGCCCGCCCGCGCATCTCCTCCTCCCCGGACACCGACCGGTCCCGCAGGAACGAAAAGCTCAGCGGATCCATCGGCGCGCCGCGCCCGACCTGCCCGAGGGGTTCGGGGAACACCTGGCGGGGGTCGGTCGCCGCGATCCCCATCGCGACCTCGGCGGTCAGCAGGCTGCTCGGTCCGACCAGTGCGCGCGCCACCAGATCCAGCCGGGCGGCGCCGGCGCCGCGCGCCGGGCCGCGGTCGGAGTCGATGCGCAGCGCGTGCGGATCGACGCAGCGCAGGATGAGCGCCGCCCGGTCCCCGAACGTGAGGTACACGGCGCTGGACGGCGCCTCCGCGGCGGCGGCCCCGCCCCGCCCCGAGATCCCCGCGTACGGCGTCAGCAGGCCGTTCCACCGCCGGAAGTCCACGTCGGAGCGGAACGAGGTGGCGATCCCGGTGAGGTCGTAGTCGCGGTCCCAGCGGAACTCGATCTGGTCGATGAATTCCTCGGTCATCTCAGATTCCTATGTTCTGGGCTTCGGCGGTGGTCAGCAGGCCGGTCATCGCCATCAGCGCGACGAGCGGACGCAGCACGCGCAGCGGCCGGACGCCGCGTTCGATCGCGTCGGTCCCGGTCGCCGACACGACGTGCAGGGTGGCCCGCTCGCATTCCTGGTAGGGGCGCGTCCACGCCTCCGCGTCCCGCTGGTGCAGGTAGGCGAACACGTCGGCGCTCTCCTCCAGCACCTCGGCGGAGTCGAGGACGGCCGAGTCGCGGCTCAGCCAGTGCGCGATCGGGTCGTCGAACCGGAACAGGTCGGCCTTGTTCAGCGCGATCGCGGCGCTCACCTTCGGCAGCCGGCCCGACGCCCGCAGCAGGCTGAGCACCGTGTTGAACGCCGGGTCGCCGAGGCTGCCCGGCGTGAACCGCTTCGGGTCCGCCACGAAGATCAGCCCGTCCGCGATGTCGAGGAAGCGCTTGGCGTCGCCCACGTTGCTCAGCTCGCCGCCCGCCACGTCGAACAGCGCCACCGCGCGGGGCCGGTCGCCGCAGGACATCACGAAGGCGTCCGCGAAGGCGACCTCGCCCTCACGGGTCGGCGCGAGCCGGGTCGACTCGCTGAACAGCGGGTGGACCATGTCGCGCAGGAACGCCTGGTGCCGGTCCAGGTCGACGGGCTGCGCGGTGATCCCGTAGGCGCCGAGCGCGCCGCGCTCGATCGCCGCGACCATCGCGGCGGCCAGGTGCGTCTTCCCCGACGTGGTGCCGCCGATGAACCCGAAGACCGCCGGGGACCCGTACCGCCCGTAGCCGGCGGGCAGGTAGTGGGTGCCCGTCATGTCGCCCGGATTGGGGCAGCGGACCGCGGCCGTCCGCATCAGGCGCGCCCGCTGCTCGGCGTTGGCGTCCTTCGGGAGGTTCAGCCTGACGTACTGGGCGAGGCTCTGGTCGAAGGTGTAGAGGGGAAGGCCGCCCCAGTCGAGCCTTCCCAGGCAGATCGGGCAGGAGACCCGCTCGCCGGTGCCGGAGCCGGAGCCGGGACGCCCGGTGCCCGGTGAGGAGGACGAGGGCGGTACGGGTGGCATGGACTCTCCGGCTCGCGCGGACGGGCGGGGCCTTCCCGGCGCGGAAGGGGGGGCGACCGGCCCGGCGACCGTGCTGAGCAGCCGGGCGACACGCGCGGCCATGGTGTCCAGCCCGTTCAGGCCCTCGGTGGAGCGGAGCCTCCGCAGCGCGTCGGTGCCGCCCCGCCCGTACATGCGGGCGAGGAACAGCGCCGCCGCGTGGGTGCGGGGCTCGGGCGCCGGTGCCGGCGCGTCCGGCAGGAACCGCAGGAACATGCCCGGCGGGCCGGGCACCTCGCGCCGCTCCGCGAACGTCTCGAACCCTGCCGACCATTCGGGCCAGTCCCGCAGCCCCGAGCCGAGCACGGTGCAGATGTCGTCGATCGCCCACAGCAGCGCGAAGGCGTCGCCGGTGGCGGGGGCCTCGATCGGCCCCGGCCCGGTGAGCACGTGGGACAGCAGGGCGGCGAGCGGCTCCTGCAGCGCGTCCGAGCGCGCCTGCTCACCGAGGGCGGACCGGTGCGCCCGCAGCGTGTTGGGGTTGACCATCGGGGCGCGGGCGGGCAGGTCGGCGGGCGCCCACGTCCACTCGCGCAGTTCCAGTGCCAGCCGGGGGGTGAGCACCCCGGCGGGCCCCAGCAGCAGGTGCGCGGCGGCGGTGCGGGCCGCGCCCGGCCGGACCCGCCTGATCAGCACCGCGTCGTCGCCGAACGCGGCGTAGAAGTGGCTGGACCGCGGCCTGCCGCCCGTGCCGGCGCTCAGCCACGGCTTGACCCGCTCGTGCCAGTGGCGCAGCTCGTCGGTGGACGCGGGGTCCAGCGAACTCGCCACCGGCCAGAGGCCCACCTCGTTCACGTCGCCGAACCGGCCGGTCCGTCCCCACCGGTACAGCGTCTGATGCAGCAGTGACGTGGCCACGGGTCACCGCCCCACGATCAGGTAGACGGCGACGACGGCCAGCGCCGCGACCCCGGCCCACAGCAGCCAGGGGCCGCCGGGCAGCCGGTCCGCCGGGGGCTCGGCCGGGCGGACGGCGGCGGCGGGGGCGGGGGCGGACGGCGTACGGGCCGCGGGCGCGGAGTCCCGGGCGGTGTGCGGGTGCTTGCGGTGCCGCTGCGCGAAGAACTCGGCGCGGCCCCGGGCGAACGCCGGGTCGGGCGCGAGCGGACGCGGCGGCGGGTCCGCCTCCCCCAGCCTGCGCAGCAGTGCCTGCGCACCGGGCCGGCGCTCCGGCGGGTCGATGACCCCGGCGAGCAGCGTCTCCAGCTCCGGCCGGCCGGCGAGCTTGGCCCGGTCGTCGAGTTCCTCGCCGGTGAGCACGTAGAAGATCAGCAGCCCGGCCGCCCAGATGTCGTCGTTCGGGCCGATCACGCCGCGGTCCCAGCCGGGCGGCGTCTCGGGCCGCTGCTCGGGCGCCTGCCACGGCAGGGCCCCGGCGACGGTGCGCGGCGCCCCGATCGGCGCGGCCTGCGAGAAGTCGGTGATCTGCACGTCGTCGCCGTCCCACCGGACGGTGCCGGGGCCGATGGCGCGGTGCGCGATCCCGGCCGTGTTCAGCAGCCGCACCGCACGCAGCAGCCCCACCTGGAAGCGCCGCCGCTGCTCGGTCGGCAGCGTCCCTGCGAAGGATCCGGCCTCCGCGCCGCGCAGCGGCTCCAGCAGCGCGAACGGCTCCGCGGCGTCCGCGTCGTAGCCGACGAGGCGGGACACGCAGCGCGGGTAGGGGCGGCCGTCGCAGAGCCGGGCCAGCCGCAGCCCGGCGAGGATCTCGCCGTCCAGCTGCCGGTACCCCGCGGCCAGCCCGCCCGGCCCGCGGTCGACCGGGTGGACGCGGCGGACCGGGACGACGCGGTCGGGCATCTCCAGCCGGAGCCGGACGGCCTCCAGCGGCGGCCGCAGCGGCGGCTCGGCCTCGCCCGTCTCGACGGCCTTCGTCTCGACGAGCGTCCCGTGGACGTCGCGGTAGTTCAGCCGGATGCTCACGCCGCACCTCCCGCCATGCCGGCACCGTGCCCGGACTCGTCCCCGGCGCCGTCCTCGATCCAGGTCCACTCCACGACCTGCGGGCTCAGCGGGACGAGCCGCAGCACCCCGCAGTGCGCCGACGACGACACGAGCACCGTGCCGGGCGGCAGGTCCCGGCCGCCCGCCGCCGACCTCGGCCCGAACCGGACGGTGCGCGGCCCCGGCGAGGTGTCCAGCAGCCCGAGGTCCTCGGGCGCGCACAGCTGCCACATCTCCCCGGCCGGGTCGTAGGACAGCTGCTCGACGAGGAAGGCCAGGTCCTCCCCGTCGACGGAGGCCACCGGCCGGGGGTCGGTGACGAACGGCATCGTCTCCACCGGGAGGCCCTGCTCCACCGCGCTCTCCCAGTCGTCGAGGAACCGGCCGGCCTCCTTGCGCGCGTGCCGGTCGGCCGCGCCGCCGGACGTGCCGCGCGACGCGGGCCGCACCGCCTCCCCGACCAGGTCGCCGAGCCAGAACCGCACGGTCTCGGCGTAGGACGCGAACGACCTGGACGGCTGCCCGAGGTCCTCCTTGTCCAGGTCGGCGGCCCGCTCCTCCAGCTTCTCCCGGACCCCGCCCAGCCCCTGCCGCAGCACGTTCAGCTCGTCCACGACGTCGAGCCGCCGGTTCAGCCGCGCCCAGCCGGTCACCGCGTGGCCGAGGAGCTGCTGCATGTCCTGGAGTGCCTTCTCCGCCTCGTCCAGGCCGATGCCGTCCGCCCACCGGATGGCGCGCGACCGCCAGGACTGGACGACGGCGGCCAGCGCGCCGACGACGGCGGCGGCCAGCGCGGCGGACCAGCCCGCGGCCGGCAGCCCGGCGGCACCGCCGAGACCGCCGCCGATCGCGCCGGCGAGCGCGCCGAACGCGTTCAGCCCGAGCTCCCGGGAGCAGGCGTCGATCCGGCCGCCGGGACCGCGGAGCACCGTCAGCGCGACCAGCGCCGTCCACAGCAGCGCCATCACCAGCCCGCCCGCGACCCCGAGCGGGGTCAGCCCGGCGAGCGCGGCGCAGGCCGCGCCCGCCACCGGCAGCCACCGCTGCGGCGGCGGCATCGGCGCCGGGTTCCGCAACCGGTCCGGCAGCCCGTCGGGGCAGATCCGGTGCAGGTGCCGCAGGTGCGCGGCGCCGCCCTCCGGCGCCTCCGCCCGGTCCCGCAGGTGGTGATCGATGCGGATCAGCGAGGCGCCCCCGGCGAGGCTTTCGCGCAGCCACGCGTGCAGTTCCTCGCGGAACGGGCCCACCTCGAACGGCTCCATCGGCGGCGGTTCCACGCCGTGCGCGGCGATCGCGGCCCGGCGCTGCTCGGTGATCCGGTCGTCGCCGGGCACCGCCTGGAACAGCTCGGTGAGCCGGGCCCGCACCTCCGCGAGCCGGTCCCCGGCGGCCCGCACCGGCACGTCCGCCGGCACCTCCCGGAGCAGAGCGCGCGCGCCCGGCAGCTCCACGGCCGCCTCTTGGGCGTCCTCCACCGCGTATTCGGCGGCGTCGAGCGCGCGCCGCAGCACGCCGTCGCCGGTGAGCCGCAGCGGCACCCGTCCTCCGGAACGTTCCTCCTCGCGCGGCACGGGCGCGGGCGAGACCGGGTCCAGCATCCGGCGGATCGCCGACCGCAGCGCCAGCAGGAAGTCCTCCTGCCCGGACCCGCCGGTCCCGGTGAGCCGCAGGCCGGGGACGGCCACGCCGAACGGCACCTCGCCGAGCAGCCGGCAGGTGCGTTCGAAGACGCCGGGCAGCCGCAGCAGCTCCGACAGCCGGCCGAGCCCGGCGCCGTCCCGGCCGTCGCGGCGGCGGGCGCGGGCGGCGGCCCGCAGCGGCCAGTCGACCCCGGTCTCCTCGATCACCCACAGGGTGCGCCGCTGGATGTTGCCGGGCAGCCGGAGCACGGCCGGCTCGTCGCCGTCGCCGCGCGCCTGCCGGCCCACCACCAGGCACAGCAGCTGCGCCACCTGCCGGGAGGCGTCCAGCGCCTCGAACGCGGCCCGGTGCCGGACGACCGCCGCGGCGGTGTCCTCGACCAGCAGCATGCCGAGGTCCTGGGGCGTGTGCAGCAGCTCCGCCACCCGGGCCGCGGCCTGCTCGGCGTCGCAGTCCCTCAGGTCGAGCCGGACGACGCGCGGGCTCACCGGTCCTCCTCCGGCTTCTGCATGGCGGGCTTCTCCAGGGCGCGCAGGTTGGCCCGGACGGCGGACACCTCGGTGAACTCGGCGTCCAGGGCGGCCGGGTAGGTGCGCGCCCAGAAGTCGCGGAGCTGCATGGCGCGGGCCCGGCTGGAGGAGTGCAGTTCGCTCAGCATCACGTCGATCCGGCGTATCTGGCCCTCGGCCATGTCGCGCAGCAGCAGGTACAGGTCGCCGGGCTGCTTCGGCAGGCTGCCCACCCCGTACGGCGCCTCCTGCATGAGCTGCGCGCAGAAGTCGCGGCGGATGCCCGCGTTGTCGGCGAACGTCCACAGCTCGTACGCCTGGAGCAGGCTGCCCCACGACGACGCGTGCTCCAGCGGCGTCAGCTCCAGGGTCATCGACACGCCGCCCGACAACCCGACCGACACGCTGATCGGCGAGGCCGGGTCGCCGTCCACGGTGACCTTGTCGTTCCACATCGCGCACAGCAGCCGGTGCAGGATCTGCACGCGGTGCTCCTCGTGGGTGGCGAGGTAGCCGAAGTCGTAGCCGAGCCGCTGCCGCCACTTCAGGTAGTCCTGCCGCTGCGGGCGCTCCACCGCGTCCGCCCAGGTCCGCAGGACGTCCCGGACCTCGCGGACGTCGGTGATGCCCATCGAGGAGCGGAACAGCACCACCGCGATCGACTCGGCGGTGGTGTGCGTGAAGTCGTAGACGAGGTCGGGCCCGGCCGGGAGGTTGACGGCCTCGCGCAGGTAGGACTCGATGGCGGGGTCGTCCGCCCCGGCCGGGTACGACACCAGCACCTTCAGGCGGCCGCTGCCCTGCGGGCTGAAGTTCGCGGGCACCAGCCCGGCGAGCTTGCCGCGGAACTCCTCCAGCTCGGCCTCACTGAGTTCGGCGGAGGTCTGCCCGGCGGCCTGCGCCAGCAGGTCGTGCAGCGTCGGAAGCAGCGGCGCGCGGTCCTGTCCCGCCATCCGGAAGTAGGTCTTGACCTCGGCCTTCACCCGTTCGCGCAGCTCCGAGACGGCCGCCTCGGGCGTGCCGTCCCACGCCGTCCGGTAGGCGTCCCGCCAGCCGTCGGCGCCGATCAGCACGGTGAGCAGGTCCGCGCCGGTCGCGCTCGGCTGGAGCTGGCCCTTGCCGACCAGGTCGTCGGTGATCCGGCGGACCACCCGCGTGTAGAACCGCTCCAGGTCTCCGCCGGGCGGCAGCAGGTACGACACGCCGACCCGGGCCTTGGACAGGTCGGCGGCCCGGTCCCGGAACCGGTCGCGGTCCTGCGCGGCGTGCTCGACCAGCGCCCGCGTCATCCCGCGCAGCGCCGCCTCCACCTGGTCGAGCGGCTTGCGCCAGCGCGGCGCGAGCTGCGACCACGGCTCCGTCCACTGCACGTTGGTCCGCCAGCGGTACCACCCGTCCTGGCGCTCCCGCGCCTCCACCGGATCCGGGTCGGTCCACTTCACCTTCACCATGCCGAGGGAGCGGTCCCGCAGGGTCGGCAGCGGCGGCGGGTTCGCGCCGAGTCCCTCCGGCGCGGGCGGCTCGACCCGGCGGCGCTGCATCAGCCCCATCGCGCCGCCCCGCTCCACCTCGTCCGCCGAGTCGGGGTTGCCGAACAGGACCCGCACCAGCCGGAACGGGTCGACCTTGCCGAGCATGCGGGGGACGGCGTCGCGGGGGTCGAACCCGCCGACCTTTTCCGGGATCTCCCGATCGAGCCGGGTGCGCAGCCGCGACAGCGCCACCCGCATCGCCTCCGCCCGGTCGTTGAGCGCCGCGGTGACCTCCTTCGCGCCGTTGACCGGCTCCGGCTCGGCGTGCTCCTGCGCGGGCCGGGTGAAGATCTCGGAGATGTTCGCGACCGCGAAGAACTCCTGCATCAGCGTCCGGTTCGACTCCACCCCGGGCAGCGGGCCGCGCAGGTCCTCCACCCCGGCGCGCAGCAGCCGCCCGGCGACGAGATCGGCCAGCTCGTCCACCGGCACCGTCAGCGACGCCACCAGCGCGGTGGACACCCCGCGGTTGCCGATGCCGTTCTCGGCGGGGATCTGCCGCTCGACGCTGGCGTTGATGAAGCTGTCGGCGAACGACTGGTGCTGCTCGCCGTCCTTCGCGGCCCGCTGGTCCAGCTCGGTGCCGAGCAGCGACAGCATCAGCGACACCACCGAGCGGCGCAGGTCGCCCGGCTCGGCGCCCACCGGCCGGCAGAACAGGAAACCGGTCTGCGCGGTGCCGGGCCGCAGCGTGATCCGCCCGTCCACCGGGTAGTGCACGGCCACCTCGTCGGGGTCGACGGTGGTGCGGGCGGTGTGCCCGCGCAGCTCCCGCCGCGCGCCGCCGCCGTTCTGCTGGTCGACGAGCCGGAACAGGTCCAGCAGCGCCCGGCCCGCGTTCAGCTGGGCTGGCCGGCCGCCGCCGAGCCCGTCGACGAACGCCGACGGCATCAGCACCAGCGGATAGATCTTGGGCCGCAGGTCCGTCCGCTCGAACAGCTCCCCGATCAGGTGCAGGTAGTCGTAGAAGATGCCGGCGCCGGTGCCGCCCGCCACGGAGAACGCGACGAACACGTCCACCGCGTTCTTGTTGCTCGACCGGCCGCCGATCTTGTAGAGGTCGGTGGCGGCCTGCGGGCCCGACAGCCGGCCGATCGCGGCGTTCAGCTCGGCGGTGGCGGCCCCGGCGCCGCCGCGGAACGTCTCGAACAGCGCGGCGCGGCCGATGGTCGGCAGCTGGCCCGCGCCGCGCTGCAGCGGCGTCACCCGCGGCTCACCCGGCTCGGGCGGCAGCCAGGCCGCGACCTCCCGCTCGGCGGTCAGCCGCAGGTTGCGCGCCACCTCCGGATAGGTGTCCACCCGGGGCACCAGGCCCCTGACGTAGTGCGCGGTGCGCTGGACGGCGGGCACGTGCTGCGGGCCCGGCACCACGCTGGTCTGCAGCCGGTCGAGGTCGGCCTGGTTGACGTCGGCGTAAACGAACTGGACGCAGTCGGGCAGCTGGTAGGGCAGGGCGTCCTCGCGGACCCGCTGGATCGCGGTGCCGTCGGGGCCGCAGAACTCCTCGCGGAGCCGGCGCTCCAGCTCCGCCCCGATCAGGCAGCCGGTGCCGCCGAGCCCCACGAACAGGACTGGCTGGTAGAGCTTCATGGGGGTCTTCTTTCTGACCGGCCGCTAGAGCCAGGGGTCGTCGTGGTTCGGCGGTGCGGGGGTGGCGGAGGGCTCCGGCCGCTCCTCGCCGGGCCGCGTCCCGTTCCGGCCGGAGGCGGCGGAAGGGCGCGCGGCACGGCGCGACCAGGCGGACCGGCGCGGGCGCACGTCGGTGAACGCGAGCAGCAGGCCGGTCTCCCCGAACGGCTCGCCCTCCCCGCCGATCGCGACCTCGTAGCGCGGCCCCTCCGGGGGCTGGACGACGACCTTTCCGGGCGCCCCGCGCCTGACCCGCACCGGCCGGTGACCGGTCCGCGGATAGTCCAGGCCCGGGTAGCCGTCCGCGGAGTCGTGCACGACGAGCCGGAACTCGTTCGACGGCTTCGCCGGGGCCTTCAGGACGGCGAGTTCCTCGCCGTCCCGCCGCAGCGACGCGCGGAGCCCCCGCACGTCCGCGCGGGCACGGCGGGCGCGGCGGCGCTGCAAGAGCAGCAGCCCGAGGGTGAGCAGCAGGAGCGCCGTGCCGAGGATCTCCCACCGGTACCGCTCGGGCCAGCCGGGCTTCGGCTTCACCGTGACGGTGAGCTGCCCGTTCGCGTACGTCTTCGACAGGTCGGCGGTGTCGGCGACCTTGACGGTCAGCGAGGTGCCGCCGAGCCCGGCGTCCGCCGGGAACCGCACCGTGAACGGGGACGTCGTGGTGCCCTGCCCGATGCTCAGCTCGGTGCCGCCGCCGAGGGACGCGCGGGCGCGCCCGGACCCCTCCAGCACCAGCCGGCCGCGCACCGGGGCACCGCCGTTCTCCATCGTGACCTTGCCGCGGACCTCCTGGCCCGGATGCACGACCGCGCCCGAGGAGAACTCGACGCGGCCCCGCAGGGCGGGGGGCTCCGCGCCGACCGCGACGGTCACCGGGAGCTTCTCGGCGCGGACGCCGTAGCCGCTGACGACCCCGGTGAAGGTGAGGTCGCCGGGGCGCGGCGGGGCGGTGAACGTCCCGGCGTACCGGCCGTCGTCCGCCCGGTCGTCGGGGTCCTTGCCGTCGTCGCGCATGACGATGTTCTGCGACCCGGCCGGCGACGGCCCGGCGGCCTGGACGGTGAAGTTCAGGCCCGCGAGCGCCTTCGCGTCGGTGATCGCGCCGCGCCGGGTGACCAGCGAGAGCCGCACGGTCAGCCGCTGGCCGGTCTGCGCGCTCGGCGGCTCCACCACCAGCGAGGAGCTCACCGCGCCCTGCCAGATCGCCGTGGCGCTGACCAGTTGCCTCTCCAGCCGGTCCGGCGCGGTGAGCCGGATCTTCCAGGTTCCGTTGCGCGGGTTGACGATGTTGAGGGTCTCGACGGTCCCGTTCTCGCCGGCCCGCCGGAACTCCGAGTCGCCGCTGCGCCCGTTGCCGGGCACGGTGTTGCCGTCCGGGTCGCGGAAGTCGACGCGGACCCGGGGATCGCCCTTGGCCACGGTGATGCTGCCGTCGGTCGCGATGACCGGGATGTCGATCTTCAGCTCGCGGGTCTGGCCGGCCCCGAGGGTCGTCTCGTCGCTGCGGCTGACGCCGAGGCAGCCGGCCGCGGCGAACGCCTCGGCGAGCGAGCGCAGCACGTCCCCGGAGTCGTGCACGACCCGCGCCTTCGGCTTGGACGCGGACCGGCCGTCGCATCCGCCCTGGTAGCCGCCGGTCGCGAAACCGTCCAGCGCCGTCTGGTCGATGTCGTCCCCGAAACCGAGTGGCCATACCTGGACATGGGAGGAGGAGGCGAGCGCGAGTTGCGTGTCCACCTGCTTTTGCGCCTCCCGGTTCCGGTCGGACTCCACACGCCCGTAATTGGGGCTCTGGTGGACGTCGAGGCGCCCGTCGGTGAGCAGGAAGACGACCTTGAGCGCGCCTTCCGGTCCCCCGCTGTCCAGCGCTCCGAGCGCCTTGGCCAGCGCAGCCGCGTGGTCGGTGTCGGCGCCCTCGTTCTCGGTGCGGCGATGCAGTTTCCGGACGCACGACGCCAGTGCGTCCTTTTTCACAGAACTGTCCAGAACGACGGGCGGGCACGCCTCGGTGATCGCGTTCTGCCCGGGCCTGTTCTGGCTGCCGAATCCGTAGATCGACACGCGGCTGCGGGAGTTCAGGCCGCCCAGCGCGATCGTGCCGGCGGCCTTGATCTCCTCGCGGACGTCGGCCTCGCTGAGGCTTCCCGACTCGTCCACCAGGATGGACACGTCCATCAGCGTCGGCTCGGGGACCGCGGCGCGGGGCCCTGCGGCGGCCGGAACGGCCCTGCCGGCCGTGATCGCGGCATTGGTCGCGGCGGACGCGTGCGCGTCCGTATCGGAGGTCACGAGCGGCCACATCTGGACGGCCAAGATGGTTATCACCACGGCGATCCGCCGCGCTGGGCACGCGAAAGCGCGGCCCGTTCTTTGCATCATTCTCCAGAACCCCTGTGCAATGACGAGTTGACCACCCCGTAGCCCCACCTTTCCCGATGATCGCCGAAGTGCGGCATCGGAATCGACGTCAGTTATCCGACTGTTACCAATTGCCGATCGACATTCGCTTTTAGAGCGGCAATTGCTGGATGTCCGAATTGACCTGCTTAGGGAGGCGATTGACCTGTTTTAAGTAGAGCTGGTTTTTAGAATTGTCTTTTAGATTTGTCTGCTCGGGTGCCGGGCGTCATCGCCGGCGTCCTCGGCCGCGGCCCCGCCCGCACCGTCTCCGGGCAGCTCGTCCCCGGGCGGTCCGTCCCCCGGCGGCTCGCCTTCGGACGGCTCGCCTTCGGGCGGGTCGTCCGCGACGGGGAGCGCCGCGAGTTCCCGGAGGAACTCGTCCAGCAGCCGGTCCGCCGCGGGCCGGTCCGCGGGAGGCTCCGCCCGGACCAGCCGCAGCCCCTCCACCAGGTAGTTCTGCGCCGTGCCGTACCGCTGGGCCCGCCGCTCCAGCCGGCCCAGCTCCAGGTGGGCCTCCACCGACGACGGCCGGTGCTCCAGCAGGAACATCCACGTCTGCCGCGCCTCCTGCAGCGCTCCAAGCGCGACGTGGCACCGGCCGAGCCGCAGCAGCGCCGCCGGGCCGGGCGGCGACACCGGATCCTCCGTCATGCCGAGCAGCTCCTCCAGGTCCAGCCGCGCCCGCGTGAACTGGCCCAGCCGCATCAGCGCCTCGGCCCGCGTGTCCAGCAGCGCCGTCCAGCCCTGGGGATCGTCCGGCGCGACCTCGTCCAGCAGGCGCATCGCGTCCTCCGGCCGCCCCTGCCGGAGCATCGCCCGCGCCTCCGCGACCTTGCCGCACGGCTCGCCCTGCGGCCTCGTGCCCGGCTCGGGGTCCGGCGCGTGCTCCCGCGCGGGGTCCGGCGCGGCACCGGCCGCGTCACCGGGGGCGGGACCGGACGCGGGGCCGCCGGCGCGGTCGGAGACATAGAGCCAGGCGTCCATGGAGAACCCCTTGGCGGGCAGCGAGCTGCGCACCCGCCAGAAGTCCTCCGCCCGCAGCGACCGGAACCCGTTGCGGATGACGTCCTGGAACAGGTGGTCCGACACGATCACCGCGAGCTGCGCCTGGGGGAAGTCCTCCAGCGCGGCCTTGACCGGCCGGCTGTCCAGCAGCCGGAAGCAGTCGATCACCGCGGCCCCGTTGAAGCCCGCCGGGCCGGGGATGACGAGCCCGCTCGTCAACGCCAGCCGCAGCCGGATCCGCGCGGCCTGCGCGAGCAACCGGTTCTCCTGCCAGAGCGCGACCTCCAGCTCCGCGACCAGCGCCGGGATGACCGTGGTCTCGTCGATGTCGCTCGGCGGCAGGATCAGCACGCCGTCGCCGCTGCTCTGCACGATCCGCTCGGGCAGCCCCGCCTCCCGGCACGCCGTCATCGCCACGCTGACCAGGGCCTGCTGCGCGCGGATCTGCTCGGGGACGAGACGCCCGCTCCACCCCTTGATGTCCAGTGCCGCGCACAGCGACCGCCGTGATCCCGGCCCCCGTGATGCCGACCCCATCGCCACCCCTTCCCGTCGTGGCCTGGAGTCTCCCGGCACAGGGGGCATCACAACCCGCATCAGTACGGACAACGGGAATTCGGCTCACAAGCCGCCGTGCTCGCGGGCGCTCCGCCGCGGCCCGCGGGGAGCGGCGGCGGTCAGGGGCACAGCTCGGGAGGCGGTTCCATCTCGGCCAGCCGCGCCAGGCCCGGCACGTCCAGCAGGAGCACCCGGCCGCGGCCGCACAGGACGAGGTCGCGCAGCGCCGACCCCCGCAGGGCCTTCTGCACGGTGCCCTCCTGGGCGCCGATGAGCATCGCCAACTGCTTCTGCCGGAGCTTGACGACGAGCCGGCCGTGTTCCCGGTCGAGCGAGCGCCGGGCCTGGTACAGCAGGGCCCGCGCCAGCCTGACCTCGACCGCGTACGCGGCCGCGTCGGCACGGTAGATGTTGGCCAGCGTGAGCCGGTCGCCGGTCATCGCGCTGAGCGCGAGCATCGCCTCGGGGTGCTCCTTGAGGCACGTCAGGAACGACGACGCCGGGATCACCGAGACGACCGAGCGGTCGAGCGCGGTCACGGTGGCGGTGCGCACACCGTCGTCGATCACCGCCATCTCGCCCACGAGATCGCCTCGGTGCCGGATGCCGAGCAGGGACAGGGCTCCGTTCTCCACCACCCTCGTCACGGCGACCCTGCCGTCGACCAGCACGTACACCGCCGTGCCCGGCTCGCCCTGCCGCATGAGCGGCTCGTCGCGCTGCACGGTCTTCGGCAGCCCGAGCCGCAGCACCGCGTCGCGAGCCGATGGTGACAGCCTCCCCAGGAAGGAGAGGTGATGCCAGCCGGAGCTCGTCATGGACGTCTCCTCAGCACACGCGCGCGTCGCCGCACCGGCCCGAGGGGACCGGACACCGCCGGACGGGGACCAAGTATGGCAGCGTCCGCGGCGTGCAACAGGGTCACGGGACACATGTCCGGGACGTCCCGGGCGTCCGGGCGAGCGCGGCGGCCAGCAGCCCGCGCGCCCCCTCCCGGTCGCCGCGGCGCAGCGCCTCGACGGCGAGCACCCGCAGCGGCGCGCCGCCCGCCGGGTACGCCTGCGCCGCCTCGTTCACCAGCCGGTCCCCCTCGCGGCGCTCGCCCCGCCGGTAGGCGCGGGCCGCCAGCGCGAGCAGCAGGTCGTGCTCCAGCCGCTCCGGCTCGGCCGCCAGGGCCGGGCGCGCCCGGACGATGCGGAGCCCGGCGGTGAGAAACCCCCTCGCCACGTCGTCCTGCTCTTCGAGGTCCATCAGCGGATACGCGTCCGGCGTCAGCGGATAGCGCCGCAGCAGGTACCGGCACGTCTCAAGCGCCGCCCGCCGCCCGCCGAGTTCCAGATGGCACCGCCCGAGGGCGAGCAGCGGCTCCGGGCCGGGCCGGACGGCGAGGAGGTCCACCAGGACGTCCATCGCCGAGGCGTGATCGCCGCGGTGCATCAACCCGCGTGCCCGCCGCCACAGCGCCGGAACCCGCCTCCCGCCCGGTGTCTCCGCCGTCGTCCCGTCCGCCGGCCAGGTCCAGTGGTCGGGGCCGAAGGCCGTCCCGCGGACCCGCTGGAACGGTGGCAGGGACGAGGCGGTCCGGGCGACGTGCCAGTGCAGCAGATCGCTCAGCAGGATCGTGACGGGCACCTCGCTCTCGCCCGCCCGCGCCAGCAGCCGGACCGCCTCCGCGACCGCCTCGGCGCCCGACCGCGGGCCCGCCGAGCCGCCGGTGAC
>NZ_BCQQ01000001.1 GCF_001552155.1 Actinomadura formosensis NBRC 14204 | reverse complement strand
GGGCGGTGCCCCGGGCGCCGGCGGTCCGCGTCCGAACCCCGGCAGCATGCCGCCCCGTCCGGGCGGTCCGCGGCCGAGCCCGATGAACATGCCGTCCTCGCGGCCCGCCGGCGCCCCCGGGCGCGGTGGTCCCGGTGGTGGCGGCCGTGGTCCGGGTGGTGGTGGCGGCGGTGGCCGTCCCGGTGGCGGCGGTCGCGGTCCGGGCGGCGGCGGTCGTCCCGGTGGCGGCTTCGGCGGTCCCCGCGCGGGTGCCGGTGGTCGTCCGGGCGGCGGCGGTGGCGGCTTCGGCGGTCCTCGTCCCGGTGGCGGCGGCCGTGGCCGCGGCGGCACACAGGGCGCCTTCGGACGTCCCGGCGGGCGCCCCGCGCGCGGACGCAAGTCGAAGCGGGCGCGTCGCCAGGAGTTCGAGAACATGCAGGCGCCCGCCGTCGGCGGCGTCTCGGCTCCGCGCGGCAACGGCAAGACGATCCGGCTGCCGCAGGGCGCGTCCCTGACCGACTTCGCCGAGAAGATCGGCGCCAACCCGGCGTCGCTCGTCGCGATCATGATGCATCTCGGCAAGATGGTCACCGCGACCCAGTCGGTCGACCCCGACGACCTGATGTCGCTCGGGCTCGAACTGGACTTCGACGTCCAGGTCGTCAGCCCCGAGGACGAGGACCGTGCGCTGCTGGAGTCCTTCGACATCGAGTACGGCGAGGACGAGGGCGGCGAGGAGAACCTCCAGTCGCGTCCGCCGGTGGTCACCGTCATGGGCCACGTCGACCACGGTAAGACCAAGCTGCTGGACGCTGTCCGGCACGCCAACGTGCAGGCGGGCGAGGCCGGCGGCATCACCCAGCACATCGGCGCCTACCAGGTCGAGACCGAGGTCGACGGCGAGGACCGCAAGATCACCTTCATCGACACCCCGGGTCACGAGGCGTTCACCGCCATGCGTGCCCGCGGTGCCGACACCACCGACCTGGTGGTGCTGGTGGTCGCGGCCGACGACGGCGTCAAGCCGCAGACCACCGAGGCGATCGACCACGCCACCGCGGCGGGGGTCCCGATCGTCGTCGCGGTCAACAAGATCGACGTCGAGGGCGCGGACCCGAACCGGGTCCGGGCGCAGCTCACCGAGTACGGCCTGGTCGCCGAGGAGTTCGGCGGCGACACGCAGTTCGTCGACGTGTCCGCCAAGCAGGGCACGAACATCGACGGGCTGCTGGAGGCGATCATCCTGACCGCCGACGCCGAGCTCGACCTGAAGGCCAACCCCGACATGCCCGCCCAGGGCTCGGCCATCGAGGCCCACCTGGACAAGGGGCGGGGCGCCGTGGCGACCGTGCTGGTGCAGCGCGGCACGCTCCGGGTCGGCGACTCGATCGTCTGCGGTGTGGCCAGCGGCCGTGTCCGGGCGATGCTGGACGAGAACGGCACGAACGTCGAGGAGGCGGGCCCGTCCCGTCCGGTGATGGTGCTCGGCCTCGCGGCCGTGCCCGGCGCCGGTGACAACTTCCTCGTCGTCGACGACGACCGGGTCGCCCGGCAGATCGCCGACAAGCGGGTGGCGCGCAAGCGCAACGCCGAGCTGCTGCGCAGCCGCAAGAGCAGCTCGCTCGAGGACCTGTTCAAGGACCTGGAGCGCGGCGACCGGCAGGAGCTGCTGCTCATCCTCAAGGGCGACGTGTCCGGTTCCGTCGAGGCGCTGGAGGACTCGCTCCTCAAGATCGACGTGGGCGACGAGGTCAACCTGCGGATCATCCGCCGCGGTGTCGGCGCGATCACGCAGGACGACGTCAACCTGTCGCTGGCGTCCGAGGGCGCGGTCATCATCGGCTTCAACGTGCGGCCGGAGCGCAACGCGCAGGAGCTGGCCGACCGCGAGGGCGTCGACATCCGGTACTACTCGATCATCTACCAGGCGATCGAGGAGATCGAGGCGGCCCTCAAGGGCATGCTCAAGCCGGAGTTCGAGGAGGTCCAGCTCGGCACCGCCGAGGTCCGCGAGATCTTCAAGGTGCCGCGGATCGGCAACATCTCCGGCTCGATGGTCACCTCGGGGATCATCCAGCGCAACGCCAAGGCCCGCCTCGTCCGCGACGGCGTCGTGGTCGCCGACAACCTCACGGTGTCGTCGCTGCGCCGCTTCAAGGACGACGCGACCGAGGTCCGCGAGGGCTTCGAGTGCGGTATCGGCGTGGGGTACAACGACCTCAAGCTGGGCGACGTCATCGAGTGCTTCGAGATGCGGGAGAAGCCCCGCGACTGAGGCAGCCGGCACGCCCGCGGGCCCGGCCCCCACCGGCCGGGCCCGCGGACGGCCGTTTCGCCGCCGATGTGATCGTTCGATCGGGCGGCACGACGCCGGGCGGATCTTCTGGCCTGGCGTCCGTCATGTCCGGCGCGCCCACCGCCCGCGGGCGCGGCCGGGAACACGGCGGGTGATCCCCGTCGTTCCATCTTTGAAGATCCCGAGGTGATCGACCAGGTGTACGTGGGTGCGCTGACACTCGACCTGCTGCTGGGGGACGTCCGTTCGCTGAAGCAGAAGCGGTCCGTCGTCCGGCCCGTCATCGCGGAGGTGCGCAAGCACTTCCCGGCGGTGGCCGTTGCCGAGACCGGCGACAACGACCTGCACCGCAGGGCGGAGATCGGGGTGGCGGTGGTCTCGGGTACCGCCGCGAACTGCACCCAGGTGCTCGACCAGTGCGAACGCCTGGTGGCCGGGCGGCCGGAGATCGAGCTGCTGTCCGCCCGCCGGCGGATCTTCAACGATGACGACTGAAGGACGGCTGGAACGGGGCTCTGGCGGGGTGGAAGACGACGTTGCGTCCATGTCGCCGGGGTGCGGAGGGTCATCCCCCGCAAGGAAACGACCCGAGGTGTGGGTACGGGTCGTCGTTGGACCATAGAGGGTCGGCAGACCAGAGAAAGGGAGTGCGATCATGGTGGACGCAGCCCGGGCGCGTAAGCTCGCCGACCGCATCCAGCAGATCGTGGCCGAGATGCTGGAGAGGCGGATCAAGGATCCGCGGCTCGGCTTCGTGACCGTGACGGACACCCGCATCACCAACGACCTGCGCGACGCGACCGTGTACTACACGGTGTACGGGTCGGACGGCGAGCGCGCCGAGACGGCCGCCGCGCTGGAGAGCGCCAAGGGCGTGATCCGGTCGGAGGTGGGACGCAAGACGGGGGTCCGGCACACGCCCAGCATCACCTTCGTCATGGACTCCCTCATGGAGAACGCGGCGCACATCGACGACCTGCTGGCCAAGGCGCGCGCCAAGGACGCCGAGGTGGCGCGGGCCGCGCAGGGCGCGGCCCCGGCCGGTGACGCGAACCCCTACCGCGAGGCGGCCGCGGACGAGGAGGACCTCGACGCCGACGACGCCGACTCCGCGGGGCACGAGGCGGCGGGGGACGGTGAGGACGGCAGTTCCGGGCGCCCGTCATCGTGAGCGGACCGGAGGTGCGCGCGGAGCCTCCGGGCGCCGGCCGGCCCGAGGAGTGCCACCTGCACGATGCGGACGGGTACGGCGCGGGCGGCCATGACACCGTCCCGCGCGGTGGCGGTGGCGGACGGGCCGGCGCGCACGCGGGCACGTCCGCCGATCTCGAATGGGACCGCGCGGTCGGGCTGATCAACGCGGCGGAGGAGGTCTGCCTCGTCTGCCACGTGACCCCGGACGGGGATGCGCTCGGCTCGATGCTGGCGCTCGCGCAGGTGCTGCGGGCGCTCGGCAAACGGTGCGCGGCGTCCTTCGGGGAGCCGTTCACCGTGCCGGCGATCCTGCGGTTCCTGCCGGGGCAGGAGATGCTGGTGGAGCCCGCCCGGCTGCCGGAGGCGCCGGAGCTGATGATCTCGCTGGACGCGGCGGGCCGGGCCCGGCTCGGCTCCCTCGCCGGACGCTCCGACCGGGCGGGCGCGCTGATCGTCGTCGACCACCACGCGTCCAATGTCGGGTTCGGCGGCGTGCGGCTCGTCGATCCGGCCGCCGCCGCCACGGCGGTCCTGGTGGAGGAGTTGATCCGCAGGCTCGGCGTCCCGCTGGACCGCGACGTCGCGCAATGCCTGTACGCGGGGCTCGCCAGCGACACCGGTTCGTTCAAGTACCCGTGCACGACCCCCGAGGTCCACGACCTGGCGGGGCGGCTGCTGACCGCGGGAGTCCGGCCGGACGCGGTCGGCCGCGAGCTGTGGGACCGGGCGCCGTTCGGCTACCTGCAGGTGCTCGCGGGCGCGCTGGCGCGGGCCCGGCTGGAGCGCGACGCCGCCGGCGGCCGCGGCCTGGTGTGGACGACGATCCCCCGCGCGGACCGGGACGCCCGCGACGTCCGCTACGACCAGCTCGAAGGCGTCATCGACCAGCTCAGGCGCACGGACGAGGCCGAGGTCGCGGTCGTGTGCAAGGAGAACGACCGGGGCGAGTGGTATGTGTCCACCCGGTCCAAGGGCTCGGTCGACGTGGGCCGCGCCTGCGTCGACCTCGGCGGAGGCGGGCACCGGACCGCCGCCGCGTTCACCATGGGCGGGGAGCCCGCCTGCATCATCGACCGGCTGCGTGCGGCGCTGCGCGTGCCCGGCGACGGCGACGACTGAGATTGCGGAGCGCGCGTGGACAATTCGGGACTCGTCATCGTGGACAAGCCCGCCGGCTGGACGTCGCACGACGTGGTCGGGAAGATGCGGCGGATCGCCCGGACCCGGCGGGTCGGGCACGCGGGCACGCTCGACCCGATGGCGACGGGCGTGCTCGTCCTCGGGGTCGGCAAGGCCACCCGGCTCCTCGGCCATCTCGCGCTGACGGAGAAGGGGTACGACGCGACGATCCGCCTGGGCCAGGCGACCAACACCGATGACGCCGAGGGCGAGATCACCGCGACGGCTTCGGCCGGGTCCGTCACGGACGAGACGCTGCGCGCGGGCATCGCCGGGCTGACCGGGACGATCCAGCAGATCCCGCCGCAGGTCAGTGCGATCAAGGTGAACGGCGAGCGGGCCTACAAGATGGCGCGCAAGGGGGAGGAGGTCGCGCTCGCGGCACGTCCGGTGACCGTGCGCGAGTTCACGGTCCTGGACGTCCGGCGGCGGGGCGACGTGGTCGATGTGGACGCCTCCGTCTCCTGTTCGTCCGGTACCTACATCCGCGCGCTCGCCCGCGACCTCGGTGCCTCCCTCGGGTGCGGCGGCCATCTGACCGCGCTGCGCCGCACCCGCGTCGGCCCTTACGACCTGCCGATGGCGCGGACCCTCGACCAGCTCGGCGAGAAGCTGGAGATCCTCCCGATGGGCGAGGCGGTCGCGGCGGTGTTCCCGCGCCGGGACGTGTCGGACGACGAGGCCCGCAAGGTCGCGCACGGCGGGCGGCTCCCGGCCGCGGGGCTGGGGCCGGGCCCGGTCGGCGTCTTCGCACCGGACGGGACGCTGCTCGCCCTCGTCGAGGAGCACGGCGGGGCCGCCAAGCCGCTCGCCGTCTTCGTGTCCTGAGCCGGATGTCCTGACCGGATGTCCTGACCGGGGCGTCCTGACCGGGCGACAGGGCAGGTGGCAGGGCGGGCGATGCGCCCGTGGCGAGCATCACCGGACGAAAGTAATGCACGGCAACCTACGCTCACGTAACCTACGTGGGCGTAGGTTAGTTGGTGAGGAGGTGTCCGTGACCACTGTGAAGGACCACCCCCCGGTGGCGTCCCCGACCCGGCCCCGGCTGCGCGGCTGGCTGCACCTCGGCGCGTTCCCCGCGGTGCTGATCGCCGGGCTGGTGCTGGTCGCGCTGGGCCCGAGCGTGCAGGCGCGGCTCGCGTCGGCGGTGTACGTGGCGACATCGGGGATGCTGTTCGGAATCTCGGGGACGTACCATCGGCAGCGCTCGCATCGGCTGATCGAGGTGCTGCGCCGCTTCGACCACGCCAACATCTATCTGATCATCGCCGGGACGTACACGCCGTTCGCCGTCGTGGCGCTGGACGGCGGCGTCCGTCTCGCCGTCCTCCTCACCGTCTGGACGGGCGCCGTCGCCGGCGTCGTCTTCCGGACGACCTGGATCGGCGCCCCCCGCGCCCTCTACGTGACCCTCTACATCGTGCTGGGCTGGGTCGCGGTGTTCTTCCTGCCACAGTTCCTGGCCGGCGCCGGCGTGGCCGCCTGCGTGCTGGTCGCGACCGGCGGCATCTGCTACAGCGTCGGCGGCGTCGTGTACGGGCTGCGCCGCCCCGACCCGTTCCCGCACTGGTTCGGTTTCCACGAGGTGTTCCACGCCTGCACCCTCGCCGCCTACATCCTGCAGTACATCGCGGTATCGCTGGTCGTCTACCGGCCCGGGTGACGGGTACCCCCTGGGTGCGACCGGCGCGGCCGGCGCATGGCAGTCTTAAGGACGCAGGAGAAGGCCGGCAGGCACGTCCTACGCAGGGAGACAAAGGTGCGGCGTTGGAATGGCCTCGACGAGGTCCCCGCGGACTGGGGCCGTTCGGTGATCACCATCGGGGTGTTCGACGGCGTGCACCGCGGCCATCAGCGGATCGTCGGCGCGGCGGCGGAGGAGGCCCGCCGCCGCGGCCTGCGCTCGGTGGTCATCACGTTCGACCCGCACCCCGACGAGGTCGTCCGGCCGGGCAGCCATCCGCCGCTGCTCGCCACCACCAGGCGCCGCATCGAACTGCTGGAGGGCCTCGGCACGGACGCGGTCGTGGTCGTGCCGTTCGACCTTGAGCTGTCCAAGATGCCGCCGGACGAGTTCGTCCAGTCGGTCCTGGTCGACCGGCTCCACGCGGCGCACGTCATCGTCGGCGAGGATTTCCGGTTCGGGCACAAGGCCAAGGGCGATGTCGCACTGCTGCGGGAGCTCGGCGAGAAGTACGACTTCACCGCCGAGGGGATGCCGCTCGTGGCCAACGGCGACACCATCTCGTCCACCTACATCCGGGGACGGCTCGACGCCGGCGAGGTCGAGGCGGCGGCGCGGGCGCTCGGCCGCCCGCACCGCGTCGAGGGCGTCGTCGTGCGCGGCCACCAGCGGGGCCGCGCGCTCGGGTTCCCCACCGCGAACCTGGAGACGCTGCCGCACACCGCGATCCCGGCCGACGGCGTCTACGCGGGCTGGCTGGTCTGCGACTCCGACCGCTACCCGGACTTCCGCTGGCCCGCCGCGATCTCCATCGGCACGAACCCGACGTTCGAGGGCGCGGGGGAGCGGACCGTCGAGGCGTACGCACTGGACCGTGACGACCTCGACCTGTACGGCGAGCACATGGGCGTCGACTTCGCCGCCCGCATCCGCGACACGCTGAAGTTCGACTCGATCGAGGCGCTGATCGAGGAGATGCACCGGGATGTCGCGCGGGCTCGGGAGGTCACCTCCGGCCGGCCCCGGTGAGCCGTCCCCGCAGACCACCCCGGTGTGGTGCGTACCCTGCGACAACAGAGGCTTTCGCTTCGTGACGGACGGCGTTTCCGGCATGGTACGGTGAAGAGTCGCCGGGAAGGGCCCCGGCGCGGCTGGCTGCACCCTCATGCGGCCCGCCACTCTCTTAAACGCACCATGCGGACCGTGCGCCCTCCGGGTCCGGATCTGCGGGTGACGATCCCATCGAAGGAGCCACGTGTCGCTCGACACCGCCACGAAGAACCAGATCATCGCCGAATACGCGACCACTGAGGGTGACACCGGATCGCCGGAGGTCCAGGTCGCGCTGCTGACACGCCGCATCAACGATCTGACCGAGCACCTCAAGGAGCACAAGCACGACCACCACAGCCGCCGGGGCCTCCTGCTGCTGGTCGGCCGTCGTCGCCGGCTCCTGAAGTACCTCGCCAACAAGGACATCAACCGTTACCGGCAGCTGATCGAGCGTCTCGGCCTGCGCCGCTAGACGGTAAGGGAGTGGCCCGTGGGGCCACTCCCTTCCTTTGTGGCCCCCCGCGGCCGGAGGGCCCGCCCGGCCCCGGCCGCACAACTGCAGACAAGCCTCGCGGACACCGCTGGTGCGGGCCGGTCCTCGGTAGTGGCTTCCGGATCCGTTGCGCCGCATCGGCGGCGATCTCGATCCGGGTGCTTCGATCGAAGACCGGCAGCGTGACAAGCCGGCGGGAAACGGCCGCGAGGACCGACATGGAACCCTTGAGGAGGTTTCCCGTGACAGAAGCCGTGCGCATCGACGGTGCGCAGAGCACCGAAGCCGTGATCGACAACGGCACGTTCGGCACCCGCACCATCCGCTTCGAGACCGGCCGGCTGGCCCGGCAGGCGGCCGGCTCCGCCGTCGCCTACCTCGATGACGAGACGATGGTGCTGTCGGCGACCACCGCGTCCAAGAAGCCCAAGGAGAACCTGGACTTCTTCCCGCTGACCGTGGACGTCGAGGAGCGGATGTACGCGGCCGGGCGCATCCCCGGCTCGTTCTTCCGCCGCGAGGGCCGTCCCTCCGAGGACGCGATCCTCACCTGCCGGCTGATCGACCGGCCGCTGCGCCCGTCGTTCACCAAGGGCCTGCGCAACGAGATTCAGGTCGTCGAGACGATCATGGCGCTGCACCCCGACCACCTGTACGACGTCGTGGCGATCAACGCCGCCTCGATGTCCACGCAGCTGGCGGGCCTGCCGTTCTCCGGTCCGATCGGCGGCGTCCGCGTCGCGCTGATCGAGGGCCAGTGGGTCGGCTTCCCCACCCACCCCGAGCTGGAGCGCGCCACCTTCGACATGGTCGTCGCCGGGCGCGTCCTGCCGGACGGCGACGTCGCGATCATGATGGTGGAGGCGGAGTCCACCCGCGACACCCTCAAGCTCGTCGGCGAGGGCGCGACCGCCCCGACGGAGGAGACCGTCGCCGAGGGCCTTGAGGCCGCCAAGCCGTTCATCAAGGTCCTGTGCAAGGCGCAGAGCGACCTCGCGGCCGTCGCCGCCAAGGAGACCGCCGAGTACCCGATCTTCCTGGACTACCAGGACGACGTGCTCGCCGCCGTCACCGAGGCCGTCGGCGACGAGCTGGCGCAGGCGCTGACCATCGCCGGCAAGCAGGAGCGCGAGACCCGGCTCGACGCGATCAAGGCGGCCACCGCCGAGAAGCTCGCCGAGCGGTTCGAGGGGCGCGAGAAGGAGATCTCCGCCGCCTACCGTGCCGTCACCAAGAAGCTGGTCCGCGAGCGGGTCACCCGCGACGGGCTGCGCATCGACGGCCGCGGCCCGAAGGACATCCGCCAGCTGACCGCCGAGGCGCACGTCGTCCCGCGGGTGCACGGCTCGGCGCTGTTCGAGCGCGGTGAGACCCAGATCCTCGGCGTGACGACGCTGAACATGCTCCGCATGGAGCAGACGATCGACACGCTCAACCCCGAGCGCACCAAGCGCTACATGCACAACTACAACTTCCCGCCGTACTCCACCGGTGAGACCGGCCGGGTCGGCTCGCCCAAGCGCCGCGAGATCGGGCACGGCGCGCTCGCCGAGCGCGCCCTGATCCCGGTGCTGCCGAGCCGTGAGGAGTTCCCGTACGCGATCCGGCAGGTGTCGGAGGCGCTCGGCTCCAACGGCTCCACCTCGATGGGCTCGGTCTGCGCGTCCACCATGTCGCTGCTGGACGCGGGCGTCCCGCTCAAGCAGATGGTGGCGGGCATCGCGATGGGCCTGATCAACGAGGGCGGCGAGTACGTCACGCTGACCGACATCCTCGGTGCCGAGGACGCGTTCGGCGACATGGACTTCAAGGTCGCCGGCACCCGTGACCTGATCACCGCGCTGCAGCTCGACACCAAGCTCGACGGCATCCCCGCGTCGGTGCTGGCCGCCGCGCTGAAGCAGGCCAAGGGTGCCCGCCTGGCGATCCTGGACGTGATGCAGGAGGCCATCGAGGCGCCCGCCGAGATGAGCCCGAACGCGCCGCGGATCATCACGATCAAGGTCCCGGTCGACAAGATCGGCGAGGTCATCGGCCCCAAGGGCAAGATGATCAACTCGATCCAGGACGACACCGGCGCCGACATCACGATCGAGGACGACGGCACCATCTACGTCGGCGCCACCGACGGCCCGTCCGCCGAGGCCGCCCGGCAGGCGATCAACTCGATCGCGAACCCGCACATGCCGGAGGTCGGCGAGCGGTTCCTCGGCACCGTCGTCAAGACCACCACGTTCGGCGCGTTCGTGTCGCTGCTGCCCGGCAAGGACGGCCTGCTGCACGTCTCGCAGATCCGCAAGCTGCACGGCGGCGCCCGGATCGAGAACGTCGAGGACGTGATGGGCGTCGGCGAGAAGGTCCAGGTGGAGGTCACCGAGATCGACCAGCGCGGCAAGCTGTCGCTGGTGCCGGTCGAGGTCATCGAGCGCGAGGCCGCCGAGAGGGCCGAGAAGGGCGATGAGGACGCCGGCGCCGAGGCGTCGGCGGGCGACGACTCCGGCGAGCGCCGGGAGCGCCGCGACGACGGTGGGCGCGGCCCGCGCCGCCGCCGCACCCGCCGCGGCGGCGACGACGCCGGCCAGCGCAACTCCTGATCCCGGCTTTGACCGGCCGGCCGGTCCGCAGCAGAACCTCCAGCGCAGCCGTCCTGAGAAGGGACGGCTGCGCTGGGGGCTGTGGGATGGCCGGCCGGCCGCTTTCCAACGACGGAATGTGAGCGATACGTGACCCTGCCGGCGCGGGCGCAGGAGCCCGGCACCACCACCACGATCCATGCCGACGGCGCCGGCGCGGTGCGCCGCACCGTCCTGCCCGGCGGGCTGCGCGTCATCACCGAGACGATGCCGACCGTGCGGTCCGCCGCGTTCGGCATCTGGTCGGCGGTCGGCTCCCGCGACGAGGCGCCCGCCGACGCCGGCGCCAGCCACTACCTGGAGCACGTGCTGTTCAAGGGCACCCGGCGGCGGTCGGCGCTGGAGCTCTCCGCGGCGATCGACGCGGTCGGCGGCGACCTCAACGCGTTCACCGCCAAGGAGTACACCTGCTACTACGCGCGGGTCCTGGACGCCGACCTGCCCCTCGCCGTGGACGTCGTCTCCGACATGGTCGCCGAGTCGGTCAACCGCCCCGAGGACGTCGAGGCCGAGCGCGGCGTGATCCTCGAAGAGATCCACATGCGCGACGACGACCCCGGCGACCTGATCCACGACGAGTTCGCCACCGCCCTGTACGGCGACACCCCGCTCGGCCGTCCCATCCTCGGTACCGAGGAGTCGATCAACGCCCTGTCCCGCGACCGGATCCACGGGTACTACCGGGAGCACTACGTCCCGTCCAAGCTGGTGGTGTCGGTGGCGGGCAACATCGACCACGACGAGGTCGTCCGGCTGGTGTCGCGCGCGTTCGAGGGCCACCTGACCGGGGACGCCGCGCCCGCCGCGCCGCGCCTGGACGGGACGCCCGCGCCGCTCGACCCGCGCAGCGTGGTGATCGACAAGGACACCGAGCAGGCGCACATCATCCTCGGCGGCGCCGGTGTGTCCCGCACCGATGACCGCCGGTTCGCGCTCGGCGTGCTGAACGCGGCGCTCGGCGGCGGCATGTCGTCCCGCCTGTTCCAGGAGATCCGGGAGAAGCGCGGGCTGGCGTACTCGGTGTACAGCTACACCGCCCAGTACGCCGACTCGGGCATCTTCGGCGTCTACGCGGGCTGCCAGCCCGCCAAGGCCGAGGAGGTCCTGTCGATCTGCCGGGACGAGCTCGCCAAGGCCGCCGATGAGTGCCTCACCGATGAGGAGCTGGACCGAGGCAAGGGGCAGCTGCGCGGTGCCATGGTCCTCGGCCTGGAGGACACCGGTTCCCGCATGAGCCGCATCGGCAAGAGCGAGCTGGTGTACGAGTCGCTGCTGCCGGTGGAGGAGGTACTGGCCCGCATCGAGGCCGTCACCCTCGACGACGTCCGGGCCATCGCCCGTGAGCTCCTCGCCGGGCCCCAGGCACTCACCGTCATCGGCCCGGTGGGGGACCGGGACTTCACCGCCTGAACGTCGTCGGTGGCCGTGAACGGGGGCGGGTTGTTAAGCGGACTATAGTCCGCTATCTTCCGAAGGGTAATCGGACCATGGTCCGTATGCCTTCGTTGAAGGGACCCTCATGTCTCGTCTGCTGCACATCTCCGCCTCGCCCCGCGGTGCCGCGTCCGAGTCGCTGGCGATCGCCGGAACGTTCACGGACGCCTACCGCGAGGTCCACGGCGACGTCGTCGACCACTTCGACCTGTGGGACGGCACGCTTCCGGTGTTCGGGCCGGCCGGAGCCGGCGCCAAGATGACCGTGTTCGCGGGAGAGGACCCGTCCGGTGAGCAGGCGACCGCCTGGCGGGCCGCCCGCGCCGTCTTCGAGCGCTTCGACTCCTATGACCGGTACCTGTTCAGCGTGCCCATGTGGAATTCCAGCGTCCCGTACGTCCTCAAGCAGTTCATCGACGTGGTCTCGCAGCCCGGCTGGGTGTTCGGCTTCGACACGGAGAAGGGCTACACCGGCCTGCTGCGCGGCAAGAAGGCGGCCGTCGTCTACACCAGCGCCGTCTACGGGACGGGGCGCCCGCCGGAGTTCGGCTCCGACCACCAGGCCCCGTTCCTGGTCGGCTGGCTGCGCTGGACCGGGATCACCGATCTCAGCAGCGTCGAGTTCCGCCCGAACCTCGCCACGGGCGACGCCGAGAGCGGACGCCGCGCCGCACACGCCGAAGCGCGCGAGCTGGGCAAGCGCTTCTGACGATAGGCTCGGGCAGGGAGCCAACCGGGAGGAACACGTGACAAAGGTCGGGGTGCTGGGCGCGCGGGGCCGCATGGGGGCCGAGGTGTGCCGAGCCGTGCAAGAGGCCGACGGCATGGAACTCGTCGCGGCCGTCGACCATGGGGACGCGCTCGACGCGCTCACCGCCGCCGAGGTCATCGTCGACTTCACCAACCCCGCCGTCGTCATGGACAACCTGAAATGGTGCGTCGAGCGCGGCCTGCACGCCGTCGTCGGCACCACCGGGTTCGACCCGTCCCGCCTCGACACGGTCCGCTCCTGGCTGACCGATGACTCGTCCGGGAACGTCCTCATCGCCCCGAACTTCGGGATCGGCGCGGTGCTGATGATGCACTTCGCGCAGCAGGCGGCCCCGTTCTTCGAGTCCGTGGAGATCGTCGAGACGCACCATCCGAACAAGGTCGACGCCCCGTCCGGCACCGCCTACCGCACCGCCGAGCTGATCGCCGCCGCACGCGCCGAGGCCGGCGTGTCCCCGTCGCCGGACGCCACCACCTCCGAGGTCGCCGGCGCCCGCGGCGCGGACGTGGACGGGGTGCGCGTGCACGCCGTCCGCATGTCCGGCGCCATCGCCCACCAGGAGGTCGTCCTCGGCGGGCACGGCGAGCTGTTCACCATCCGGCACGACTCGATGAACCGCGAGTCGTTCATGCCCGGTGTGCTGCTCGCCGTCCGCAGGGTCCCCGAACTCGACCGCCTCACCATCGGCATCGAGGCGCTCCTCGGCCTGTGATGGACTTCGCCGCCGAGCCCTGGGACTACCTCGCCGCGTCCGAGGCGATCGACATCGAGCATCCGCTCGTCCAGTCGATCGCCTCGGAGTTGCGGACCGGTGACGACATCGCCTACGCCCACGCGGCCTTCGACCACGTCCGCGACCGGGTCACGCACTCGATGGACGCCGCCGACCCACGCGTCCCCTGGCGTGCCTCCGACGTCCTGGACCAGCGCACTGGGCTCTGCTACGCCAAGTCACACGCCTATGTGGCGCTGCTGCGCGCGGGCGGCATCCAGGCGGGTCTGTGCTACCAGCAGTCGTCCGGCATCCTGCACGGCCTCACCGCCGCCCTGGTGGACGACCGGTGGGTGCTGCTCGACCCGCGTGGCAACAAGCCGGGGATCGACGTGCGGTTCTCCGCGTCCGAGGACCGCCTCGCCCACCCCGGCGACCCGGTCCACCCGACGATCTACGCGGCGCCGCCCGGCTTCGTCCTCGAAGGGCTCAAGGCCATGTCCGAGCCCGCCGCCCTGCCCGCCCTGCTCTGACGGACCCGCGCGTACCCGTTCCACTTGCTCGGGTTGGTGCGCCGCGGGCCCGGGCGGCGATCCTCAAGGGCGGTACTCGGCGAAGTCACCTCCAGCGCGAGTTCGAGGTGCTCGGGGAGTGCCTTCCTGAGCTGGGCACGCCGTCCCCTGATGGCGGTCTTCTCGTCGAGGACGCAGAGATCCGGAACCAGTGGTCCTCACCGGGAACCGGGTCAGCTGGGCGGGGCCGGGCTCGGAAAGCCGTACTTGTGGAAGAGCTTCTGCGCGGCGGGGGCGAGCAGCCAGGACACGAAGGCGTCCGCCTCGGCCTCGTGTTCGGAGTCGCGGACGGTGGCGGCGGGGAAGGCCGCGGTGACGTTGAGGTCCGCCGGGATGGGGACGCTGCTCGCCGCCACCCCCGCCGAGCGCAGGTCGGTGATGTAGACGATGCCCGCGTCGGCCTCGCCGGAGCGGATCCTGTCCAGGACGGCGCGGGCGCCGATCTCCTCCGAGTTCCACCGGACGGACAGCCCGGCCTTCGCGAACACCTGCCGCGTGTAGCGGCCCACCGGGACCGTTCCGGCGCCGACGGCCACGCGCAGGCCCGGCCGGGTCAGGTCGTACAGGCTCCGGATGCGCCGGGGGTTGCCGGGCCCGACCGCGATCGTGAGTGAGTCGTGCGTGACGATCGAGCGGCGTCCGGTCAGGTACTCGGCCGCGTCGTCCATGCTCGCCCTGTCCGCCGTCACGAGGACGTCGCCCGGGGTGTGGTCGGACAGCCGGTCGACCATCTCCGGGGAATCGCCGAACACGAAGCGCAGCTTCACGCCCGGATGCTCCTGGTGGTAGGCCGTGCCCATCTCACCGAAGACCTCGGTCAGGGACGAGGTGGCCAGGACGGTCAGCGTCGCCGGCCCCGGCGAGCCGCCGCAGCCCGTGAGGACGCCGGGCAGGACGAGTACGGTGAGCAGCGTGGAGGCGCGGAGACGCCGGCGGCCGGGGAAAACGGGCATATGGCCTCATCCTAGGGTCGGGACCCTTTCGTGCCGGTGATTCAGCGTGGTGTGTCAGTGGTGCGCACTAGTGTTTCCGGCAACTGAAGATCACGTCCTCGGAGGCCCGACGATGTCCCTCGACCTGATGGAACTGCTGCCCGGCGACTGGCGGGAGCGGCTCGATCCGCTGCTCGACCCGATCGCCACCGCCGCGCTGGGCGCGTTCGTCGCGGGGGAGTACGCCGCGCAGGCCGTCTACCCGCCGCGCGAGGACCTGTTCAACGCGTTCCGGCACTGCCCGTTCGACGGCACCCGCGTGCTGATCCTCGGCCAGGACCCCTACCACGGTGCGGGCCAGGCGCACGGGCTCAGCTTCAGCGTCCGCGACGGCGTGCGGCTGCCGCCGTCGCTGCGCAACATCTACAAGGAGCTGGCCACCGACCTCGGCGTTCCGGTTCCGCAGTCCGGTGATCTCACCCGCTGGGCCGACCAGGGGGTCCTGCTGCTGAACGCGGTGCTGACCGTGCGCGCCGGCGAGGCCGGATCGCACGCCGGCAAGGGCTGGGAGGACTTCACCGACGCCGCGATCCGCGCGCTGAACGACAAGAGCGAGCGTGTCGTGTTCGTGCTCTGGGGCGCCTACGCCCGCAAGAAGGCGAGGCTGATCACGGGCCCGCAGCACACCGTGATCGAATCGGCGCATCCGAGCCCGCTCAGCGCCAAGAAGTTCTTCGGGACGCGCCCGTTCAGCGCCGTCAACAAGGCTCTCGTCGACGCCGGGCTTCCCGAGATCAACTGGGGCTAGTCTCCCTCTCCCGGGGGAGGGGGCGGCCGTGGATTCCCCCGGCGGCGGGAGGCTCGGGCCAGGCGGTTGCGGGCATCGTCGGGGGCATGACCGCTTCAGTTCAGTTCCCCGGCCGGACGCACGCCGCGTGCGGCGGTCCCGGCCGCCTGCGCCTGGCCGTCTGCGCGGCGACGGTCGCCGCGTGCGTTCCCTACCTCACCATCAAGATCGCCTGGCTGTCCGGCAGCACGGTCGGATGGAACGATACGGCCTCCGCGCGGGACTCGGCGCTCTACGTCGCCAACGCGATCACGATGGGCATGGACGCGCTGGCCGTGGTGATCGTGCTGGCGTTCACGTTCCGGTGGGGGCTGCGGATTCCGGCGTGGCTGGTGCTGACGCCGATCTGGATCGCCGTCGGGCTGCTCACCCCGATCGTCCTCTCCGTTCCGCTCGGCGTGCTCCTGCAGACGCTCTTGTCCTCGGAGCCGCTGACCACCGGCGATCAGCCGATCCAAGGCTGGGTGTACGGCGTCGTCTACACGGGCTTCTCCCTGCAGGGCCTCGGCCTGCTCACGGCCTTCGTCCTGTACGCACGGAGCCGCTGGGCGGACGTTTTCACCGTCCGCACCAAGGACGTCCCTGAAGGCGCCACCCACTCGCTGCAGGCGCTGCTGGCGCGCACGGCGAGCGTGTTCGCGGTCGCCTTCGCGGCCGTGCACCTCTACTGGGCGTTGGGCGGGACGGCAGGGCTCCGCGAAGCGGAACTCGACCATAGGAATGTGGCCCAGCAACTGAGTGACGGCATCTGGGGAGGGCTGGCGCTCGCCGGTGCCGCCGCCCTCCTGGTGATCGTCCAGCGCCATGGCCGTCCGGACCGGTTCATAGCGCCGCTGGCCGTTGCCTGGGTCGGCGCCGCCACCACGTTCGCCTGGTCGCTCTACGGGCTCCTCGTGACGCTCGCGCAGCCGGGCTTCCTGGGGGACGACTCCACCGTCACGGCCAACCTGACGGCTCTCGGCGGGCTGCTGGCAGGGCTTCTCATGGGCGTCACCGGTGCCGTCCTGCTCGCCGAGCGTCAGACGGCCAGGCCGATCGCCAGCAGCACGCCGTAGGCGATCTGGAGCCGGCCGGTCTCGCCCAGCACGGGGATCAGGGCGGGGCCGGTCGCGCCGTTCAGCACCTTCTGCGTCGGCGGCAGCGACAGCGGCGCCGCGAGCAGCGCGATCAGCACCCACGGGTGCGGTGCCGCCAAGGCCAGGGCGAACATGAACGGCAGGGCCGTGCAGGCCGCGTACAGGATCCGGGTCCAGGGACCGCCGAGCATGACGGCGAGGGTCCGCTTGCCCGCCTCCCGGTCGGTCGGGATGTCGCGCAGGTTGTTCGCGACGAGCAGCGCGCAGGCGAGCAGCCCGATCGGCACCGCCGCCGCCCACGCCTCCCACGGCAGCCCCTCGACCTGGACGTACACCGTCCCGACGACGGCGACGAGACCGAAGAAGACGAACACCGCCACCTCGCCCAGCGCCCGGTAGCCGTACGGCGTCCTGCCGCCCGTGTAGAACCAGGCCGCGAGGATCGCGAACGCGCCGACGAGCAGCAGCCACCAGGTCGTCACGGCGGCGAGCGCCAGCCCGGCCACCGCCGCGGCGAGGAAGCAGCCGAGCGCGGCGGCGAGGACCTGCCTGGGCGGCGCGGTCTTCGATCCGACGAGCCGGAGCGGGCCGACGCGTTCCTCGTCGGTACCGCGGATGCCGTCGCTGTAGTCGTTGGAGTAGTTCACCCCGATCTGCAGGGCGAGGGCGACGAACGCGGCGAGGGCGGCGCGCCACCAGACGGGTTCGCCCTCGCCGACGGCGACGCCGGTGCCGACGACGACGGGAACGAGGGACGCGGGCAGGGTGCGGGGCCGGGATCCGGCGACCCATTGGGAGAGCGTGGCCACAGTTACCGCTTGTTCTCGTGGGACGACAGGGGGACTACTTCTCTGATTCTTCCCGATGAAGATCACCGCTCGGGCGCAGCCGCAGTGACACCCCGAGCCCGAGCGCGAGGATCGCCGCGGTGGTGAGCGCCGCGTTCCGGGTCGCGATCGCGAGGCTCTCGTCGGCGGCGTGCGCCGCGGCGGCCAGCGCGGGGTTCTCGTGCAGGTCGCGCCCGTACGTTCCGGCGCTCTCCCGCAGGTCGTGCGCCATGGCGGCCTGCCGTTCGGGGGGCAGCGCGGAGCCCGCCAGCCGGTCGGTCATCGCGTGCCCGAGGCTCGTCGCGAACACCGTCCCGATCGCGGCGATGCCGAGCGCCGCGCCGATCTGCCGGGCCGTCGACTGGGTTCCGGACGCCTGCCCCGACTGCGCCGGCGGGACGTCCGCCAGCGACACGTTCGTCAGCTGGGCCGAGGTCAGGCCGAGGCCCAGCCCGTACAGCAGCATCCACGGCGCGAGCCCGAACCCGCCGGTCGTGGCCGACACCGTGAGGCCCAGCGCGATGACGGCGCCGACCTCCAGCACCATGCCGAGCTGCACGACCCGGTGCGCGCCGCGCTTGTTCGCGAGCCTGCCCGCGTACCCGCCGGACAGGAACGCGCCGATGGCGAGCGGCAGGATCGCGAGGCTGATCTGCAGCGGATTCGTGCCGTGCACGCCGAGCAGGAACAGCGGCAGGACGAACAGCAGCCCCAGTTCGCCGACGTTGATGAGGGCCGAGGCCAGGTTGCCGCGGCGGAAGTTCGGGATGCGGAACAGTTCCAGGTCGAGCATCACCGGACGCCCGGCCGCCGCCCGGGACCGCTCCACCAGGACCAGCGCCCCGATCAGCAGGACCCCGAGCACGAGGACGACCGGGACCGGCGACGGCGCCGTCTCCGGCCAGTGGAACCCGGCCGGCGAGAGCGGGCGGGTCACGGTCCACCAGCCGTAGGTCTGGCCCTCGATGATCCCGAACACGAGCGCGCCGAGCCCGAGTGCGGACAGCAGCCCGCCCGTCCAGTCGATCTCGCGCCGTGCGCTCCCGGCGCTCGGCTGCCGTGTCTCGGGCAGCAGCCACAGCGCCCCGGCGACGAGCGCGGCGCCGAGCGGCAGGTTGATCCCGAACGCCCAGCGCCAGCCGCCGCCGGTGGCGACGGCCCCGCCGATGAGGGGGCCGAGCGCGGCCATACCGCTGATCATCGAGCCCCAGATGCCGAACGCGACGGCCCGGTCCCGCCCGGTGAACATCGTGTTCAGCGTGGACAGCGTGGCCGGCATGATCATCGAGGCGCCGGCGCCCTGCAGCGCCCGCGCACCGATCAGCGCCGGGCCGCTCCCGGCCAGCGCGGCGGCGAGGCTCGCCGCCGCGAACACCGCCGTGCCGAGCACGAACAGGCGGCGCCGCCCGAACAGGTCGCCCGCCCGGCCGAACGGGATGAGCAGCGCCGCGAACACCAGCGCGTACAGCGACGTGACCCACTCGGCGCCGGTGGTGGTGAGGCTCAGGTCCGTGACGATCCGGGGCAGCAGCACGCCGACGATCGTGGCGTCCACGACGATCAGCGACACGCCGAGGCTGATGACGGCCATGCCGAGCCAGCGATGCCGGACGGCGGGTGCCGCCGCGGAGGTGCGCGGCGGTGTCAGGGAGGTGGACTCGGGCACGACTTCAAAGATATTGCGGAGTCACGGGTGCACCTCACCGGCCCCTGCTTCGGCGCTGATGTCGGTGTGGAACCGGATCTGCCGGACGGGTTCCCCCATGTCGAGCGTGCGGGCCGTGCCGTCGGGCGCCCAGCCGGCCGAGCCGAGGAACGTCCGGGTCACCTCGTCGGCCTCGAACACCCAGCTGATCAGGGTGGTGAAGCCGTCCTCGCGGAGCAGGTCGGCGGTCGCGGCGAGCAGCCGGCTGCCGTGCCCGGCGCGGGTGTGCAGCGGATCGACCAGCAGTGTGATCAGCTCCGCGGTGCGGGCCGGGTCGAGGTCGGCGTCCTCGGCCGGGCCGTGTGCGGCGAACCCGACGACCAGGTCGGACGCCACGGCGACCAGCAGCCGGTGCCGGGGGGTCGGCGGCGCCGCGGCCGCGTCCGCCCAGCGTTCCCGCCACGTCTCCACCGCGGCGGGGGAGGTCACCTCGTCGAGGACACCGGCGGGCAGGACGTCGCGGTACCCGTGCCGCCACGCCCGCACCTGGATGTCGGCGACGGCGGCCGCGTCCGCCCGCCGTGCGGGCCGCACCCCCACGTCCGCCATGCCGTCCTCCGCCCTCTCAACGCGTCCTCTCAACGGAAACCCGGCGTCCACACTAGCGAGCCGTGCGGCCGGTCAAGCCCGCGGCCTACGGCGAGCGCGGTAGGCGCGGGTCTTGGTGCGGTTTCCGCAGACGCTCATCGAGCACCAGGCGCGGGAGCGGTTCTTGGAGGTGTCGAGGAACGCCCAGCGGCAGGTGTCCTCCTGGCAGACCTTCAGCCGGGGCCAGGTCCCGGCGGCGACCGACTCCATGATCGCGGCGGCGAGGCGGGCGAGGCCGGCGGCCGTCCCGGGCGGGTCGAGCGGGACGAGCGCGGGACGCGGGCCGGTGAGCGTGACCCGCAGCGGGAGGGCGGCCAGGGCGTCCTCCAGGGCGTCGGGGAAGCCGGCCTCCCGCGGTCCGTGGTGGGCGGACATGGCTTCGCGGAGGCCCTCCCGGAGCGCGACGGCCGTGCGCAGGTCATGCTCGTCCGCCCGGGTGCCCTCGGGGACGAGGCCGCGTTCGGCGAGCCAGCCGGCGAGCGCGCCGGGCGTCGCGATGTCGTCGGCCGCGGACTCGGTGTCGAACGTGTTGACGAAGTCTCTCAGCAGCAGCGCGGGGTCTCCGTCGATGTGAGCGTCCGCCATCACCCCTCCTGCTCGTCCACTCGGCACTCTACCAAGGTGCGACACCGTCATAAGGGTTTGACTGGTTGCGTTTATCCGACACCATCGTTACGGTTTAGGTGGTGTCTATGAAGGGGGAGGACGAGATGAACACGTTGCCCTACCTGGCCGGGCTCGCCATGCGGCACGCATGGGCGGAGCGCGAGTACGCAAAGCTCCACGCGGACATCGTCGAGGCGAGGCTCACCGCCCGCGCCAAGTCGATGGACCGCGCCGCACGGACACGGGCCCGGCTCCGTGACCGGCTCAGCGGGACTCGTCCGGCGCGCCATCCGCAGCCCGCGGTGTACTGCGCACGCGCCGCCGCGCACTCGGCCGGCATGGTCCGGGTGGCGGGAGGCGCGCGATGAGCGACGTCACCCCGACGGTGGGCAACATCGTCATCGACTGCGCCGAGCTGGACGCCATGGCGGCGTTCTGGGGCGGGCTGCTCGGCATGAAGACGACCATGTCGAGCGACAACTGGCTCGACCTTGAGCCGCTTGGCGGGAACGGACCGACGCTGTCGTTCCAGCGCGTCCCGGAAGGGAAAACGATCAAGAACCGGCTGCACCTGGACCTGGACGTCCCCGACATCCACGCCGCCGGCGAGCGGGCGGCGCGCCTCGGCGCGACCCCGGCCGCCGAGCCCGTGGAGGGCGCGAGGACGTCGTTCCAGGTCTGGCGTGATCCCGAGGGCAACGAGTTCTGTTTCTGCGGCACGTCATGAACGCCGCGACTTCATGACCGGAGGACCGTGGCGAGCCGGCGGACGCCCTCGGCCAGCTCCGGCTCCGAGGCGGCCGTCCCGTAGCTGATCCGCAGGTACGGGGCGGGCGCCTCGGCGGGGAAGAAGGGCCGTCCCGCACTGACCAGGACACCGGCGCGCAGAGCGGCCTCGGCCAGCGCCGCGTCGTCGGTACCCTCGGGCAGCCGCGCCCACAGGTGGAGACCGCCGGCCGGCCGGTTCACGTGCAGCTCCGGCAGCTCGCGGGCGAGCGCGGCGCGCAGCGCGTCCCGGCGCGCCAGCAGCGCGGCCCGGACGGTCCGCAGATGCCGCGGCCATCCGGGCGAGCTGACCAGTTCGAGCAGCGTCTCCTGCAGGGGCCGGGCCGGGAAGAACTCCTCCACGAGCTGCGTCGCGCGGATCCGCTCGGCGACCGGGCCCCGCGCGATCACGGCCGCGACCCGCAGGCTGGGCGCGGTGGCCTTGGTGAGGGACGCGATGTGGACGACGCGGCCCTCGGCGTCGGCCGCGATCAGCGGCGGCGGGGGCGGGTCGACGCCGAGGTGGCGCGCGTAGTCGTCCTCCACCACGAACGCGCCCGCCGCGCGCGCCACGTCCAGCACCCGCGCCCGCCGCTCGGCGCTCAGCACCGTGCCGGTCGGGTTGTGGAAGGCCGGCTGGCTGTAGAACACCCGTGCCCCGCTCATCGCGAACGCCTCGGCGAGCAGGTCGGGACGGACCCCGTCCCCGTCCACCGGAACGGGCACCGGGTGCAGCCCGCTCGCCCGCGCGACCGCGAGGACGCCGAGGTAGGTCGGTGACTCGACCAGGACGGGCGCGCCGGGCGGCAGCAGCGCGCGCAGCACGGTCGTCAGCGACTGCTGCCCGCCGCTGGTGATCACCACGTCGGCGGGGGAGACCACGCCGCCGACCGTCCGGGCGAACCAGGCGCGCAGCGCGGGCAGCCCGCCGAGCGCGGGCATCTCCCAGGCGTCCGGGCGCCGGGCGGCCCGCGCCGCCGCCGTCGCCAGCGCCCGCGTGGGCTGCAGCGTGGGATGCAGGTAGCCGCCGCTGAGCGGCACCACGCCGTCGGGCGCCGGGGTGAGCAGCCAGGCCACCCCGGACGGGTCCACGGACCGGTCGCCGAGCGTCACCGCCTGCCAGCCGAAGTCGGCCGGTTCCGCACCGGCCGCGCGGCGGTCGGCGGCGAACGTCCCGCTGCCCGGCCGCGTCACCACCAGCCCCTCGGCGGCGAGCAGCCCCAGCGCGCGCGACACCGTCACCGGGCTGACCCGGTGCCGTTCGACCAGCGCCCGGCTCGACGGCAGCCGCTCGCCGGGACTCATCCGGTGGACGCCGGCGCGCAGCGCGTCGGCCAGCGCCGTCACACTGCTATCGTTTTTCATGAAGACTCAGGATAGCGCTACTGTCCCTGTACCGATAGCGGAGCACCCCTCCGGGAGGGGCCTCTGGCTCGCCGCGCTCGGCGTGCTGATCTACTCGTTCACCCTCCCCGCCACGGTCTTCGCGCTGGAGGGGGTCGACCCGTACGTGGTCGGCGTCGGCCGGTCCGCCGCCGCGGGCGTCCTCGCCGCCGTCGCACTGCTATCGGTGCGGGCCCGTCCGCCGCGCCGCGACCAGTGGGCCGGGCTCGCGGTCGCCGTGGCCGGGGTGGTCTTCGGGTTCCCGGTGCTGTCCACGCTCGCTCTCGACCACGGCGCCTCGTCCGCGCACTCGGCCGTCGTGGTCGGACTGCTGCCCGCCGCGACCGCCGTGTTCGGCGTGCTGCGCGCGGGGGAGCGGCCGTCCCGCGCGTTCTGGCTCGCGGGCACGGCCGGTGCGGCCTGCGTCACCGGCTTCGCGCTGATCCGCGGCGCCGGCCGTGTCACCGCCGCCGACCTGCTGCTGTTCGCCGCGCTCGTCGCCGCCGCGGCCGGCTACACCGAAGGCGGCCGGCTGACCCGCGACATGCCGGGCTGGCGCGTCATCTCCTGGGCGCTCATCCTGGCCGCGCCGATCACCGTCCCGGTCACCGGATGGCTGCTCGCCACGACCCACCCGCGGTGGACGGGACACGCCGTCCTCGGCTTCGGCTATGTCACCGTCTTCTCCGCCTACCTGGGGTTCTTCGCCTGGTACGAGGGCCTGGCGCGGGCCGGGATCGCGCGCGCCAGCCAGACCCAGCTCGCCCAGCCGATACTGACCCTGATCTGGTCCGGGCTCCTCCTCGCCGAGCCGATCGACGCCACGACCGCGCTGGCCGCCGTCGCCGTGCTGGTCTGCGTGGCCCTCACCCAGCGGGCCCGGATCGGCCGCGTGCCGACCACCGCACCCGGCGCGCGAACACGCTCTGGCAGGGATCGTTTCCCGACCGGGCCGTGAGCGGGCCCGAGGGCGCGGCCTGGCGCACGGCGTCCGAAGCATCCCGCCGATCCGAGATCATGGCGTGATGAGGCACAAGGGGCGGGTTGGGGGGATTCGGTGCGGGGTGCCGCGCTGGGCGGTGTGGACGGCGGCGTACCCGCTGGGGCTCATCGCCCTCGTCTTCGCGGGGGCGTGGGTGTGGTGGCAGCCCGAGCCGAAGGCGCGAGGCACCGAGGTCAACGCGCTGTGGGCCCGGCACCAGTGGGTGGGGGAGCCGCACGGCGACGCCGAGTACCGCGCGTTCGGGAACCTCCTGAAGGAGAACCGCATCACCGACGTGTTCTTCCACGCGGGTCCCTTCGAGGCGGACGGCACCGTCCCCGCCTCCAAGTACCGCAACGCGCGGCGGCTCATCGGCGCCATGCGCGAGCACGCGCCGGGCGTCCGCGCACAGGCGTACCTGGGGCAGATCCGGGTGGTGGACGGGGAGGGCGTCATCGACCTCGACGACCCGGCCGTCCGGGAACGGGTTCTCAAGACCGACGCGGCCTTCCTCGACCTCGGCTTCGACGGCATCCACTACGACTTCGAGCCCATCTATCCCGACGACGACGCGTTCCTGACGCTCATGGCCGACACCCGCGAGTTGACCAGGTCGCGCGGCAGGCTGCTTTCGGTCGCGCTGGAGCAGCCGACGCTCGCCGACGCCCTGCAGCCCGTCTACAGGATGCTCGTCCCGCGCACCGGCGCGGTCCACTACCCGCCGCGTCCGACCGAGGACTTCCTGCGCGCCGTCGCCGACCGCGCCGACCAGGTCGCGATCATGACCTATGACGTGGCGCTGCCGACCCGCTCCCTCACCGGGTGGCACTTCGCCCGGCACACCCGCGCGACGCTGGAGCTGATCGGCGACCGCACGACCGTCTTCATGGGCGTCCCCACCTACCGTCCCCTCATGGAGTGGGCGGAGGACCTGCCGGTCGCGCTGCGCGGCGTCCGCCGCGGTGTCGGCCAGCTGGAGCGCCCGCCGAAGCGCCCCTACGGCGTCGGCGTGTACGCGGACTGGACGACCCGGCCGGACGAGTGGGCCCGTTACCGCACCATCTGGCCGCCTCCGGCGACAGGAGGTCCTGGCGGTTGAGAAAACCGGCCGCCGACGTTTCCATTCCCTTGTCTTCGCAGGTAGAAAGGTTGGGGTAACCGCGCACCCGCGGGGTATTGCCCGGTGCGGAGGTAAAGATCCGACCTGCGGATGGCAAAGAAAGTGGGGGACGAGCCGATGGGCAGTCAGCAGACCGCGGCGCGCGATGCCGACCGGATCGGCGAGCTGTCAGCCGAGTTCACCGGCTGGCGGATCGGCCGGGGCGGATCCGGCCACTGGTGGGCCGTCCGCGGGAACGATCTCGTGCGCACCCCCGACGTCGAGGAGCTGCGTGTCCGGTTGCATGAGATGACCGCTGGGTCACGTTACCCAACCGAGGCCGGGAAGTGGCCGGACTGACCCCGTAACGCCGCATTTGCGTGCCACGATGTGGAGAGAGAAGCCGCCGCCACGCGTACCCCCGAGCGTGTGGCGGCGGCTTCTCCCTTTCACTTCGGCCGTTCCACTTGCACCTGCGGGTCCAAGTGGAACGGCCGGAACGGTACCGTTCGTTGCATGGCACCCAGCACAACGACTGACGCTCCGTTTGGACGGATGCTGACCGCCATGGTCACCCCGTTCCTGCCGGACGGCGGCGTCGACTACGACGGCGCCGCGCGCCTCGCGACCCACCTGGTCGACGAGCGGCGCCACGACGGCCTCGTCGTCAACGGGACGACGGGCGAGTCGCCCACGACGAGCGACGACGAGAAGAGCAAGCTTCTGCGCGCGGTCATCGAGGCGGTCGGCGACCGCGCGGTGATCGTCGCCGGTGCCGGAACGAACCATACCGAGCACACCCTGCAACTCGCGCGGCAGGCCGAGGCCGCCGGCGCGCACGGGCTGCTCGTGGTCACGCCCTACTACAACAAGCCGCCGCAGGAGGGCCTCGTCCGGCACTTCACGGCGGTGGCGGACGCGACGGGGCTGCCCTGCATGCTCTACGACATCCCGGGGCGCGCCGGGGTGCCGATCGAGAACGACACCCTGATCCAGCTCGCCGAGCATCCGCGGATCATCGCCGTCAAGGACGCCAAGGGCGACCTGTTCGGCGCGTCCCGCGTGATGGCGCAGACCGATCTGGTCTGGTACTCCGGCGACGACAACCTCAACCTGCCCTGGCTGTCGGTCGGCGCGGCGGGGTTCGTCAGCGTGGTCGGGCATGTCGTCGGCGTCGAACTCCATGAGATGATCGACGCATACCGCGCCGGTGAGCACGGGCGGGCGCTGGAGATCCACCGTCGGCTGCTTCCCGTGGTCACCGCCATCATGACCCGTACGCAGGGCGCCATCGCCGTCAAGGCAGCGCTGAACCTGCTCGGCCTTCCCGGAGGCGGTCCGCTCCGTGCGCCGCTGCTGGAGGCTTCGCCGGAGTTCGCGGCGCGCCTGCGTGAAGACCTCACGATAGGGGGAGTCAAAGTGCCCGAGGTCGCCATCCCGGAGGTCGCCCGGTGAGTCATCCTCACCCGGAGCTCTCGGAACCGCCCGCGCCGCCCGAGGGCGGTCTGCGCATCGTCGCGCTGGGCGGGCTGGGGGAGATCGGCCGCAACATGACGGTGTTCGAGTACGGCGGACGCCTGCTCGTCGTCGACTGCGGCGTGCTGTTCCCCGAGACCGAGCAGCCCGGCGTCGACCTGATCCTGCCCGATTTCGAATACATCAGGGACCGCCTCGACGACATCGAGGCGGTCATCCTCACCCACGGTCACGAAGATCACATCGGTGCCGTCCCCTACCTGCTGCGCGAACGCCGCGACATCCCCCTCGTCGGCTCCAGGCTCACGCTCGCGCTGCTGGAGGCCAAGCTCACCGAGCACCGCATCAAGCCGGTCACCGACGTGGTCGCGGAGGGCGAGCGGCGCGACTTCGGGCCGTTCGACTGCGAGTTCCTCGCCGTCAACCACTCCATCCCGGACGCGCTCGCCGTCGCCATCCGCACGCCCGCCGGTCTCGTCCTGAACACCGGCGACTTCAAGATGGACCAGCTGCCGCTGGACGGCCGGCTCACCGACCTGCCCGGCTTCGCCCGGCTCGGCGCCGAGGGCATCGACCTGCTGATGGCCGACTCGACCAACGCCGAGGTGCCGGGATTCGTCACCAGCGAGCGCAACATCGGCCCGGTCGTGGACGAGGTGTTCCGCACCGCCAGGGAGCGGCTCATCGTCGCCTGCTTCGCCTCCCACATCCACCGCGTCCAGCAGGTCCTCGACGCCGCCGTCGCCAACGGCCGCAAGGTCTGCTTCATCGGGCGGTCGATGGTCCGCAACATGGGCGTCGCGCGCGAGCTCGGCTATCTCGACGTGCCCGAGGGCATCATGGTCGAGCAGAAGGAGCTGGACGGCATCCCCGGCGACCGGCTGGTGCTGGTGTGCACCGGGTCGCAGGGCGAGCCGATGTCGGCGCTGTCGCGGATGGCGAACCGCGACCACTCGATCCGCATCACCGAGGGCGACACCGTGATGCTGGCGTCCTCGCTGATCCCCGGCAACGAGAACGCGGTCAACCGCGTCATCAACGGCCTCACCCGGTGGGGCGCCCGCATCGTCCACAAGGGCAACGCGCTCGTGCACGTGTCCGGGCACGCGTCGGCGGGCGAACTGCTGTACGTGCTGAACGTGACGAAACCGGCCAACTTCATGCCCATCCACGGGGAGTGGCGGCACCTGCGCGCGCATGCCAAGCTCGCCGCGCTCACCGGCGTCCCCGACGACGGCATCGTCATCGCCGAGGACGGCGTCGTCGTGGACCTCGTGGACGGGCGCGCCCGCATCGCCGGCGCCATCCCCGCCGGCTACGTGTACGTGGACGGGCTGTCGGTCGGGGAGGTCACCGAGACCTCGCTGAAGGACCGGCGCATCCTCGGCGAGGAGGGCTTCGTCTCCATCGTCGTCGGCATCGACTCGACGTCCGGCAAGCTCGTCGCCGGGCCGGAGGTGCACGCCCGCGGCGCCGGCATCGTCAACGAGGACTTCGACGAGGTCATCGCGCGGATCGAGGACGTGCTACGGGACGCCGCCGGCAACGGCGTCAACGACCCGCACCAGATGAGCCAGCTCATCCGGCGCACCGTCGGCAAGTGGGTGAGCGACAGCTACCGGCGCCGCCCGATGATCGTCCCGGTGATCGTCGAGGTCTGATGGGGCGGACGGGCGCGTGGCGACGCGCCCGTCCACCATACCCAGGCAATTTTCTTCGGCCTTGGTTACTCTCTTGACTTCATCCCCTCATAAGGGAGGAGGATTCCCACGGCTCGCGTCGTGAGGTTTCCTGCTTCGCAGCCGACCGCCCCGTCCGGGAGGGTTCCCGTTGAGGTCTTACACCGGCTCCACAGGCCGACACCGCCAGCCCGGCGGCCAGAGTGCGCCACAAGCTACCATACGAGGGCTCCTCGGAGGTTCGAGATAATGGCCGCACGTGCGTCTGGGGGAACGCGGACCTCTTCGGGTGCGAGGGGCGGTGCGGCCCGCAGGTCCGCGGGTTCCTCCCCTCGCAAGCGGCCGAGCGGCCCCGCCAGGGGCGGCCGCGGTTCGGGACGGGGGCGTCCCCCGCAAAAGCCCGATCCGGCCTCGCAGGCGGTCCTCGGGTTCTTCAAGCTCCTGTTCAAGCTGTACCTGCTCGCGGCCGTCGCGGTCGGGTCGGTCTTCCGCGCCTACGGGCACGGCGCCCGCAGCCTCGACCCCGAGCACCGGCGGGACGGGCTCGGGCTGGCCCTGCTCGGCTCCTCCATCGTGCTGGCCTCGGTGACCTGGTTCCGGCCCGACGGCGTCGTCACGGTCGCGCTGGAGAAGGTCGTGCGCGGCGGTCTCGGCATCATGGCGATGGCACTGCCGGTCCTGCTGGCGCTGCTCGCGTGGCGTACGCTGCGCCACCCCGAGCACCACGAGGACACCGGCCGCGTCGTCATCGGCGTCACCGCGCTCGGCGCCGGCGTGCTCGGCATCCTGCACATCGCCGCGGGCGTCCCGTCCCCGGCCAAGGACATGGACGGCGTCCGCGAGTCCGGCGGCGTGCTCGGCTGGCTCGTGTCGGCCCCGCTCGAAACGGCGCTGAGCGGCTGGGTCGCCGTCCCGCTGCTGCTGCTCCTGTCCGGGTTCGGGCTGCTGGTCGTCACCGCGACACCGATCGCGAAGGTTCCCGAGCGGATCGCCGACCTGTGGGCGATGGCGACGCTGCAGAGCCGCCCGGAACCCCCGTCCGCCGCCGAGGGCGAGGACGAGGACGCGCCGAAGAAGCGGCGCCGCAAGAAGAAGCCCGAGGACGGCGAGGACGAGCTGGAGGTCGGCGAGCACTCCCGGCCCTACGACACGCCGCTGCTGGAGGAGGAGCCGAAGAAGGCCGCCCGCCCGAAGCGCGACCTCGCCGACGAGCTGTTCGACCCCGACCCGTTCGGCGCGGACGTCCCGCCGCCCGCGCCGCCCGTCGACGACGAGCCGATGGACCGGCACGTCGCCGGCGAGTCCATGGCCGAGGCCGAGCCTCCCGAGTCTCCCGAGGTGCGCGACCCGACGCCGGCGCCGCGCCGGTCCGAGCAGCTGCCGCTGTCGTCGTCCGGCGAGATCTACGTGCTGCCCGACCCGTCCGAGCTGCGTCCCGGCAGCGTGTCCAAGCCGCGGACGAAGGCCAACGACACGGTGGTGAACGCGCTCACCGGCGTGCTGGAGCAGTTCGACATCGACGCCCAGGTCACCGGGTTCACCCGCGGCCCGACGATCACCCGCTACGAGATCGAGCTGGGCCCGGCGGTGAAGGTCGAGAAGGTCACCGCGCTGACCAAGAACATCGCCTACGCGGTGAAGAGCGCCGACGTGCGCATCATCTCCCCGATCCCCGGTAAGTCCGCGATCGGGGTGGAGATCCCGAACACCGACAAGGACATCGTCAGCCTCGGCGACGTGCTGCGCTCGCCCGCCGCGACCAACGAGCACCACCCGATGATCGTCGGGCTCGGCAAGGACGTCGAGGGACGCACGGTCGTGGCGAACCTGGCGAAGATGCCGCACATCCTCATCGCGGGCGCCACCGGCGCGGGCAAGTCGACGTGCATCAACGGGCTCATCACCTCGATCCTGATGCGCGCCACGCCCGACGAGGTGCGGATGATCCTGGTCGACCCCAAGCGGGTCGAGCTGACGATGTACCAGGGCATCCCCCACCTGATCACGCCGATCATCACCAGCCCGAAGAAGGCGGCCGAGGCCCTGGAATGGGTCGTCGGGGAGATGGACCGCCGCTACGACGACCTCGCCGCGTCCGGGTACCGGCACATCGACGACTTCAACAAGGCGGTGAAGGCGGGCAAGCTCAAGCCGCCGCCCGGCAGCGAGCGCGTCTACACGCCGTACCCGTACATGCTGGTCATCGTGGACGAGCTGGCCGACCTGATGATGGTCGCGCCCCGCGACGTGGAGGACTCGGTCGTCCGCATCACCCAGCTCGCCCGCGCCGCCGGCATCCACCTCGTCCTGGCGACGCAGCGGCCGTCGGTGGACGTCGTCACCGGGCTCATCAAGGCGAACGTCCCCTCCCGGCTGGCGTTCGCGACGTCGTCGCTGTCCGACAGCCGCGTCATCCTTGACCAGCCGGGTGCGGAGAAGCTGGTCGGGCAGGGCGACGCGCTGTTCCTGCCGATGGGCGCGAGCAAGCCGATGCGCATCCAGAACGCCTACGTGGCGGAGAAGGAGATCCACGGGATCGTCGACCACTGCAAGAAGCAGATGGAGGCGGACTACCGGGACGACGTCGCCGAGTCGAGCAAGCCGAAGAAGGAGATCGACGAGGAGATCGGCGACGACCTGGACCTGCTCGTCCAGGCGATCGAGCTGGTGGTGTCGACCCAGTTCGGATCGACGTCGATGCTGCAGCGCAAGCTCCGTGTCGGGTTCGCCAAGGCCGGGCGGCTGATGGACCTGATGGAGAGCCGCGACATCGTCGGGCCGAGCGAGGGATCCAAGGCCCGGGACGTCCTGGTCAAGCCGGATGATCTTCCCGGGGTGCTCGCGGAGCTGCGCGGTGGCGGCTGAGCGGCGGCGGACCCGGACCCGGACGGCGCATTGCGGAATGATGCGAAATCTTGCCCTGTTTCGAACGTGTTGTCAGTCGCCCAGCGGGCATTGCCGTTCCTAGACTGGTGCCGCAGTAACGCGGAATCGGCCGCGAGCGCCCTCGAAGGAGGCCCGAGGTGAGCATCGGTGAGACCTTGGCGGAGGAGCGTCAGCGGGCCGGTCTCTCGATGACACAGGTGAGTCTCCAGACGCGGATCCGCGAGACCGTGATCCGCGGCATCGAGGCCGACGATTTCTCCGCCTGCGGCGGCAACTTCTACGCGCGCGGCCACATCCGCAGCATTTCGCGGGTCATCGGCATCGACCCCGAGCCGCTGGTCGCCGAGTTCGACGCCGCTCACGGCGGCGCCCCGCAGCCGGTCTCGGCGATGTCGGCGTTCGAACCCGAGCAGCCCCTCGCGTTCCGCGAGCGCAAGGCGCCGAACTGGAGCGCCGCGATGGCGCTGGCGCTCGCTCTCGTCGTCATCTACGGGATCGTCCAGGTGGTGGGGCATGACCGCGGCGGCGAGCGGCGCACCGCCCAGCAGGTCGCCGGGACGCCCGCGCCGTCGCCGTCCACGCCGCCGAAGAGCAGCGCCCCGATCGCCGAGGCGCCGCGCACGAAGGTCGAGGTGCGGGTCGAGGCGAAGCGCACGACGTGGGTGAACGTCATCGGTGACAAGGGCAGGACGCTGTTCAGCGGCACGCTGCACAAGGGCGACGAGAAGGACTTCACCGCCAAGAAGAAGGTCAAGCTGGTGATCGGTGTCGGGGGCAGCGTCAACCTGACCGTCAACGGCAAGGACCTCGGCTCGCCCGGCAAGGGCAAGGGCGTCCAGCGGCTGAGCTTCGACCGCAACGACCCCGAATCCGCTTGAGCCGGGGGCAGGGGTCGCTGGTACGGCGGGGTGCCGGAGCCCATTACCTTTAGGGGCATGTCCACTCGCCGCAAGGTCTCGCTCATCACGCTCGGCTGCGCCCGCAACGAGGTCGATTCCGAGGAGCTCGCCGCGCGCATCGAGGACGCGGGCTGGGACCTGGCGGACGGCGCGGACGGCGCCGACGTGGTGGTCGTCAACACCTGCGGGTTCATCGAGGCCGCCAAGAAGGACTCCATCGACACGCTGCTGGCCGCGCACGACTCGGGCGCCAAGGTCGTGGCGGCCGGCTGCATGGCCGAGCGGTACGGCAGGGAGCTGGCGGAGGCGCTGCCGGAGGCCGACGCCGTGCTCGGCTTCGACGACTACACCGCGATCGGGGAGCGGCTGGACGACGTCATGGCGGGCCGCCGGCATGACGCGCACACCCCGCGCGACCGCCGCACGCTGCTGCCGATCAGCCCGGTCGAGCGTCCCCGGTTCGTGCGCTCGCCCGCCGAGGGGCCGTCCCCGCGCACGCCGCAGGCGTCGCCCGTGGCGGTCCCCGGGCACGGCGGGGCGGAGGACCTGCCGGACGGGGTGGCGCCGGCGTCCGGCCCGCGGGTGCTGCGGCGGCGGCTCGGCGGCGGGCCGGTGGCGCCGCTGAAGCTGGCGTCCGGCTGCGACCGGCGCTGCACGTTCTGCGCGATCCCCGCGTTCCGCGGCGCGTACGTGTCGCGCCGGCCGGCGGAGGTGGTGGAGGAGGCGCGCTGGCTCGCCGGGCACGGCGTCCGCGAGCTGGTGCTCGTCAGCGAGAACTCGACGTCCTACGGCAAGGACCTCGGTGACCTGCGCGCGCTGGAGAAGCTGCTGCCGGACCTCGCCGCCGTGGACGGGATCGAGCGCGTCCGGGTCAGCTACCTGCAGCCCGCCGAGACCCGCCCGGGGCTCATCGAGGCGATCTGCGGCACGCCCGGCGTCGCGCCGTACTTCGACATGTCGTTCCAGCACGCGAGCGGCCCGGTGCTGCGTTCGATGCGCCGGTTCGGCGACCGGGAGCGGTTCCTCGGGCTGCTCGGCCAGATCCGCGCGCTGGCGCCGGACGCGGGCGTGCGGTCCAACTTCATCGTCGGCTTCCCCGGCGAGAGCGAGGACGACTTCGAGGAGCTGGTGGAGTTCCTGTCGGCCGCGCGGCTGGACGCGATCGGGGTGTTCGGCTACTCCGACGAGGACGGTACGGAGGCCGCGGATCTGGACGGCAAGCTCGACCCGGCCGAGGTCGCCCGCCGCGTCGCGGAGCTGTCGGAGCTGGCGGACGAGCTGACCTCCCAGCGGGCCGAGGACCGCATCGGCTCGCGCGTCCGCGTGCTGCTGGAGGAGGAGGCGGAGAACGGCGGTTTCGAGGGCCGTGCGGAGCACCAGGCGCCCGAGGTGGACGGGACGGTCCTCGTCCGCGGCGAGGGCCTGGCGCCCGGCGAGATCGTCGAGGCCCGCGTCGTCGGCAGCGACGGCGTGGACCTCATCGCGGAGGTGCCATGATCGCGGACTCGACGGATCCGGTCGCGGGCTCGCCGGCCCCGCCGCCGGCCGGCGTGTGGAACATCGCCAACGCGCTGACCATGCTCCGGATCGCGCTGGTCCCGATCTTCGTGTGGCTGCTGTTCCTGGACGGCACCGGCTGGCGGCTCGCCGCGTTCGCGGTGTTCGCCGTCGCCTCGATCACCGACAAGATCGACGGTGACCTCGCCCGCGCGCGCGGCCTGGTCACCGACTTCGGCAAGATCGCCGACCCGATCGCCGACAAGGCGCTCACCGGGGCCGCGCTGGTCAGCCTGTCGGTGATGGGGGAGCTGTGGTGGTGGGTGACGATCGCCATCATGGTCCGTGAGGTCGGCATCACGGTGCTGCGCTTCGTCGTCATCCGGCGCGGTGTGATCCCGGCCAGCAAGGGCGGGAAGCTGAAGACGATGCTCCAGGTCATCGCCATCGGCTTCTACATCCTGCCCGGCCCGCTGGACTATCTGCGCTGGATCACGATGGGCGCCGCGCTCGTCGTCACCGTCGTCACCGGCGTGGACTACGTCGTCCGGGCGTGGCGGATGCGCCGCGCGCCCGGCGAGTCCTGACCCGCCCCGCGGGCCGCCGGGAAAGGCGGTGATACCTGACACCGGTTCGTCGGCTTGGAAGTCGGCCGTGACGCGCGCGGGAGACCGCGAGGCCACGCCCACCCCGGTCGTGGCCCCGCGGCCCCGTTGCGCTGGCGCCACGCTATTCGATTATCCCTGTCCGCGCCCGAACAGACGAATCGGGCCGATGAGTTTTGACTCACATTGTGACCTGCGCTTCCCGGTTCTGTCGGGTTCACGGCCGATGACGTGCGGCGACGATGCGCGTCCGTCCTCGTGGGCCGTCCGCGCACGGTGACGGGCAGGGTCCCGTCCGCGGGAACAAAAGCGCGCCGTGTCTTTTCCGCCGCGACGGAAAAGGGATATGCCGCTTGGACCGGTTCGAACACGCCCGCGGCGGCGCCGTCCTCATTCGGCCGTCTTTCCCGGTCAACCGCCGGGCGGGCGGGGCCGTCCCGGGCGGGCGCCGGTAGATTCGAGACGCTCGCGACGGACCGTGATCACCGAGGATGGGGACGCCATGCGGGTCGAACTGCTCACCGTCGGGGACGAGCTGCTCCTCGGCGACACGATCAACGGGAACGCGGCGTGGCTCGGCCGGCGGCTCGCCGACCACGGCGTCGAGGTCACCCGCAGCGTGGTCGTCGGCGACGAACTGGAGGTGATCGTCGCGGCCGTGACGACCGCGCTGGAGCGTGCCGACGCGGTCATCACCACCGGCGGTCTCGGCCCCACCTACGACGACCTGACCCGGGACGCGCTGGCCGAGGCGGCGGGCGCCGCCCTCGTCCGCGACCCGGACCTGGAGCGGCGGCTGCGCGAGCGGGTCGCCCGCGCCGGCCGGGAGTTGCAGCCGATGGCGCTGCGCATGGCGGACGTCCCCAAGGGCGCACGGGTGCTGGCCAACTCCGCGGGCTCGGCGCCGGGCCTGCGCGTCGAACTGCCCGGCGGGGTCGTCTACGCGCTGCCCGGCGTCCCGTTCGAGATGCGCACGATCATGGACGAGGTGGTGCTGCCGGAGCTCGCCCGGATCGCCGGGCTGCCCGCGGTCGCCCGCCGCACGCTGCGCACCGCCCGGATGTGGGAGTCGGTCGTCGCGACCCGGCTCGCCGAGGTCGAGGCGATGGACGGGGTGAAGCTCGCCTACCTGCCCGACCCGGCGGAGGTGAAGATCCGGATCACCGTGGCCGGTCCCGACGCCGCCGGGCGCCTGGCGGGCGTGGAGGCGCGCGTCCGGTCGCTGCTCGGCTCGGCCGTCTACGGGGCGGAGGAGGAGTCGCTGGACCGGGTCGTCCACCGGCTGCTGGCCGCCCGCGGCGAGACCGTCGCGGCGGCGGAGTCGCTGACCGGCGGGCTCATCGGCGCGGAACTGACCGCGATGCCCGGTTCGTCCGCCACCTACGCGGGCGGCATGGTGACGTACGCGACGGAGGCGAAGGAGCGGTTGCTGGGCGTCCCGGCGGATCTGCTCGCCGAGCACGGGGCGGTCCATCCGGATGTGGCCGCGGCGATGGCCGCGGGCGTCCGCGACGCGGTCGGCGCGACCTACGGGCTCGCCGTGACGGGCGTGGCCGGCCCCGACACGCAGGACGGGCGCCCGGTGGGAACGGTCTACATTGCTGTGGCCGGACCGAAAGGTTCACGCACCGTGGTCAGCCCGCGACTCCCAGTGTCCGGTGCCGGGCCGGAGATTCGCGCGGTGATCCGCCGGATGACCGTGGTGCACGCCCTTGAGCTGCTAAGACGCGTCCTGATGGGGCTTGACGTCGAGGACGGGAGCGAGGAGGCTCGGGCAGATCGGGAAGACCTGGACTGATTACAGCGTTACGTTCCGAGCGAACACGAAATCAACGGTCTGCCATGGCCGCCGTCAAGGCGGGTACGGTGGAACCGGCAGATGGTCCGAACTGAGGGAGGGAGCGAGACGATGGTCCTGCTTCGCCAGCTGCTCGGTGACGTACTGCGGCAGCTGCGGCTGCGCCAGGGACGCACCCTCCGTGAGGTGTCCGCGGCGGCGCGGGTGTCACTCGGCTATCTCTCCGAGGTCGAACGGGGGCAGAAAGAGGCCTCTTCGGAGTTGCTGTCCTCGATCTGCAAGGCCCTGGGCGTCCCGCTGTCGCACGTGCTGAGGGAAGTAGCGGATCAGCTGGCCCTCGCCGAGCTGCAGCACGAGCCCGTCATGGCGGGCGCGCCGCAGCATGAGCGCATTTCCGCCGAGAGCATTCCGGAGACGCCGGAGGAGATCACCGGGGAGTTCCGCGCCGACATGGTCGCGGCCTGACCCGTTCTTGGTGCGTTCATGCCCGACCGGGGGCCGCGGGTGTGCGCGGTCTCACGCATGAACGCGGCATTCGAGGGGATTTCCGTGTCGTAGCGGATAACCGTAAACGATGCGGAAGGAGCCTGATAATGGGGACGGTCAAGAGCCCGCTTCCGGATGAGGCCGCGAAGGTCGCGGGACAGGCCCTGCAGGGCGCCCTCATCGATCTGATCGATCTCGCTCTCGTGGCCAAGCAGGCGCACTGGAACCTGACCGGGCGCAACTTCAAGGTCGTCCACGAGCATCTGGACGAGATCGTCGCCCTCGCCCGCAGCGGGCAGGACGATGTGGCCGAGCGCGCCGTGGCGATCGGCGTGAATCCCGACGGCCGTGCCCGCACGGTCGCCGACCGTACCGAGCTGCCGCAGCTCGATGCCGGCTACCTGGTCGACGACAAGGTCGTCGCCGCGATCACCGACATCCTGGCGCAGATCATCGGCCGGTTCCGGGAGCGCATCGCGGCCACCGACGAGCCGGACCAGGTGACCCAGGACCTGCTCATCGGCATCACGCACGAGCTTGAGAAGCAGCACTGGATGTTCCAGGCGCAGACCTGACCGGCGCGACCGGGCCCGGCGCCGTGCCGCCGCGATCCAGGCACGGAACGGGCGCCGAGTGCGATGGGCCCCGGCCCCGTCCCGCACCGGCGGGGCCGGGGCCTTTTCGCGTTCCGGGCCCGCCGGCGCCCCGAATGCGGTGATCATTGGGGGATGAACGTCATGGCGGCGGCGCCGCTGAGATACGCCGCGCTCGGTGCCGCGCTGCTCGCCCTGGCCGCCTGCGGCGCAGAGGGGCACGGCGCGGGGCGTCCGTGCACGGAGATCGGCGCACAGCCCGGCTTGAGCGTCGCCGTCTCGGCTCCCGACGCGGGGCGCGTCGAGTCGGTGGCGCTGCGGGTGTGCTGGGACGGGACGTGCCGGGAACCGCGGGTCGAGCTGCATCCGTCGTCGACGGCCGTCCCGATGGGCTGCGACGGCGCCGAACCGGACGCGGGCTGCGGCGCCGCCGCGTCGCCGGACGGCGGCAAGGCCGGGTTCGCCCCCGTCGAGGGGCTGCCGAAGGCACCGGTGCGGGTCACCCTCACCCTGCGCGGCGCCGGCGGCCGGACGCTGCTCGACGAGCGCGTCGACGTCACCCCCGAGGCCACGTTCCCGAACGGCCCGGACTGCGGCGAGGGCGCCCCACAGGCCGGGCTGACCGTTGCGGGCGGTGCGGTGACCGTCCGATGATCATGGGCGCGGGGGCCGGGCGGGCGCCGGCCCGGTACCGGGGGCGGGCTGGCAGTGCGGGCACCAGAAGGTGACGCGCTCACCGGCATGGGAGGGCTGGTCCGCGCGCTCGATCGGGGTCCCGCAGCGCCGGCAGGGACGCCCGGCCCGCCCGTACACCCAGTGCTCCCTGCCTCGTCCCAGGTCACCGGTGGTGATGTGGCCGTGCCGCGCCTTGTTGACGTCCAGGAGCCGGTGTGACAGCTCCACGAGACCTTCCAGGCCGGGGACGTCTTCGACCCGCGTCCACGGGTTCACGCCCCGCAGGAACAGGATCTCGGCCTTGTAGATGTTGCCGATGCCGGCGAGCCGTGTCTGGTCGAGCAGCGCCTCGCCGGCGGCCCGCGCGGGCTGCTCGCGCAGCCGCCGGGCGGCCTCGGCGGCCATCTGCGGGCCCCACGACGGATCGAGCAGATCGGGGCCGAGGTGGCCGACCGCCGTGTCCTCCTCGGCGGTGCGCAGCAGTTCGACCAGGCCGAGGGAGTGGCCGACCGCCTGCCACTCGGCGTTCGCCAGGACGAGCCGGACCCGGTGGTCGCGTGGCACGGGTCCCGCCCGGCGGATCTGCCAGCGGCCCTCCATCAGCAGATGCGTGTGGACGGTCAGCCCGCCCTCCACGCGGACGAGGAGATGCTTGCCCCGCGACACCGCGTCCAGGACCGTCCGCCCGCGCAGGTCGGCGGTCGCGAACCGGGGGACGCGGAAGTCCGAGCGCGTCAGCACCCGCCCGGCGAGCGCCTCGCGCAACCGCCGGGCGGTGAACCAGACGACATCGCCTTCCGGCATGGCGGATTCAGATCAGGGACGGGCTCTCCCAGGCGGACGGGTCCTCGGTGAGCTTGCGGACGGGGGCGGGCAGTTCCCCGGCCGCGATGTGCGCGAGCGTGACCTGCTCCAGGATGGCGCGCTCGCTGGCGCGCAGCGCGATCCACACCTCCTGCAGGGATCGCGCCGGCCCCTCGTAGCCGACATGCTCGGGACGCTCGCCCCGCACGCCGAGCAGCGGCCCGTCGATGGCGCGGATGATGTCGGCGAGGGAGATCCGCTCGGCCGGCCGCGCCAGCCAGTAGCCGCCCTCGGGCCCCCGCTGGCTCCGGACCAGGCCGGACCGGCGCAGCTGGCCGAGGATGTTCTCCAGGAATTTGGGCGGGATCCGCTGCGCCTCGGCGAGCTGTACCGCGGTCACCGGGCGACTCCCGGCGACCGCCAGCTCGGCGGCGGCGCGCAACGCGTAGTCGACCCTGGCGGACAATCGCATGCGGGTATTATCCCTTGCCGATCGGACCAGTCGGACACCGTGTCGAAATCGGGCGCCGCGGGCGACGCGGCGCGCCCGCCGGAACCGGGCTCCTCCTCCGGCGGGCACGCCACGGGCCTAGCCGGCCGCGGTCAGGCCGAGCAGCTCGGCGGCGGCCTGGGCGTTGGCGGCGGCGGCTCCGTAGGTGGCCAGGTAGACGGCCGAGCCGGGACGCCAGACGGGGAGCCCCATCTCCACGACGACGGTGTCGGGACGGGCGGTCAGCAGGGCCGTGGTGAGGGCCCGCTGGCCGGCGTGCCGGTGCGCGTCGCGCAGGACGACGATGAGCCCGCGTCCCTTGGCGCGGTCCAGGACCCGGTCCGCCGCCCCGTCCGTCCCGTCGGCCTGGACGGCGTCGGGCGCCCACGGGTGCAGTCCCCACGGGGTCGGGCCGACCGCGATGTTGCCGGCCGACTCCGTCTCGACCACCAGGGGCGCCGCGTCCCAGCCTGGGAGCGCCCCCGCGACCCGGATGGCGCGGCGGGCGGCTTCGAGCCCCGCCGCGCGGTCCACGACAGCGGAGCCGTGCCCGGCCAGCCACTCCTTGAGACGGGCGGTGCGCTCGGCGGCGTCCGCCAGCCGGGTCATCGGCAGCCGCCCGGTCCGCACCGCGTCGTCGATCGCGGCGAGCGTCGCCGCGACCGTCTCGGCGTGCTCGCGCGGGCCGAGGCACAGCAGATCGGCGCCCGCGATGAGCGCCCGGACGGACGCCTCCGGGATGCCGATCGCGCCGCTGGCACCCTGCATGTCGAGCGCGTCGGTGACGATCACGCCCGGATGGCCCAGCCGTTCGCGGAGCAGCCCGGTGATCGCCGCGTGCGACAGCGTCGCCGGGACGCCCCCGGTGATCGCCGGCAGGTTGAGATGCCCGGTCATCACCGCGCGGGTGCCGGCCGCGATCGCGGCCCGGAACGGCACCAGCTCGCGGCGTTCCAGCAGGTCCAGGTCGGCGTCGACGAGCGGGACCGACAGGTGCGAGTCGTCCACCGTCGCGCCGTGGCCGGGGAAGTGCTTCGCGCAGGCCGCGACGCCCGCCTCCTGCGTTCCGGTGACGGACGCGGCGGCGTGCCGGGCGACCAGCTCGGGGTCGGAGCCGAACGAGCGGGTCCCGATGACGGGGTTGTCGTCGGCGGTGTTGACGTCCACCGACGGCGCGAAGTTGACGTTGACGCCGACCTCGGCCAGCTCGGCGCCCAGGGAGCGGTAGATGCGGCGGGTCAGTTCCGGATCGTCCACGGCGCCGAGCGCGGCGTTGCCCGGATAGGGGCTGCCGGTGGCGTGGCCGCCGAGGCGGGTGACGTCACCGCCCTCCTCGTCGATCGTGATGAACGGGTCGCCGGCCTCCCGTAGCCGCGCGGTGAGCGCGGCGAGCGACTCCGGGCTCGGCACGTTGCCGGTGAGGGCGAAGAGCGTGACGCCGCCGAGGCCGGCCTCCAGCTCGTCCAGCAGCCAGCGCGGCGCGGTCGCCCCGGGGAACGACGGGAGCAGTGTGCCGCGCGCCAGCCGGGCGATCTCCGCCGTGGTCGCGATGTCGCCGGCCGTCACCCCTTCACCGCCCCGGCGGTGAGGCCGGACACCATACGGCGCTGGACGAGCAGGAAGAAGGCGATGACGGGAATGGTGAGCAGCGTGGACGCTGCCATGATGGGCCCCCAGGCGTTGCCGCTGCGGCCGAAGAAGAACTGCAGCATGATCGGCAAGGTGTACTTGTTCTGGTCGTCGAGGAACGTGAACGCGAAGATGAACTCGTTCCAGGCGGTGATGAAGGAGAAGATGCTGGTCGCCACGAGCCCGGGCGCGACCAGCGGGAGCAGGACGCGCAAGAACGTGCGGACCGGGCCGGCGCCGTCGATGGCGGCCGCCTCCTCCAGTTCGCGCGGCACCGCGGCGACGAAGCCGCGCAGCATCCAGATGGCGAACGGCACCGCGAAGCCGACGTAGACGAGCGCGAGCCCCGCCAGGCTGTTGAGCAGGTCGAGCCGCTTCAGGTCGAGGAACAGCGGGATGACCAGCGCCTCGCACGGCACCATCTGCACGATCAGCAGCATGATGAGGAACGTCGTGCGGAACCGGAAGCGGAACCGGGCGACGGCGGTGGCGGCCATCAGCGCGAGCAGGCCCGACGCCAGGACGGTGACGAGGGCGAGGATCGCGCTGTTGCGGAAGTACTCCCAGAAGGAGACCTCGGCGATGCCGCCGTTCAGCACCAGGTCGAAGTGCTCCAGCGTCGGGTGGGCGGGGAGCGGCTTCGGTGTCGTGCTGAAGATCTCGGTGTTCGGCTTGAACGCGGTGGACGCCATCCAGAAGACGGGGAAGACCGCGATCAGGAAGACGAGCAGGCCCGTCCCGTTCAGCAGCATCCCGCGCGCCCGGCGTTTCATCGCGCGGGGACGGCCCCCCGCGCCCCCCGGCCGCTTCGCGGGTCTGAACCTCATCGTGTCTCCCCCTGACGGACCATGACCCGCACGTACAGGGCGGTGACGACGAGCAGGATGAGCGTGAGCACCAGCGCGATCGCCGAGCCCATGCCGAGCTTCGGATTCAGTGAGCCGAACGCCTCGGAGTAGCCGTAGAGCGACAGGTTGAACGCGTCGCGGTTGGCCGTCCCGGACATGATGAACAGCTGGGTGAAGACCTTGAAGTCCCAGATGATCGACATGACGATCAGCACGAGGAAGATCGGCTTGAGCATCGGGTAGGTGATGCTCCAGAACGTCCGCCACGGGCCCGACCCGTCCACCCGTGCCGCCTCGTACAGTTCGCCGGGGACGCTCTTCAGCCCGGCCAGCACGGACACGGCGACGAACGGGCACGCCTGCCACACGACGCACACGGTCAGGACGGTGTAGGTGGACAGCGGCGTGGCGAACCAGTTGTGGTCGTTCCAGCCGCCGCCGGCGAGGAAGTCCGGCAGCAGGGCGAGGAACCAGTTGACCAGGCCGCCGGTCGTGCCGAACAGCCAGCTGAAGATGATCGCGGCGGTGACCGGCGGGGTCGCCCAGGCGACCATGACGCCGCCGGCGACGAAGCCGGACATCTTCCTGCCGAGCTTGTTGAGCAGCAGGCCCACGAGCGTCCCGATGAGCAGGGTCAGGGACACCGCGACGACGGCGAAGAGCACCGTGTGCCGGAGGGTCTGCCAGAAGAACGGATCATTGAAGATCTTGTCGAAGTTCTCGGTCCCCACCGGCTCGGCCGGCTCGCCGCGCAACTGGCGGTTGCCGACCTTCTGGAACGACATGATCCCGATCTGGATCATCGGCCAGAACATCAGCACGGCGATCACGAGCACGGTCGGCGCGATCAGCAGGTAGGGCCCGCGGCGGGGCCGGCGGCGGGGGCGCGCCCGGCCGGAGAACCTCCGGCCGGGCGCTCTCCGCACCGCGGGTGCGGTGTCGAGCATGGACGTTCCGATCAGCCGGGGCTACGGGTTCAGCAGGGTGTTGGCCTGCTCGTTCGCCTTCTTCATCTCCCCTTCGGCGGGCTTGCCCTGCATGATGGCCTTCACCGCGTTCGGCAGCACCTTCTTGGCCTGCTCGAACTCGCCCCAGCCCGGGCTGATCGGCGGGAACTCGGTGTTGCCGGCGATCTCGGTGAAGATCTCCAGCTTCGGGTCGGAGAACTTCACGTCCGAGCGCATGGAGGAGAAACCGCTGTAGTCGGCCCACGCCTTGGCGTTCTTGGCGTTGTTCAGGACCGTGATGTAGTCGAACGCCGCGGCCTTGGCCTTGCTGTCGTTCCAGACGGCGAGGTCCGAGCCGCCCGCCATGACCGGGGCGTTGCCGCCGGCCTTGCCCGGGATCGGGAACACACCCCACTTGTCGGCGTTCTTGTCGGAGACCTTCTTCATCTCCTTCAGCGCCCAGCTGCCGTCGATGTACATGCCGAGCTTGCCGAGCGCGAAGTCGCGCTGCGGGCCCTCAAGCTCGTTCTTGCCGACGTACTTCTCGGGCGCGACCTTCTCGGTGGTGACGAGACCGGCGTAGTACTCGACCGCCTCGACGGCGGCGGGCTGGTCGAGCTTGCCGGCCCACTTGCCGCCCTCCTTGGCGGCCACGTCGCCGTTGTTGCCCCAGATGAAGCTGAGCAGGGCGTTGGTCTGGTCGCTCGGGATGCCGATGCCGGGCACCTTCTTGGCGTCCTGGACCTTCTTGGCGGCGGCGGTCAGCTCGTCCCAGGTCTTCGGCGGCTGGATGCCGAGGTCCTGGAACCAGTCCGTCCGGTACCAGACGCCGCGGACGCCGCCGTACCACGGCACCGCGTAGATCTTGCCGTCGGCGGTGTCGTTGCCGAGCGCGGTCCTGTTGAGCGTCTTGCCGTCCGCCCAGCCGTTGAACCGGCCGGTGATGTCGGCGAGGCTGCCCTGGTCGATGTGGGACTGGACGTCGGTGTTGCCGAGTTCGGTGACATCGGGCCCCTCCCCGCCCGCCGCCGCCTTCTGGAACGTGGTGGCGACCTGCGGCCAGGGGACGTATTTGATCTGGACGTCGGTGTTCGGGTGCTTCTGCTTGAACTCCGTCTCGACGTCGTCGAGGAACTTGGTCTGCTCCGGCGTCCCGTCGCCCATCATCCAGACCTTGAGCCGCGCCGGGTCCTTGTCCGCGCCGGCCCGGTCGTCCTTGCTGTCGCCGCCGCAGGCCGTGGCGGCCAGGGCGATCGCGGCCGCCGCGGCCGCCACCTTGATGTACTTCACTGGGGGTTCCTTTCCGGCATCGCCTCGCGCGGCCTTATGGCCTGCGGAGCGAGTGGGAACGGCGTGAACCCTTTAGGGTCCTGGCCATGCCCTCCTCGCGTTCGCATCGCTCGCGGGCGCCCTGCTCGCCAGTCCGCGCTCTGCGCGCGCCCCCGGCCCGGGGTACCGGACCGGCCGGCGCTTGGGCGTAAACTAACAAGAAACTTTCCTAAACAAAACCGCCCGTTAGCGGATTGAGACATCGAGGGGGCCGGCATGGCCACACGCCCGGGAACGCCGAGGCTGCTGCGTGAGCTCAACGACCGCGCGGCGCTGGACCTGCTCGTCGAGCGGGGCCCGCTGACCCGCGCCCAGATCGGGGAGCACACCGGGCTGTCGAAGGTGACCGCCTCCCAGTTGCTGTCGAGACTGGAGGAGCGGGGGCTGGTCTCGGTCGTCGGCGAGCAGGCCGGGGGACGCGGGCCCAACGCCGCCCTGTACGCGGTCGTCCCGTCCAGTGCCTATGTCGCCGGGCTGGAGGTCGGGCCGGACGGCGTCACCGCCGGTGTCGCCGACATCACCGGACACATCGCCGCCCAGGTCACCGTGGACCCGAATGGCGCCGGCGAGCCGGTGAAGATGGTCCACAACGCCGTCGTCAAGGCGTGCCGGTCGGCCCGGGTCGCGGTGTCGAAGCTGAACGCCTTCGTCATCGGGACGCCCGGCGTCGTCGACCCGCGCTCCGGGGATGTCCAGTTCTCGTTCGACCTGCCGTCCTGGCACGAGGGCGTGCTGGCCGCGCTGAGGACCGACCTGCGGCGGCCCGTGACCATAGAGAACGACGTCAACCTGGCCGCGATCGCCGAACGGGCGTACGGCTCCGCGCAGGGCGCCGACGACTTCGCGCTCATGTGGTTCGACCGCGGCATGGGCCTGTCGGTGATGCTGGGCGGCCGGCTGCACCGCGGGCGCTGGGGCGGTGCGGGGGAGATCGGCTACCTGCCGGTCCCGGGCGCGCCGCTGCCGCTCGGCGCCGCCCGCCGCGCCCCCGAGGACGAGGGCGTCACCGAGTCGACGACCTGGGGGATCCCGACCCTCGCCGGCGGTTACGGGGCCCTGGTCGGCGCCGACGCGGTGCGCGCCCTGGCCCACGAGCACGGGATCGCCGAGCCGACCGCGTTCGACTGCGTCAGCGCGGCCGCCGCCGACGAGAGCCGCGGCGGCGCGTTCCTGGACGAACTCGCCAACCGCATCTCCTACGGCGTGACCTCGGTCAACATCGTCCTGGACCCGGGCCTCGTCGTGCTGTCGGGAAGTCTCGGCCGGGCCGGCGGACGTCCCCTCGCCACCCGCATCGAGCGGATCGTCGGGCGGATCAGCCCCACCCGTCCGGCCGTGGCCGTCACCGGGGTGGAGGGCAACCCCGTTCTGCGCGGCGCCCTGTACGCGGCGCTGCAGAAGGCCCGCGACGAGGTGTTCTCTGCGGGCGGGACGCCCTAGCGGCGGGGCGGCTCAGGCGAAGCCGAGCGCCCCCCGCCGGCCGGCGGGGGGCGCTTTTGTGGACCGTTCCTTCAGCGGCTACCCGGCGACGCCGCCGCGACGGCGGCCTCCTTGTGGCGCCGCGGATCGTTCAGCGCCCGGTCGATGACGGTCTGGCTGATGATCTGGCGCTTGCGCCGGAGCGCGGCTGCCTTCCGTGCCGTAGGTGTCATGGCGAAACCCCGTTCCGCGGTGACGCTTTCCCCTTGGCCACCGCAACCCCGTGATGACCTCATGATCTCAAACGGAAGGGGCGGAAGGGATCCAACCAAGGAATGAAATCGGACTCAGACCAACAGCGGAGAACGCCCTTGGCGGCACTGGCCTCCACACTGGGATCATGGAGGGGAACGCCGTCTCGGACCCGCCCGCGGGGGGGACCGCGACAGATCGACCGAGGGGACGCCATGGCGCTGCGTGACCGGCTGCGGAGGCTCGCCCAGAAGCCGGGCAGCGTCGACCTGGCGCCCTTCCGCGCGCTGGCGGACGAGGCGGGAAGGCGCGAGTCCCGGGTCCGGGAGCTGTCCGATGCCGAGCTGACCTCCGCCGTGTCCGCTCTCCGCGCGGAGGACGACCCGGCGGAGCTGTGCGCCCTCGGCCGGGAGGCCGCCCGCCGGACGCTGGGGGAGCGGCCGTTCGACGTCCAGCTGATCGGGACGCTCGCGCTGCTGTCCGGGCACGTCGCCGAGATGGCGACCGGCGAGGGCAAGACCCTGGCGGGGGCCCTGGCCGCCGCCGGGCACGCGTTGCGCGGCCGTCAGGTGCACGTGCTGTCGGTCAACGACTACCTGGCGCGCCGCGACGCGCAGTGGATGGGCCCGCTGCATGCGATGCTGGGCGTCTCCGTGGGCTGGGTGGGGCAGTCGTCCACGCCCGGCGAGCGGCGGTCGGCGTACGCGGCCGACGTGACGTACGCGCCGGTCAGCGAGGTCGGCTTCGACCTGCTGCGGGACCGGCTCGCCACCGACCCCGGCGACCTGGTCCTGCCCTCGCCGTCCGCCGTGCTGATCGACGAGGCCGACTCGGTGCTCGTGGACGAGGCCATGACGCCGCTCGTCCTCGCCGGGGCCGCCGGCCTCGACGCCGCCGACCCCCGGCACGCCGACCTCGTCCGGCGGCTGCGGCCCGGCCTGCACTACGCCACCGACGACGAGGCGCGGAACGTCCAGCTCACGCCGGCCGGGGCACGCGAGGTGGAACGCGTTCTGAACCTGGACCTCTACGCGCCCGAGAACCTTTCCACGCTCACCGCGGTGAACGTGGCGCTGCACGCCGAGGTCCTGCTGCACCGCGATGTGGACTACATCGTCCTGGACGGCGCGGTGAAGCTGATCAGCGAGTCGCGGGGCCGGGTCGCGCTGCTGCAGCGCTGGCCGGACGGGCTGCAGGCCGCGGTGGAGGCGAAGGAGGCCCTGGAGGCGTCCCCGAGCGGCGAGATCCTCGACTCGATCACCGTCCAGGAGCTGATCGGGCGCTACCCCGTCCGGTGCGGGATGACCGGCACGGCGATGGCCGTGTCCGGCCGGCTCACCGAGTTCTACTCGCTGCAGATCGCGATCATCCCGCCGAACCGGCCCTGCGTCCGTGTGGACGAGCCCGACCGCCTCTACGCGACCACCGCCGACAAGGACGTCGCGATCGTCGAGGAGATCGCCGCCGCGCACGCCGCCGGGCGGCCGGTGCTGGTCGGCACCGGCGACGTCGCCGAGTCCGAGCGCCTCGCCCGCCGCCTCGCCCGCGCCGGGCTGGACGGGGTCGTCCTCAACGCCAAGAACGACGCCGAGGAGGCCGCGATCATCGCCGAGGCCGGGGCCCACGGCGCGATCACCGTCTCGACCCAGATGGCGGGCCGCGGCACCGACATCCGCCTCGGCGGCAGCCCGTCCACCGCCCCGGGCACCGCGCCCGCCGACGCGCCGGGCTCCGACCACGACCGCGTCGCCGAGGCGGGCGGACTCCTCGTCATCGGCACCGGCCGTTACCACAGCAGCCGCCTGGACGACCAGCTCCGCGGCCGCGCCGGCCGGCAGGGCGACCCCGGCGGCTCCGTCTTCTTCACCAGCCTCCAGGACGACCTCGTCACCCGCTACGCGCCCGACGAGAAGAGCAGGGCGCCCTCGGACGACGACGGGCTGATCACCGACAAGGGCGCGCACTGGATCGTCGGCCACGCCCAGCGCGTCGCCGAGGGCGTCGCCCTCGAACTGCACCGCAACACCTGGCGCTACAACCACCTGATCGGACTGCAGCGCCGCGAGCTTCTCACCGAACGCGACGCCGTCCTGCACGGCGACGCCGCCGGCCGGGCCATGGCCGCCGCCGCCCCCGGACGGCACGCCGAGCTCACCGCGATCGCGGGCGCGGGCGCGGTCACCGCCGCCGCGCGCCAGATCGTCCTGTACCACCTGGACCGCTGCTGGGCCGAGCACCTGGCCTACCTCGCCGACCTGCGCGAGGGCATCCACCTGCGCTCCCTCGGCCGCGGCCTGGACCCGCTGATCGAGTTCAACCGCGAGGCTGTCCCGGCGGGCAAACGCCTCCTCGGCGACGCCCGGAACCGCGCGGTGGCCGCCTTCGCGGCCCTGACCGCCGATGAGAGCGGCATCGACCTGGCCTCCGCCGGCCTGAAACGCCCCTCCGCGACCTGGACCTACCTCGTCCACGACAACCCGTTCGGTTCCCTGGACGAACGAGCCCTCCGGGGCCTGATCGCCATGTTCAAACGCCGCCGCTGACCCCGGGCCGCCTCCCCGGAACGCGTCCGCCGCGATCACGCATGATCAGGAGCGGAGGCGCAGGCCCCGGGGGGTCGGATGGAAACCCGCGGACTCCAGGGCGGCGGCCAGCGGGGAGTCGCTGATCGCTTCCCCGTCGGCGCGTTCCACGGTCAGCTTGCCCAGGGCGCCCTCGCGGACGGCCAGCGCCAGGGCGTCCACCGCCGGTTGCCGGATGCCCGGATCATCGGACCAGGTCAGCAGGGTCCGGCCGCCGCGTTCGACATAGAGGACGAGGCGCCCCTCGACCAGCACGACCAGCGCGCCCGCCTTGCGGCCGGGCTTGTGGCCGCCGGCGGCCTCCTCACCGCGTTCCGGCCAGGGCAGCGCCGCCCCGTACGGGTTGGCCGGGTCGGTGGCGGCGAGGACGAGGGCCCGGCCGCCGGGTTCGCGGGGCGTCTCCCAGAGTGCGGGGACGTCGCCCGGGGGAGCGGCCGCGGGGCGGAGCGCGCGGAGCCGGTCGACGGCGCCCGGCAGGGCGAACTGGGCGGCTCCCAGGCCCTCGACGAAGTAGCCCCGGCGGCACCGGCCCGTCTCCTCGAACGCGCGGAGCACCGGGTAGACGGCGGAGAAACCGCCGGGGGTGCGTTCGGCGGCGACAGCACCGCGTATCACGATGCCGTACCGCTCCAGGAGGGCTTCGGCGAGGGCGTGGGACCGCAGTGTCGCGGTGGCCTCCCGCTCGGGGAGCGGCCACCAGCGTCCGGCGACCGTGGGCGGGCCCGTCCTGGACGGCAGGACGGGACGGCCGCGGCGTGTCGTCCGGGAACGGTGCGCCGGACGGCCGGACCCCAGCGCGGCGCGCAACGGCGCCATCGTGTCGTTGGTGAGGTGCCCGGACCATACGAGGTCCCACAGGGCGGTGACGAGGTCGGCATCGTTCGCGGTGACGTCCTTGTTCACCCGGTCGGACAGCGTCCGGAAGAAGTGGGCGCCGCCGTCACCGAGCGCGTCCAGGACGGCCCGATGCACGGGCGTGAGGGTGATCTCCGCGGGTTCCGGCATGAGGAGCGGCGCGGTGTCGGCCAGGTAGAGCGCCACCCAGCCGTCGCCGCCCGGCAGACCGCCCTGCCCCGCCCACACGACCTCGCCGGCGGACGTCAGCTCGTCCAGCATGGCGGGGGTGTAGCCGGGCACCCGGGACGGCAGGATCAGCGACTCCAGCGCGGACGCCGGGACCGCCGCGCCCTGCAACTGCTCGATCGCCTGGACGAGCGCGTCGACGCCCCGCAGCCGCGACCCGCCGTAAACGCCGTGCCAGGCGGGCAGGAAACGGCCGAGTGACTCCGGCGGGGACGGTTCCACCTCGGCGCGGAGCCGGGCCAGGCTGCGGCGCCGCAGCACGCGCAGGACGCCGGTGTCGCACCATTCGGCCGTCAGCGGGCCCGCAACGGCCTGGGCGGGCAGGAACTCGCCCTCGACGACCCGGCCCGCGCCCGCCAGCCGCCGCAGGGTCTCCACGACCACGGCGATGCCCAGCCCGAAGCGGGCGGCGGCCTCACCCGCCCGGAACGGCCCGTGTGTGCGCGCGTACCGGGAGATCAGGTCGCCGAGCGGGTCGCCCACCGGTTCGAGGAACGCTTCCGGGACGCCCACGGGCAGCGGCGCCCCGAGCGCGTCGCGGAGCCGCCCCGCGTCCTCGATCGCGGCCCAGCGCTCCTGCCCGGCGACCCGCACCCGGATCGCCCGCCGCGCTCCTTCCAGCTCCACCAGCCACCGCGCCACCAGGGCGAGTACCGCGCCGGAGTCCGGAGCCGCGTCCGGACCCGCCGCCTCGCCCTCCAGGGCGGCGTGACCGCTCGGCGCGGCACCCGGGCCGAGGGCCCGTTCGGCGACCTCCGCCGTGGTGAGGGGCCCGAGGGCGCGGAGGAGGTCGGCGACGCCCTCCATGTCGCGGGCACGGCGGTCGGCGGCCAGGCGCTGGAGTTCGCGTTCGGTGTCGGCGACGGCGTCGGGGTCGAGCAGCTCGCGGAGATCGGCCTGGCCGAGCAGTTCGGCGAGCAGCGCCGAGTCGAGCGCGAGTGCCTGGGCGCGGCGTTCGGCGAGCGGGGAGTCGCCCTCGTACATGAACGCGCCGACGTAGTGGAACAGCAGGGACCGCGCGTAGGGCGACGGCTCCGGCGTCTCCACCTCGACCGTGCGGACCTTGCGTCCCGACAGGTCGCGCATGAGCTGCACCAGGCCAGGGACGTCGAACACGTCCTGCAGGCACTCGCGGATGGTCTCCAGCACGATCGGGAACGAGGGGTACTTGCTCGCGACGGCGAGGAGCTGCGCGGCGCGCTGGCGCTGCTGCCAGAGCGGCGTGCGCCTGTCGGGGCGACGGCGGGGGAGCAGCAGGGAACGCGCCGCGCACTCGCGGAACCGGGCCGCGAACAGCGCCGAGCCGCCCAGCTCGTCCACGACGACGCGCTCGATGTCGTCGGCGTCGAAGACGGCGAGATCGAGGCCGGGCGGCTCGTCCATGTCCGGGATGCGGATGACGATGCCGTCGTCGGCGTGCATGGCCTGCGCGTCGACGCCGTACCGTTCGCGCAGACGGCCCGCGATGGCAAGGGCCCAGGGCGCGTGCACGCGCGCGCCCAGCGGAGAGTGGACGACCATACGCCAGTCACCGAGCTCGTCGCGGAACCGTTCGACGACCACCGTGCGGTCGTCGGGGACGTGCCCCGTGGCCTCACGCTGCTCGCTCACGTAGGAGACGAGGTTGGCCGCGGCCCAGGCGTCCAGCCCCGCGGCGGAGACGCGCTCGCGGGCCTCCCGCGCGGGCAGGCCGGCCAGCTCGCGGGTGAACGAGCCGAGCGCGCGGCCCAGCTCGGCCGGCCGCCCCGGTGTGTCGCCGTGCCAGAACGGCAGCTTGCCGGGCCGGCCGGGGGCGGGGGAGACGAGCACCCGGTCGGGCGTGATGTCCTCGATGCGCCACGAGCTGGCGCCGAGCACGAACACGTCGCCGACGCGCGACTCGTAGACCATCTCCTCGTCCAGTTCCCCGACGCGGGACCCTCCGGAGGCCGTTCCCCGGGCGGACGGAGCCCCGCCGGCGAGGAACACTCCGAACAGGCCGCGGTCCGGGATCGTCCCCCCGCTGGTCACCGCGAGGCGTTGCGCGCCGGGACGGCCGTGCAGGACGCCCGTCACCCGGTCCCACACCAGGCGTGGGCGGAGTTCGCCGAACTCGTCACTGGGGTAGCGCCCGGCGAGCATGTCGAGGCACGCCTCCAGGGCCGAACGCGGGAGCGTGGCGTAGGGAGCGGCGCGCTTGACCAGTGATTCCAGATCGTCGACGGTCCATTCGTCCATGGAGACCATCGCGACGATCTGCTGCGCGAGGACGTCCAGGGGGTTGCGCGGGTAGCGCAGCTCCTCGATCTCGCCGTCGCGCATCCGCTCGGCCACCACCGCCGTCTGGACGAGGTCGCCCCGGTACTTGGGGAAGATCACGCCCTTGGAGACGGCACCGACCTGGTGGCCCGCGCGCCCCACCCGCTGGAGCCCGCCGGCCACCGACGGCGGTGACTCCACTTGGACGACCAGATCGACGGCGCCCATGTCGATGCCCAGTTCCAGGCTGGACGTCGCCACGACCGCCGGAAGGCGCCCCTCCTTCAGAGCGTTCTCGATGCCGGCCCGTTCCTCCTTGGAGACCGAGCCGTGGTGCGCTCTGGCGATCTCCAGAGGGGCGCCTCTGGCCGTACCCGCCTGGGCCATCGTGGCGGCGGGGGAGTGGTCCTCGGGCAGGGGCTCGCCCGTCGTGCGTTCGTAGGCGAGTTCGTTCAGCCGTCCGCAGAGCCTTTCGGCCAGCCGCCGTGAGTTGGCGAACACCAGTGTCGAGCGGTGTGCCTGGATGAGGTCGAGCAGACGGTCTTCGACATGGGGCCAGATGCTGCGCTGCCGGGGGTCGGCCGTACCGGAGTCGTCAACGAACTGGCCGACCTCGCCCATGTCCTCCACGGGGACGACGATGTCGAGATCGAAGACCTTGTCGGACGGAGGCTGGACGACGGAGGCCGGGTTCGTCCCGCCCAGGAAGGCCGCCACCTCGTCCGCGGGACGGACGGTCGCCGACAGGCCGATCCGCTGGGCGGGCCGATCGAGGAGGTCGTCCAGCCGTTCGAGGGAGAGCGCCAGGTGCGCGCCGCGCTTGGTGCCCGCCACCGCGTGCACCTCGTCCACGATGACGGTCTCGACACCGCGCAGCGACTCGCGCGCCCGCGAGGTCAGGATCAGGAACAGCGACTCGGGCGTGGTGATCAGGATGTCCGGCGGCTTGACGGCGAGCCGGCGGCGCTCGTCGGCCGGGGTGTCGCCCGACCGCATCCCGACCCGGACCGCCGGCTCGGGCAGGCCGAGCCGGCGCGCCGCCTGCCGGATCCCGGTCAGCGGGGCGCGCAGGTTGCGCTCGACGTCCACGGCGAGGGCCTTCAGCGGCGACACGTACAGGACGCGGCAGCGCCGCAGCGGATCGTCCGGGACGGGCCCGGTGGCGAGCCGGTCCAGCGACCACAGGAACGCCGCCAGGGTCTTGCCGGACCCGGTGGGCGCGACGACGAGCGTGTCGCCGCCGCCCGTGATGGACTCCCACGCCCCAGCCTGGGCGGGGGTGGGCGCGGCGAACGCCCCGCGGAACCAGGCGCGGGTCGCCGGGGAGAAGCGTTCGAGCACGTCACCGCCCATGGCGCCATACTGCCTTGCGGGGCCGACAGAACGCGACGGGGTGGCGGGCGTCACCTTGTAAGCAAGCACTTGTCCGGGCATGGTTCTACGGATGGGACACTCGCCGCCAAGGGGATCTCGATGACCTACGTCCTGCTCGTCCTCGGGATCCTGCTCGCCCTGGCCGCCGCCAACGCGCACGCTCCCCGGCGCAGCGCCGTCCTGCTCACGCCGAGTTTCTTCCTGGGGTGGCTGACCATCGAGATGGCGCCGCACGTGCTCGTCACCGGGGCCGTCGCCACCACGCTCACGGCCGTGTTCGGTGGACTGGACGGCTGGCCCGGCTGGACGGGTCTCGCCCTGGCGGCGCTGGGCATGGCGGGCGTCGCGGCCACCATCGTCGCGTCCCGCCGTACGGTCGTCACGCTGCGGGGCAGCGGCGCGCCCCTCGACCTGGACCCCGAAGGCGCTCCCCACTATCCGCTCTCGCATCTGATCGTCCCGCCGCTGTGCCTGATCCCGCGCAAAGGCGTGCGGGTCGAACGCAACGTCGTCTACCGCGAGGACGGCCGGCTGCGCCTGAAGCTGGACGTCTTCCGGCCGACCGGCGAGCTCCCCGGCGATGAACTGCGTCCCGGGCTCATGCAGATCCACGGCGGCGCGTGGGTCATCGGAGACAAACGCGAGCAGGGATTGCCCTTGCTCAACCACATGGCCTCGCAGGGATGGGTCGGCTTCAACGTCAACTACCGGCTCAGCCCCCGCGCCACCTGGCCCGAGCACCTCATCGACCTCAAGCACTTCCTCGCCTGGTACAGGGAGCACGCCAGGGAGTACGGAGCCGATCCCGGCTTCCTCTGTGTGACCGGTGGTTCGGCCGGCGGGCACCTCGCGGCGATGGTCGCGTTGACGGCGAACGTGCCCGAATTCCAGCCGGGCTTCGAGGACACCGACACCAGCGTGCAGGGTGCCGTCCCGTTCTACGGCGTCTACAACCTCTTCGAACCGGGGCCGTGGCCGCGTCCCATGGGCGCCACCGGCCTCATGGAACGAATGGTGATCAAGCAGCCCTTCGAAGGGAACCGGGAAGCGTACGCCAAGGCGTCCCCCGTCACGTACATCAGCGAGGACGCGCCGCCCTTCTTCGTCATCCACGGAAGCCGCGACTCGCTCATCCCCGTGGCCGAAGCACGCCGGTTCGTGGAACGGCTCCGGGACGTCTCCAAGTCACCCGTCATCCATGCCGAGATGAAGGGGGCCCAGCACGCCTTCGACGTCTTCCCCTCCTACCGGACGGCCCGCGTCATCGAGGGCGTCGAGCGCTACCTGACGGGTCTGCACCGCCAGCACCGCCAAGGGACCGGACCCGCCGTCCCCGGCGAGGTCACGCGGTCCTTGGGGGAGTCCTCCGTCGGATAGCGTGGAGCGGTGCGGCTCACAGTTTTCTGGGATCGGATGAAGCAGCAGTTCGGCGAGCGCTACGCCGAGAGTGTGGCCAAGGACTACGTCATGGCCGAACTGGGCGGCCGCACCATCGAGCAGGCACTCACCGACGGGGAACCCGCCAGGAAGGTCTGGGAGGCCGTCGTCGCGAACTTCGACGTGCCGTCCACCCTGCAGTAGCCGCTACAGCCGAATGCGGTGCGGGACGAACGACGACGTGTCGTCGGTGATGAGTCCCGACGTCTCCCTGATGCCGAGGCCGGCCGCTTCATCGTGGACCACCCACGCCCCCAGCACCGGGTGCTCGCCATCGAAGTCCGGCAGCGGGCAGAACTCCTGGAAGACGAACCCTTCCGTGCCGTAGTCGCCCTCGGTTCGCTGCTCGGTTCCGTCCGGCAGGACGATGCGCATGCTCGCCCCCTCCCGCCCCAGCAGCGGCTTCTGCACGTAGGACGTGAGGTCCGAGGGTGTGTTCAGGTAGGCCGGCAGCAGGTTGGGGTGCCCGGGGAAGAGCTCCCACAGCAGGACGAGCAGCGCCTTGTTCGACAGCACCATCTTCCAGATCGGCTCTATCCACGACGTGGGCGCTCCCGGAATGTTCTTCCCGAACGGCTCGGCGACGATCCACTCCCACGGGTAGAGCTTGCAGAGCGTCCCGATCTCCCGCTCGTCCAGGTCCACGAAACGCCCGCGTGCGGAGTCCCAGCCGATGTCCTCCATGGCGATCGCCATGCCCGGCAGGCCGGCCTCCTCGGCCGTCTCCTGCATGTAGGCGATCGTCATGACCTCCTCACCGGTCTCGTCATCGGCCGTCCAGGCGAAATGGACCGGCCCCCCGCCCGCGGCCGGAGCGATCTCCTTCCAGCGGGCCACGAGCCGCTCGTGAATGGAGTTCCACTGGTCGTCCCCCGGATGGGTGTCCTGCAGCCAGTGCCACTGGACGACGGAGCTCTCGACCAGGGCCGTCGGAGTGTCGGCGTTGTACTCCAGGAGCTTGGGCGGGCCCTGGCCGTCGTAACGCAGATCGAACCGCCCGTACAGGTGCGGATCGCCGCGCCGCCACGACTCCTCGATCAGCGGCGCCACCCAGCCGGGGATGCCGAGAGCGTGGTAGCGGCCGGTGGACACGACGTGCTCGACCACGTCCAGGCACATCCGGTGCAGCTCTTCGACGGCCGTTTCAAGTGCCAGTACCTCGATCATGTCGAAGACGTAGTGCACGGACTCGTCCCAGTAGGGCCGGGTCAGGTACTCGGGGTGCGCGGTGCGGTGGAAGGCCAGGCCGTGCGCCTCGATCTTCTCCGCCCAGCCGTCACGCGGCGTCGAACGCATACGGTGCACGGGTCAGCCTCCGCTCCGGCCGCTGCCGCCGAACCCGCCACGGCTCAGCGTCCGCCCGCTGCTCGACTTGATCTTCCCGTCGGGCCGGATGCCGCTGCCGCCGGACGCGAACCCGGAGGTGCTCTTCCCGCCGTAGTACCAGAAGTACCGGCCGTACGCGTGGGACGTGCGGTCGATGTCGCCGGGGTCGCAGTTGCCGTCCGGGACGACCCGGTAACCGCCCCTGCCGGGCGAATTCCGATCGACGCATCGCGCCGTGGTCGAACCGGCGCCGCACGCGACGAGCGTCAGTGACAGCGCGCTCACCATTCCCACTTTCACGACGCGGGAGCTGAACCGGCGATCGGTCTCCTGTGGGGACACGGGCACACGTCCTTAGTCAAGCATCAGTGATCAGGCAGCCTAGAACTGCGGATCATGAGACGGAAGAGACATGTGTCCCGGTTCCGCGCCGACCGGTCATTCGGGTACGGGCAGGTGGGCGTAGAGATCCATCGCGTCCACCGACGACGGCAGATCGCTGACCTGACCGTCGCCGACCTCCACCACGCGCCATGCGCCGTCCGTGCGGCGGGCCAGGTCGGTGGTGATGAAACGGCAGCCGAGCGCGCGGACGGCCGGCGCCACGGCGTCCACGTCCGGATCGAGTTCCACATCAGGGCTGTCGGGATGCGGGCCCACCAGGGCGGGCTCGCCGTCCACCCACCACACGCGCGCCTCACCCTCGCCGTCGTACTCCTCGAACTCGCGCACGACGAGGCCGCCCGCCAGATGGTCGTCCCGTAGCGCGACCATCTTGGACGCGACGTCGTGCAGCCGTGCGAGGTTCTTCACGTCGGGGACGAAGCACGCCTCCTCCCACTCGTGCTTGCACGACTTCACGTAGTCCTTGACCACGGCCGGGCCGCCGCGCAGCGGACGGACGAGCTCCTCCAGTTCATGGAGGGCACCGGGGTCCTGCCCCGGGCCGAGGGGCCGCCACACGCTGTGCGGGGTGAGCCCCGCGAACGTCTCATGCCAGCCCGGCAGCTCGTGCGCGCGCCTGTAGTCGTTCGGATGCGTCAGCAGGACCGTCCCGCGCCGCTTCAAGGCGGCGGCCATCGCGCCGTACTCCTCCGCCGAGAGCATCCAGCCGCGATACCAGGCGGGCCCCAGGCCGGAGGGCACCGCGTCGACGGCGTCCTCTGCGTCGCCGCGCCGCAGCGCGTCGTGGTCGATCAGGGCGATCTCGCCGTAGTGGTCCCGCACGGCGGCGGCCTCGCGGGAGAAGTGGGGGTCAACGCGCCGGGGATGGAGCGGATCGACGCAGAAGAGGACGGTCAGCGTCATGTTCGGAACCCTCCGTGGACTGCGCCAGCGTACGGGGTCGGGACCAGAGAGCGCACGGCCATTCATGCTCGAATCGGCATAACGAGCGATGATCGAACGGATGTTCGGTAAGCTGGTCTCTGACGCGCGGCGTCGTCCATGGCGGTGCCGTCCATGGCGGCGTCGTCCACAATTGCGCGGGGGCTCGAAAAGTGTCGGTGGCCCGCCGTAACGTCGCCCTCGACAGCGCAAAGCAGCGGCCGAGAAGCCGACAGTCACGACGAGAAGGACATCTCATGGCAGCGAACGACCGGGAGAAGGCTCTCGAGACCGCACTCGCCCAGATCGAGCGGCAGTTCGGCAAGGGGTCGGTCATGCGGATGGGCGAGGAGGCGCGGGCGCCCGTCGAGGTGATCCCCACCGGCGCGATCTCCCTCGACATCGCGCTCGGCATCGGCGGCCTCCCGCGCGGGCGCGTCGTCGAGGTCTACGGCCCCGAGGGCTCCGGCAAGACCTCCATCGCGCTGCACGCGGTGGCCAGTGTCCAGAAGAAGGGCGGCATCGCCGCGTTCGTCGACGCCGAGCACGCGCTCGACCCCGAGTACGCCGCCAAGCTCGGTGTCGACATCGACGCCCTGCTGGTCTCCCAGCCCGACACCGGCGAGCAGGCCCTGGAGATCACCGACATGCTGATCCGCTCAGGCGCGATCGACATCGTCGTCATCGACTCCGTCGCCGCGCTCGTCCCGCGCGCCGAGATCGAGGGCGAGATGGGCGACAGCCACGTCGGTCTCCAGGCCCGCCTCATGTCCCAGGCCCTGCGCAAGCTCACCGGCGCGATCAACCAGACCAAGACAACCGCCATCTTCATCAACCAGCTCCGTGAGAAGGTCGGCGTCATGTTCGGCTCCCCGGAGACCACCACCGGGGGCCGGGCGCTGAAGTTCTACGCCTCGGTCCGGCTGGACGTCCGCCGTATCGAGACCCTCAAGGACGGCACCGAGGCCGTCGGCAACCGCGTCCGCGTCAAGGTCGTCAAGAACAAGATGGCTCCGCCCTTCCGCGTCGCCGACTTCGACCTCCTCTACGGCCAGGGCATCAGCCGCGAGGGCGGCCTGATCGACCTCGGCGTGGAGCACGGCTTCGTCCGCAAGTCCGGCGCCTGGTACACCTACGACGGCGACCAGCTCGGCCAGGGCAAGGAGAACGCCCGCAACTTCCTCAAGGCCAACCCCGACATGGCCGACGGCATCGAGAAGAAGATCAAGGAGAAGCTGGGCATCGGTCCCAAGGTCGACAAGGAGGCCGAGCCCGCCCCGGCCGCCGCGCCGCCCGCGCCCCCGGCTCCGGCCGCCGCCGGCCGGACCACCGCCGCGAAAAGGGGGGCGAAGGCCACCAAGACGGGTGATTCATAACCAAGAATCCGCGGCGGTGGGTGACACTTGACGAAGGGTGAGCGATGATCTCGTATGCAGGGCGGCGGCGCCTCACCCGGCACCGCGCGATCGGTGCACGGACCTTCCCCGGCGGCGCCGCCGCTCCCACGGCCGCATGAGCGATCCCGAGGCCAGGGCCCGCGAGATCTGCCTGCGTCTGCTGTCGGCGTCGCCCCGCACGCGGGCCCAGCTCGCGAGCGCCCTGCGCCGCAAGGACATCCCGGACGAGGTGGCCGAACGGGTCCTCTCCCGCTTCACCGACGTCGGCCTCATCGACGATGAGGCGTTCGCGCGGGCCTGGGTCCGGTCCCGGCATGCCGGCCGCGGCCTGGCCAGGCGAGCCCTGGCCGCCGAGCTTCGCCGCCGCGGCGTGGCCGAGGACACCGTCGACGAAGCCGTCGAGTCCCTGGACCCCGCCGAGGAGGAGGAAACCGCCCGCGCCCTGGTTCACCGCAAACTCCCGGCCACCAGGGGCGCCGACCCCGCCAAGCGCATGCGCCGCCTGGTGGGCATGCTCGCCCGCAAGGGCTACCCGCCCGGCCTCTCCTACCGGGTGGTCAAAGAGGCGCTGGCCGAAGAGAGCACCGACCTGGAGACCATCCCCGACGACGCCTTCGACTGACCACCTTCCATACGGGGCGGGTCATATGGGGCAGGTCATACGGGGCAGGCCCGCGCCCCGCGCACGGACGTGGGCCGGTGACACTCCGGGTTGCGGAGCGGGGTGACTGCCGGGTGAGGTGTTTTCTGACTCTCCCCCACAAGAGTGATCGGCCTGGTGGGAAGGGGCGTGGAGGGTCGGGAAGGGCGGTAAGGAAGGAGTCACGCTGACGTTCGGTTAGTCCGGAATGCCCTTCGTTTGCTTGCTCATTACCTCCGCGCCGCTTACCGTTACGGCAGTGAGGAGTTACTCCGCGTCTTGCGGATTGCCATACGACCGAGCACGTTCCAGCAGCTGAGAGGCACACAGGACACCGTTCGCCGACCGGATACGGCCGGGGCATCGGGGCGCGCCGCGCGTGGCCCCGCGATGTCGTGAATCCGAGCGCGAGTAAATCCTCGCTAGGCAGGGTCCCGAAGTCCGGAGGGGCCCGCGGCGAGGAAGGATCTGCCTCATGGAGAGCGTCCTGCTGGGTGCAGCTCTGCTGGTGACCCTGGTCGCTCTCATCATCGTCGTCCTGTGGCGCCCCGGCACGCCCGGGAAGGCCGCGGCGGAGATGGCCCGCGCGCAGAGCGAGGCCGACGAGATCCGGTCGAAGGCGAAACGGGACGCGCAGGAAACCCTGGAGAAGGCCGAGCAGGAGGCGCAGCAGATCGCGTCCGCGGCGCGCACCGAGGCCGAGGAGGAGGGCCGGACCCTCCGGGACGACCTGCGGACCGTCCGGGAGGATCTGGAGCGCCGGGAGGCGCGTCTCGCCGAACGCGAGCAGCGGCTGGACGGCGAGGTCCGCCGGCTGGAGGAGTGGCAGGAACGGCTCGCCGCGGCCAAGCACGCGCTGGAGGCCCGCAAGGAGGAACTGGCCGGCGTCGCCGAGGAGCGGCGCAAGATCCTGGAGCGGGCGGCCGGGCTCACCGCCGAGCAGGCCAGAGGCGAACTGGTCGCGGCGATCGAGAACCAGGCGAAGCGGGAGTCGATCCCCATCGTCCGTGAGATCGAGAACGCGGCGCGGGCGGAGGGCGAAAAGCGCGCCCGCAAGATCGTGACACTGGCGATCCAGCGGGTCGCGAGCGACCAGACGGCCGAGTCCGTCGTGTCGGTGCTGCATCTGCCGAGCGACGAGATGAAGGGCCGCATCATCGGCCGCGAGGGCCGCAACATCCGCGCGTTCGAGACGACGACCGGCGTCAACCTGATCATCGACGACACGCCCGAGGCGGTGCTGCTGAGCTGTTTCGATCCGGTGCGGCGGGAGGTCGGCCGGCTGACGCTGGAGAAGCTCGTCCTGGACGGGCGCATCCACCCGCAGCGCATCGAGGAGATCTACGAGCGCAGCAAGAGCGACGTGGAGCAGTTGTGCGTGCGGGCCGGCGAGGACGCACTGGTCGAGGTCGGCATCGGCGACATGCACCCGGAGCTGATCGCGCTGCTCGGGCAACTGCGGTACCGGACGTCCTACGGGCAGAACGTGCTGAAGCACCTGATCGAGTCCGCGCATATCGCCGGGGTCATGGCGAGCGAGCTGAGGCTTCCCGTGGAGGTCGCCAAGCGATGCACGCTGCTGCACGACATCGGCAAGGCGCTCACCCACGAGGTGGAGGGCAGCCACGCGCTGATCGGCGCCGAGATCGCGCGCCGCTACGGCGAGCACGAGGATGTCGTCCACGCGATCGAGGCCCACCACAACGAGGTCGAGGTCCGGACGGTGGAGGCCGTCCTCACCCAGGCGGCGGACGCGGTGAGCGGCAGCCGGCCCGGGGCGCGCCGGGAGTCCCTGGAGGCGTACGTCAAGCGCCTGGAGCGGCTCGAGCAGATCGCCCGCGACAAGCACGAGGGCGTGGAGAAGGTCTTTGCGATGCAGGCCGGACGCGAGATCCGCGTGATGGTCAAGCCGGACACGGTCGACGACATCCAGGCACAGGTCATCGCCCGCGACATCGCCAAGCAGGTCGAGGACGAGCTGACCTACCCGGGCCAGATCCGTGTCACCGTGGTGCGGGAGTCCCGGGCGACCGAGTTCGCCCGCTGAGCCCCGGTCCGGCGCCCGCCCGCCGGAGAGCGGACGGGCGGGACGGATCAGCCGACCGTGAGGTTGATCGGCTCCACGCCGCGCGGTTCGAAACCGAGGGTCTGGCCGTAGAAGGCGAGTTCCGCCTCCAGGCAGCGGATCATCGTGTCGGCCTTCCGGAAGCCGTGCGACTCGCCCTCGAACGTGAGGTAGGCGTACGGCATCTTCTTGTCGGCCAGCGCCAGCGCGAAACGCTCGGACTGGTCCGGCGGCACGACCGGGTCGTTCAGCCCCTGGAGCAGCAGGACGGGGCACGCCGTCCGGTCGGCGCGGCCGAGCGGTGAACGCTCCTCGTAGGCGCGCTCGAAGCCGGGCAGGGGGCCGATGAGCCCGAACAGGTAGTGCGACTCGAAGTCGTGCGTGGCCTCGGCGAAGCTCTGCAGGTCGCTGATGCCGAAGTAGGACGTCGCGGCCTTGAACAGGTCCGTCTGGGTGATCGCAGCGAGCGTAGTCCAGCCGCCCGCGGAACCGCCCCGGATCGCCAGCCGTGCCGGATCGGCTATGCCGCCGTCCACGAGTGCCTGAGCCGCGGCTATGGCGTCCTCTACGTCGACGACGCCCCACTGGCGGCGCAGCCGTTCACGGTAGGCGCGGCCATAGCCGGTCGATCCGCCGTAGTTGACGTCGATGACCCCGATGCCGCGGCTGGTGAAGTAGGCCCGCTCCAGGTCGAGCACCGTGGAGACCCGCTGGGTGGGGCCGCCGTGCACGAACACCACGTACGGCGGCAGTTCACCCTCGGGCCCCGCCGCCTCCGGGTTGGTCGGCGGGAACACGTACGCGTGGACGGGACGCCCGAACGGCCCCTCCAGGCGTTCGGCGCGCGGCCTGGACAGGTACGCGACGTCCGGCAGCTCGGCCAGCTCGCGCCGCAGCCCCTCGACGCGCCCGGTCGTGGTGTCGACGCGGACGACCGAGGGCGGCAGGTCGGGCCCGCCGGCGATGCCGACGATCGTCGTCCCGTCCGCGGACAACTGCGTCGCCCAGTGCTCGTACGGGACCTCCAGGTCGACGAGGTCGAGGGTCTCCGGATCGTAGACGCCGAGCCGCATGTCGCCCTCGCCGTGCAGGACGGCGAGCCGCCCGTCGCTGAGCAGCGCGTACGGCATGCCGCCGAGCTGCCACAGCGGGCCGGTGAACTCCTCCTCGGCCGGGTAGAGGGCCTGCGGCGACTCACCGTGCAGGCCGACCTGGTAGATGTTCCACCAGCCGGGCCAGTCGGAGATCACGTACAGGGACTCGTCGTCGCGCCACAGCGGCGCCAGGGCCGACTCGGTGAGCCCGCCCTTGACGGTCCTGGGCGCGACCGTCGCACCGTCCTCGATGGCCGCCACGCGCAGCTCGGTGCCGTCCCACGGCATGCGCGGGTGGTTCCACTGCACCCACGCCAGGTGCCCGCCGCCCGGCGACGGGACGGGCGAGGCGTAGAACTGCGCACCGGTGACCAGCTCGCGGATCGCGCCGGCGTCCCCGGCGGCGCTGCCGTCCAGCGGGACGGCGACGATGGCGCGCCGGATCCCGGTGGTGCCCGGCTCCTCCGCCGGAGGGTGCCCGGCGTCCTCGCCCTCGGCGGGCGCGGGCTCGGCCGGCGCCGTGATGTGGCCTTCGCACACGCACCAGATCTCCGTCCCGTCCGGGGACAGGACGTAGTCGGCGTAGCGCAGCCCCGCCGGGACGGCCGGTTCGGGCGTCAGCGGGTACGGCTTGGGGTCGCCCTCGTCGAGCCGGTGGAGCCGCTGGTCGTCGTAGTTGGAGAACACGACCGACCAGCCCTCGCCGGTACGGATCGGCAGGTAGGACCGGCCCCCGTACTCGTGGACGCGGGTACGGGCGTCCCACGGCGCCTGGAGCAGATCCGTGCGATGACCGCCGTTGAGATGGACGACCGTGGTCCGCCCGCCCTCCTCGGGCCGGGTCTCCTGCCACCACACGTCATCGCCCGCGACGGTGGGAAAACTGAGGCGCAGCCGGGCGCGGGCGACATCGGCCGCGGAGATGGGGGAGGGCCAGGAGCCGTAGGGGAGGGTCGCACGAGCGGTCATAACAGGAATCGTCCCGCATACGGGGATCGGTTGGGGCCATGACGGCCTGTTTGACTTCGGAAAGATACATGCAGGCCACCGGCGGACTCGCCGGCAACAGAGCGGGGGTGCCGCCGGAACCGGCGGCACCCCCGCACGGGCGCTCAGGAGGTCAGGCCAACGGGACGGGCTGCCCGGTGACCCCGACCCCCGGCACGGGCGGCGGCCCGCCCGCGTCCATGGGCCTGGCCTGGGTCTTGCGGCTGCGGCGGCTGCGGGACTCCAGCGCCGTCGCCAGCCGGCTCACCGACATGTTGATCGCGATGTAGATGACCGCGACCACGATCCCGGCCTGCAGGACGTTGTTGCTGTAGTTGGCGGGTACCTGCTTGAAGCCGGCCTGCAGCAGTTCGGGGTAGGCGATGATGAACCCGAGCGCGGTGTCCTTGAGCAGGACGACGATCTGGCTCACGATGGCCGGCATCATCACGGTGATGGCCTGCGGCAGCAGGACGAGCCGCATGACGCCGTTCTTGCGCAGCCCGATGGAGTAGGCGGCCTCCGCCTGCCCCTTCGGAATCGACAGGACGCCCGCACGGACGACCTCGGCGAGCACCGACCCGTTGTAGAGGGTGAGGCCGAACACGACCGCGGCGAACGCGGGCACGGTGACCACGCCGGCGTTGCTCTCCACGCCGAAGATCGAGAAGAAGTAGTCGACCGACAGGCGCTGCAGCTGGCCGAACTGGGACTCGGCGATCGCCGGGCTGATCTTGTTCGGGACGAAGAACGCCAGGAAGATCAGGATCAGCAGCGGGAGGCCGCGGAAGAACTCCACGACGGCCCCGGCGGGGAGCCGGATCCACCAGTGGTCGGAGAGCCGGGCCAGGCCGAACACGACGCCGAACAGCAGCGCGAGGACGGTCGCGACGGCGGCGGCCTTCAGGGTGCTCAGCAGGCCGGGGATGATCAGGTGCCGCCAGACGGTCCACTTGGTGAACGGCGTCCAGAGCTTCTCCGCGAGCTGGCCCTTGTCGGCGAGGCGCCAGATGAGCGCGGCGAAGACGGCGGCGATCACCACCGACACGATGACGGTGAGGATCGTGTTCCGCGTGCGCGCCTTCGGCCCTGGGATGTCGAAGAGTACGGTCGCTTCCTTGCTCATCGCGCCACCGCCATCCGCTTGGCCAGCCAGCCGAAGAAGTATCCGGTCGGCAGGGTGAGGATCAGGAAGCCGACGGACACGCCGAGGAACAGCGGGATGACGCCGTTGGCGAACGTGGGCTTGTCAACGATCGTCTTGGTGACCAGCGCCACCTCGGCGTAGCTCGCCGCGGCGGCCACCGTGGTGTTCTTGATCATTGCGATGAAGACGCTGCCCAGCGGCGCGATGATCGCCCGGAACGCCTGCGGCAGGATGATCGTGCGCAGCGACTGGGTGAAGGTCAGCCCGATCGACCGCGCCGCCTCCGCCTGCCCCAGCGGGACGGTGTTGATGCCCGAGCGGAGCGTCTCGCAGACGAAGGCCCCGGTGTAGGCGGACAGGCCGAGGACGGCCCACCAGTAGTAGGTGACCGACGAGTTCGAGGAGAACTTCAGCGCGAGGATGTCGTTGAGGCCGAGGCTGCACATCAGCAGCACCAGCGTCAGCGGCGTGTTGCGGACGATGCTGACGTAGCCCGTGCCGAAGGCGCGCAGCACCGGCACCGGGGCGACGCGGAAGCTCGCCAGGACCGTGCCGATGACGAGGGAGAGCACCGCCGCGGCGGCCGCCAGGCGGATCGTCGCCCAGAACCCCTGGAGGATCTCGTCGAAGCTGTCGAAGAACGGGCTGAAGTCAAACATTGCTCAGCTGTTTCATGGCGTTCCAGCGATGTCGGGCCGGCCGCCGGCCCCGGCCGTCGGGCCGGCGGCCGGGGCCGACGGGGTCAGGCCGGGCCGGTGCGTCCCCCGGAGAACCTCTCCCGGGACGCACCGGCCTGACGGGCGTCGGGCGCCGTCCCGATCAGGAGCAGCCCTCCATCTGCGGGACGGTCGTGGTGAACTTCAGCCCAGTGCCGACGAAGTGCTTCTCCAGCAGCGTCTTGGCGGTGCCGTCGGAGTACATGTCGTTGATGGCCTTGTTGACGGCCTCGCAGGTCTCGGTGTCGCCCTTCTTGAGGCCGACGCCGTACTTCTCGTCGGTGAAGGGGTCGTTGATGACCTTGAAGGCGCCCTTCTGCTGGTTGGCGAACCCGGCGAGGATCAGGTCGTCGGTGCTGACCGCGTCCAGCGCCCCGGACTTCAGCTTGCTCACGCACTCGGAGTAGCTGCTGGCGTCCACCAGCGTGACGCCCTTGATGTTGAGCTTGCCGTCCGGCGGGCCCTCGGTGATACGGCGGAAGGAGTTGGACCCGGCCGCCTTGCAGAGCTTCTTGCCCTTGAGGCCGGCGGCCTTCTTGATGCTGTTGTCGCTGGCCTTCACCATCGTGTCCTGGTGCGCGATGTAGTAGGGACCGCCGAAGGTCACCTGGCTCTTGCGCGCCTCGGTGATGGAGTAGGTGGCGACCACGAGGTCGACCTGCCCGCCGCCCAGGAACGACTCACGGTTCGCCGAGGTCGTCTCCTTGAAGGTGATGCCGCTCGCGGGGACGCCCAGCTTCTGGGCGATGTACTTGGCGACGTCCACGTCGAAGCCGTCGTAGGTGCCGTCCGGTTTCTTCAGGCCCAGCGCCGGCTGGTCGAATTTGATGCCGATCGTCAGTTTCTTGTCGGCCTTGGCCTTCTGGACGACCGTCTTGGCCTCGGTCTTCTCCGCGTCGCTGCCACATGCGCTGAGCGCGAGGGACAGCGCCATCCCCGCTCCGATGAGGGCTCCGAAACGACGTACTCGCATTTCTCGTCCTGCCTTTGCTCTCAGTGGGTGAGGATCTTGGAGAGGAAGTCCTTCGCGCGGTCGGTGCGCGCGTTGGTGAAGAACGCGTCGGGGGCGTTCTCCTCGACGATCTGGCCGTCCGCCATGAACACGACCTTCTGCGCGGCCCTGCGCGCGAACCCCATCTCGTGGGTGACGACGATCATCGTCATGCCCTCGCGGGCGAGGCTCGTCATGACGTCCAGCACCTCGTTGACCATCTCGGGGTCCAGTGCCGAGGTCGGCTCGTCGAAGAGCATCACCTTGGGCCTCATCGCGAGCGAGCGCGCGATCGCCGCCCGCTGCTGCTGTCCGCCGGACAGCTGCGCCGGGTACTTGCCGGCCTGGTTGGCGATGCCGACCCGGTCGAGGAGCTCCATCGCGTACTTCCGCGACTCCTCTTTGCCCTGCTTGCGGACCTTCACCGGCCCGAGCGTGACGTTCTCCAGGATCGTCTTGTGGGCGAACAGGTTGAACGACTGGAACACCATGCCGACGTCCGCGCGCAGCCTCGCCAGCTCCTTGCCCTCCTTGGGCAGTTCCTTGCCGTCTACGAGGATCCTGCCGCTGTCGATGGGCTCCAGCCGGTTGATCGACCGGCACAGGGTCGACTTGCCGCCCCCGGACGGGCCGATGACGACGACCACCTCACCCGGGTTCACGGTGAGGTTGATGTCCTTGAGGACGTGGAGGTCGCCGAAGTGCTTGTTGACGTTCTCCACCACGACGAGAGGCCGGCCGTCCGGGGAGGAGGCCGACTCCTGGATGGAGTCCTCCGGCCCGCCTTTGGTGAGGTCGAGCCCGCCTTCGCTGTCCGTCATGCGGTCGGACTCTACGTTATCGGCGGACCCGCAGAAGTTGCCACGCGGTACCGATCCGATCACGAATCCCCATGTCGGACGGGGTCTGTCGTTGCGGAGAGTGATCATCGGAGCTGAGGGGCCGGGTGCGCCTCGTGCGGCCGCACGCGTTCCATCGTGGCGTGACGTGCCCGTACCCTTGGTTACCGTCATGAGTGCGCCAATGGAGACGGCCCCCCGTACGTACGAGATCCGTACCTACGGGTGCCAGATGAACGTCCACGACTCCGAGCGGCTGTCCGGGCTGCTGGAGGCGGCCGGGTACGTCCGCGCGGAGGACACCGAACCGGACGTGGTGGTGTTCAACACCTGCGCTGTGCGGGAGAACGCCGACAACAGGCTCTACGGCAACCTCGGCCATCTGCGGCCGGTCAAGGACGGCCATCCCGGCATGCAGATCGCCGTCGGCGGCTGCCTCGCGCAGAAGGACCGCGACACCATCATCAAGCGGGCACCCTGGGTGGACGTCGTGTTCGGCACCCACAACATCGGGTCGCTGCCCGCACTGCTGGAACGGGCCCGCGTGCAGAGCGAGGCACAGGTCGAGATCGAAGAGTCCCTGGTGACCTTCCCCTCGACGCTGCCGACGCGCCGCGAGTCCCCGTACGCCGCGTGGGTGTCGATCTCCGTCGGCTGCAACAACACGTGCACGTTCTGCATCGTCCCGTCGCTGCGCGGCAAGGAGAAGGACCGCCGGCCGGGGGAGATCCTCGCCGAGATCGAGGCGCTCGTCGCCGAGGGCGTCCTGGAGATCACGCTGCTGGGGCAGAACGTCAACGCCTACGGCTCGGGTTTCGGTGCGCTGTCCGCCGCGCCGGACGAGGTGCGCGCGATGACCAGGGGCGGCAACACGGCCTTCGCCGGGCTGCTGCGCGCCTGCGGAGGCGTGGAGGGGCTGGAGCGGGTCCGGTTCACCTCGCCGCACCCCAAGGACTTCACCGACGACGTCATCGCCGCGATGGCGGAGACGCCGAACGTGATGCCGTCGCTGCACATGCCGCTGCAGTCCGGTTCGGACGCGGTGCTGCGCGCGATGCGCCGGTCGTACCGGCAGGAGCGCTACCTCGGCATCATCGAGAAGGTCCGGGCCGCGATCCCGGACGCGGCGATCACCACCGACATCATCGTGGGGTTCCCCGGCGAGACCGAGGCCGACTTCGAGGAGACCCTGCACGTGGTGCGGGAGGCGCGGTTCTCGTCGGCGTTCACGTTCCAGTACTCCAGGCGTCCGGGAACCCCGGCCGCGACCATGGACGGGCAGCTCCCGAAGGAGGTCGTCCAGGAACGCTACGAGCGGCTCGTCGCCCTCCAGGAGGAGATCTCCTGGGAGGAGAACAAGAAGCAGCTCGGCCGCACCCTGGAGCTCCTGGTCGCCGAGGGCGAGGGGCGCAAGGACGAGGCGACCCGGCGGCTGTCCGGCCGTGCGCCCGACAACCGGCTGGTCCACTTCGCCGTCCCGGCGGAGCCGGTCCGTCCCGGCGACATGGTCACCGTCGAGGTCACCTACGCCGCACCGCATCACCTGGTCGCCGACAAGCCCGTGCCGGCCGTCCGCCGGACGCGCGCGGGCGACGCGTGGGAGGCTCGTCAGGGCGGGAACGGCGGTCAGAAAGGCGTGTCGCTGGGGATGCCCTCGATCGGGCGCCCGGCCCAGCCGTCGTCCCCCGGCCACGGCTGCTCCTGAGCGGGTCATCGCGGCCGGTCCGGTTCCCAAGGAGGCAGCGTGCTGGTAGCGGCGGCGGTGTGCCCGCATCCGCCCGTACTCGTCCCGGAGATGGCGGGGGAGGCGGCGCCGGAGCTCGACGCGGTGCGCGCCGCGTGCGACCGGGCCATCGGCCACCTCGCGGGAGCGGACGTCCTGATCGTCGTCGGAGGAGGTGCGCAGACGTGCTCCTATGGGACGGACGCCTACGCGACGCTCCGGCCCTACGGGCTCGACTGGACGAGCCCAGGCGACCCCAAGGGCGACGCTGAGGCACTGCCGTTGTCCTTGACGATCGGGCACTGGCTGCTGGAACGGCGGGGCTTCGAGGTCGGCGCGCACTATCAGGCCGTCGCCTTCGACGCCGAACCAGAAGAGTGCCTGGCGCTCGGGCGGGGTCTGGCAGGGGCGGCCGACCGCGTCGCGCTGCTGGTGATGGGTGATGGGTCGGCCTGCCGCTCGGAGAAGGCGCCCGGGTATCTCGATGAGCGCGCGCTTCCCCATGACGAGGGCGTGGCGCGCGCGCTTGGCACGGCCGACGCCGCCGCCCTGGCCGCCCTGAGCCCCGAGGTCTCCCGGGACCTCCAGGCGGCGGGGCGTGCGGCGTGGCAGGTGCTGGCCGGTGCAACCGGTGGTGCGGCCGGTCTCGCCGGCGACCTGCTCGCCCACGAGGCGCCGTACGGTGTCGGCTACTTCGTGGCGTGCTGGTCGCGGACCGGCCGCCCGGCGGGTTAGGACGGCCGCCCGCCGCGCCGGCCGGGCTCACCGCCCGCCCGTACCCGCACCGCCCGGCCATGCCCGTTCTGTTGCGACAATCGATCCCGTGACCTCACCTCATGCCCCTGTGATCGCGGTGGTCGGGGCGACGGCCGCCGGCAAGTCCGATCTCGCCGTGGAGCTGGCGCTGCGCCTGGACGGGGAGGCGGTCAACGCCGACTCGATGCAGCTCTACCGCGGCATGGACATCGGCACGGCCAAGCTGTCCGCGGCCGAGATGCGCGGGGTTCCCCACCACCTGCTGGACGTCTGGGAGGTGACGAAGACCGCGAGCGTCGCCGAATACCAGCGGCTCAGCGCCGACGCGATCGCCGGCGTCCGGGGCCGCGGGCGGACGCCGATCCTGGTCGGCGGATCGGGCCTTTACGTGCGGGCCGCCCTCGACCACCTGGAGTTCCCGGGGACGGACCCGGCCGTCCGGGCGCGCCTGGAGGACGAACTGGCGCAGGCCGGGCCCGGCGTGCTGCACGAACGGCTGCGCGGACTGGACCCCGCGGCGGCCGAGGCGATCCTGCCGAGCAACGGCCGCCGGATCGTCCGGGCCCTGGAGGTCATCGAGATCACCGGCCGCCCGTTCACCGCGACGCTGCCCGAGCACCGGTACCGCTACGACGCGGTCGTGCAGATAGGGCTGAGCGTCCCGCGCGAGGCGCTGGACGAGCGCATCGCGCTGCGCGTGGAGCGCATGTGGGACGCGGGCCTGGTCGACGAGGTCCGCGAGTTGGAGAAGAAGGGCCTGCGGGACGGCCTGACCGCCGGGCGCGCCCTCGGCTACGCGCAGGTCCTCCGGTTCCTCGCGGGGGAGTGGACGCAGGAGCGGGCGAAGGAGGACACCGTCCGGACGACCCGGCGTTTCGCCCGCAGGCAGGAGTCGTGGTTCCGCCGCGACCCCCGCGTCCAGTGGCTGCCCTACGACGCTCCCGACCTGGTCGAACGCGCGCTCGCCCGGATCGGCTGACGCGCCGGGCGGGGTCGTCCGGCGCAGGCAATACGATCGGGGGATGCGGTTCGTCAAAGGCCACGGCACCGAGAACGACTTCGTGATCCTCCCCGACCCGGACGGCGCGCTCGACCTCACTCCGCGGGCCGTCGCGCGGCTGTGCGACCGGCGGGCCGGGATCGGCGCCGACGGCGTCCTGCGCGTCGTCCGGACGAAGGCGGCCGGGTACGAGGCCGACGCCGAGTGGTTCATGGACTACCGCAACGCCGACGGCGGCATCGCCGAGATGTGCGGCAACGGGGTGCGCGTCTTCGCCCGCTACCTGGTCGACGCGGGCCTGGCCGCGCCCGGCGAGTGGGACGTGGCGACCCGCGCGGGCCTGCGACGCGTGACGCTCGGCGCGTCCGGCGACGTGAGCGTGGACATGGGGCCGCCCGAACTCCTCGGCTACGGCGAGGCGACCCTGGCGGGGGCGACGTTCCAGGGCCGGCGGGTCAGCATGGGGAACCCGCACCTGGCGTGCCGCGTGGACGGGCCGGTCGACGCCCTGGACCTGTCGCGCGCCCCCGGCTTCGACCCGGCCGCGTTCCCCGACGGGGTGAACGTCGAGTTCTTCCGCGCCGTCGGGGAGCGGCACGTGGAGATGCGGGTGTACGAGCGCGGCTCCGGCGAGACCCGCTCCTGCGGCACCGGCACGGTCGCCGTGGCCGCCGCGGCGTCCCTGGGGACGCCGGGCGCGTCCGAATGGACCGTGGACGTTCCCGGTGGCCGGGTGACCGTCACCTTCGACGGGGAGACCAGCCATCTGCGGGGCCCCGCCGTGCTGGTCGCCGAGGGTGAGACCCACCCCGGCTGGATCTGACGGAACCCCTTCTCACCAGGGAATGCGCGCGTTCCGCGGCCGTCCCGGCTTGAACGGGACAAGTGTCCCTCTCCAACGGGACCTTCCGCCGCATAACTTCTTTCTTGCACACCCTCTGGTGAATGGCCCGTATGGACCGGGATGGGAGCCCCGGAGCCGTACGGAGCCAGAGGGCCGGTGGCGACCTTCTTGGCGGGGGGCGGTCACCGGCCCTCCCACCAGGGGTGATGCCGAAGATCCCCGTGAAGGGCACGTCAGGGATGGACGCCGTTGACCGGCAGCCTGGCCCGGACCAGTGTCCCGCCCTTGGGGCCGGGCCCCACCGTGCAGGACCCTCCGAGTTCGGCCGCGCGTTCCCGCATGGACGACATGCCGACGCCGGAACGCACGTGCGCGGGCAGCCCCACTCCGTCGTCCCCCACCGTGACGTGCAGGTCGCCGTTCAGGCACAGCCGCACCTCGGCGCAGCCGGCGCCGGCGTGCCGGTGGACGTTCGTCAGCGCCTCCTGGACGATCCGGTACGCGGCGACCTCGGCCGCGGCCGGCAGGCCCTGCAGGTCGCCCTCGACGCGCACGTCCACCCGCGGACCGTCCCCGGTGGCGACGACCCCGCCGAGCGCCTGGATCGCGCCTTCCAGCCCCAGATCGTCCAGTGCGGGCGGACGCAGGCCGTAGACGAGCTCCCTGATGTCGCCGATGGTGCGTCCCATGGTGGCGCGCAGATCCTCCAGGAGCGCGTCCACCGCCCCGGGGTCGGTCTTCAGCGTGATGCGGGCCGCGTCCACCGTCATGGCGAGGCTGGCGAGGGTGGGGCCGAGCCCGTCGTGCAGGTCGCGGCGCAGCCGCCGCCGTTCCTCCTCCCGGGTGCGCAGGATGTGCTCGCGGGAGCGCTGGACGTCCGCGGCGAGCCGCACCGCGTTCGCCAGCTCGGCGAGGTTGCGGGCGAGGACGCCCGACAGCCGCGCGTCCGGGGTGCGGGTGACGCCGAACAGCAGCCGGCCCACCGGCTCCCCGTGCCACACCAGCGGGATGAGCTGCGGCCGGCCGCCGAGGACGCCGTCCTCCGCGGAGATCGTCCGGCCGTCGCGGTCCAGGACCTCGATCACCGCGCCGGTCGCGTGCAGCGCGGAGCGGGCGACCTCGGCGGCCACGGCGAGCGCGGCACCGGGGTCGGCGGCGGTCTGCAGCCGCCGGTTGAGGCGGTCGGCGATCCGGTACGGGTCGCGTTCGCCGTGGATGAACCCGTCCACCGTGCGCTGGAGACGCCGCCGGACGGGCTCGAACACCGCGCCCGCGACGATCGCCCCGGCCAGGCCGGCGAGGGTGCCCCTGCCGTGCGCCAGCAGGCTCGCGGCGCCGACCAGCGCGAAGTACACGCCGGTGATGACGACGACGAGCCCCGCGTACACCAGCGTCCGGCTGACCACGAGGTCGATGTCGTACAGCCGGTAGCGGGAGATCGCGATGGCGATGCAGATCGGGACGGCGACGATGGTGATGTTGCGCAATGGATCCCCGATGGGGCTGTTCTCGCCGATGTAGATGACCCCCTCGGCGAGGATTCCGGGGTAGACGACCCAGGCGATCTGGCGCCGGACGTCCGGCGCCGACCGCACGAACCGGACGAGCACCGAGAACAGGCCCGCGGCCAGGGTCGCGATGATGATCGCGCTGATCGGCGGCGGGATCGCGTCGAACGGGTAGACCGACACGCCGTCGTGCCAGCGCCGCACCCCCGGATCGATCGTCAGATGAACGCAGACGATGACGGGAACGAGGCAGGCCAGGACGAGCACCGGGCGGAACCAGCGCGACACGAGCCGCCCGTCCGGGAAGATCAGCGGCAGGACCAGAGTCAGGGCGTAGGTGTCAACGGCCCACAGCCAGGTCCCGAGCCACGTGATGAATCCGGCGCCGGGCCAGCCGTGCAGGTCCGCCCATGGGCCGAGATTCAGTGACAGGACGTATACCGACGCGCTGGCACCGGCGCCGACCATCAGCCACGCGACCTTCAGCCTGGGCCGGTGCGGCAGCAGGAAGGCGCCGACCGGCGTCCAGGCGAGCGCGACGAGGATCTCCGGGTGCCACCAGACCATCCGCAGGTGGGCGGGCATCCGGGTGCCGATGATGAGCGACGCGGTGACGAACGCGACCGCGGTCAGCGCGAGCAGCGCGCCCACGCGTCCTGCCGCACGGCCGTGTTCTGCCGTTTCCATCATCCGCTCCCCGCCCGAGGTAATGGAATGTTAAAGCGTCTTGGTCACCGTCCCGCACTCCGAAGGGCGTCCGTCTCAGGACACCGGGATCCGGTTCGGTGGACGCCGGCCTGGGGCACGGTGCACTGGGACGTGCCGTGATGGTAACCGCGTAATCCGCCGAGGAGAACGGAAGACGCAGGTCAGAGTCGCAGGAATCGGACTTCGCGCACTTCGCCGCCCGGCGCGGGTGACGGCTCCGCGCCACGAGAAGGAGGGGCCTGGTCGCACCCCCGCCGCCCCCGGCCGGCCCGCGCGCACCCGCGGGTTACCGGTTCGGGTGGCCGGGTCAGGCCAGTGGAGTCAGCATGCCGTCGCGCGTCGACGCCTTCCGCCCGGCCGGCGCCGCGGGCCGTCCCGGGGTCCTGGCGGGCGGCTGCGCCGATCTCCCGGCTCTCGGCGTTTTCCGGCGCGGTGAGTGATTGATCGATAGCATTCCGTGGCTGTTGCTGCGTGATCCCGGGAGGGGAGACATTGGCGGGGTTCCTGGTGCGGCGGCTGGTCGGCCGCGGAGTGCTGGTCGTTCTCGCCGGGAGCCTCGCCTATCTGCTCGCCGCCGGTGTGCTCGATCCGCGGGCCGAGTTCGAGGGGCGCGCGCCACGCCCGCCGGAGGCCGTCGTGGAGGCCCGCCTCAGCGCCCTCAACCTCAGCGACCGGGTTCCCCTGGCGAGCCGTTACCGCATCTGGGCCCGGGGTGTCCTGCACGGTGATTTCGGCCGGACCCAGGAGGGGGAGCCCGTCAACGCCGAGTTATGGCGTCGTCTCGGTGTGAGCCTGCGGCTGTCGGTCCCCGGAAGCGTCATCGGGAGCGTTCTGGGGGTGCTCCTCGGGGCCTATGCGGCGGTCAGGCGTGGACAGGGCGCCGACAGGGTCATCACGGCCGGGTCCTATCTGCTCCTGGCCGTCCCCGTGTTCGTCCTGGCGGCGCTGTTACAGATGGCCGCCGCCACGGCGAACGATGCCATGGGCGTGCGGGTGTTCGCGTGGGTCGGGGAGTCCACGCCGGGAGAGCCGGGCGCCTTCCGCGGGCTCGTTGACCAGGCACGGCATCTGGTGCTCCCGACGGCCACGATCGCGCTGGCCCAGTTCGCCCTCTACTGCCGCTATCAGCGGGGCTTGATGCTCGATGTCCTGCACGCCGATTTCGTCCGGACCGCGCGGGCCCGGGGGCTCCGGCGGCGGCGCGCCCTGCTGCGGCACGGGCTGCGCACCGCGCTGATCCCGATGATCACCTACTTCTCCTACGCGTCCGGCCTGCTCGTGCTCAGCGGCGTGTTCACCGAGAAGATCTTCGGCCGGCACGGGCTGGGGGAGTGGCTGGTCGACTCGATCACGCGCGGCGACGTCAACGCGGTCGCCGCGATCGAGTGCGCGGCCGCCTGCGCGGTGCTGCCGGCCGGCCTGGTCTCCGACGTCCTGAGCGGTCTCCTCGACCCTCGGCTGCGTGCCGGGGCCGCGGCATGAGGACGCGGCGGGGCGCGGCCGGTGCGGTACTGCTCGTACTGGTGTTCCTGCTGGCGTTCGCCGGGCCGCTCGTGTCGCCGTGGGGCTGGGACGAGACGGACTTCACGGCGTTCCGCCAGGAGCCGTCCGCGCGTCACTGGCTCGGCACGACGCAGAGCGGACGGGACGTGTTCGCCCTCACCCTGCGCGGCGCGCGGAGGTCGCTGGCGATCGGGCTGCTCGCCGCCGTGCTGTCCACCGGAGTCGCCGCCGTGATCGGGACCGCGGCCGGGTTCGCGGGCGGTGCGCTCGACCGCGCCCTGATGTGGGGCGCCGATCTTCTCCTGGTGCTTCCGCCGTTCCTCGTCGTCGCCCTCCTGGCGCCGGGCGGGGCCTGGCCGATGCTCGTGCCGGTGCTCGCGGCGTTCATGTGGATGCTCACGGCCAAGGTGGTGCGGGCCATGACGCGGTCGCTGCGCGAGCGCGAATACGTGCTCGCCGCCCGGTTCCTCGGGGTGAGCGGGCCGCGCGTGATCGTCCGGCACGTTTCGCCGCGGCTCGCGTCGCTGCTGGCCGTGGACGCGAGCCTGACCGTCGGCGTCGCGATCATCGCCGAGGGCGGGCTGTCGTACCTCGGCCTCGGGGTTCGGCCGCCGGACGTCTCGCTCGGCACGCTGGTCGCGGAGGGGCACGGCGCGGCGGCCACGTGGCCGGCCGGGGCGGCGGCCGGGCTGCTCGTCCTGATCGTCCTCGCCGTGAACCTGCTGGGGGACGGGCTGCGGGACGTCCTCGATCCGCTGAGGGACGGGCGTTGACGGTTCTTCGGGTCACCGACCTGGAGGTCGGTTACGCGGGCGGTGCGCGCGCCGTGCGCGGGGTGAGCGTCACGGTCGGGGCGGGCGAGGTCCTCGGAATCGTCGGTGAGTCGGGGGCGGGCAAGACGGCGCTCGCGCTCGCCGTGATGGGGCTCCTTCCCGGCGGTGCCACTGTGGCGGGGTCCGTGCGGCTGCACGACGAGGAACTGGTCGGACGGTCCGACGCCGAACTGTCCCGGGTGCGCGGCAAAGACCTGGCGATGGTCTTCCAAGAGCCGGCGCTGACGCCCGTCCACACCGTGGGCGACCAGATCGCTGAAACCGTCCGGGTGCACTGCGGGGTCACGCGGGCGGCGGCGCGCGCGCGAGCCGCGGAGTTGCTCGACCTGGTCGGCATCCCCGGTGCGGCACGGCGGGCTCGCGCGTACCCGCACGAGTTCTCCGGCGGGATGCGGCAGCGCGTGATGATCGCCATGGCGATCGCCAACGAGCCGAGCGTGATCCTGGCCGACGAGCCGACGGCCGCGCTGGACGTGACCGTCCAGGCGCGGGTCTTGGACGTGCTCCGGGCCGCCAAGGAGGCGGTGGGCGCCGCGATCGTGCTGATCACGCATGATCTGGGGGTCATCGCGGGCTTCGCCGACCGCGTCATGGTGATGCGCGGGGGAAAGGTCGTGGAGACCGGGCCGGTGGAGCAGATCTACCGGGAACCACGCGCGGCCTACACGGCCGGGTTGCTGCGCTCCATTCCGCGCATAGGCGGGGCCGACGCGCCTCGGCCCCGGCCTGAGCGTCCGGTGGTGCTGCGAGTGGACGGCCTTGTGCGGCATCACCCCGTCCTCAAGGGGACGCTGGTGCGGCGCCGGGCGGGGACCGTGCGCGCCGTGGACGGCATCGGATTCGACGTCCGGGAAGGCGAGACGCTCGCGCTTGTGGGGGAGTCGGGGTGCGGCAAGACCACGGCCCTGATGGAGATCCTGCGGCTGTCGCGCCCGCAGGAGGGACGCGTGGTCGTCCTCGGCCAGGACACGGCGTCCTTGAACGCGGCCCGGCGGAAGGCCCTGCGGCGGGACGTCCAGGTCGTGTTCCAGGACCCGGCCGCGTCGCTCAACCCGCGTATGCGCGTGGCCGGTATCGTCGCCGAGCCTCTGACCACGCATGGCGTTCCAGCATCACTGATCAAAGGCCGCGTGGGGGAGTTGCTGGAGCAGGTGGGCCTGAAGACTGAACACGCTAGGCGCTACCCCCACGAGCTTTCGGGCGGGCAGAGGCAGCGTGTGGGCATCGCCAGAGCACTCGCCCTGGAACCTCGCATTCTCCTCTTGGACGAGCCAGTCGCAGCCCTGGACGGTTCCGCGCAGGCGGCCGTCATAGCTCTGCTGGAGGGGCTCCGTGAGCGTCTCGGGCTGACGTATCTCTTCGTCGCTCATGACCTGGCCGTCGTCCACCGCATCGCTGATCGGGTCGCCGTCATGCATATGGGACGCATCGTCGAGATCGGGCCGGTGGGCGACCTCTACCGCGCGCCCGCCCATCCGTACACGCGTGCGCTCTTGGACGCGGTCCCGGTACCTGATCCGCTGCTGGAACGCGGTCGTCGTCGTGTCCTCCTACGGGGAGATACGCCTGATCCCATGACACCGGTCAGGGGATGCCGGTTCCGGTCTCGCTGTCCTCGCTACCCCATGCTCCCGGCGGCCGACGGGCGCCTATGTGAGGAGCAAGACCCGTCACCGGGGCGAGAAACGGATCGGTTAGTCGCCTGCCACCACCCCCTAGTCACCATCGGAGCAGAATGATGAGACGGATACTCGGCGCAGTTTTCTTAGGCATCGTGCTGATGACCGGGTGCAGCGGCACTGAGAAGCGGGATCTGACCAATGCGTCCGGCGAGCTACCCGCGTCCGATGTCAACCCGGCCCCGCGCGACCGCGTCATGAACGGCGGGACGCTCCGCTGGCCGCTGCCGGAGTTCCCCGCCCAGTGGAATTTCAACCACGTCAACGGCACCAAGGGCGCGGTCGAGCACGTCCTCCAAGGCGTCCTGCCGTACCTGATGCGCGCGGACGAGAAAGCCGTTCCGCATCCCGTCCCGGAGTATCTGCAATCGGCCACGCTGAAACGGGCCGAGCACGGCCAGAGCGTTACCTACCGGCTCAACCCGCGGGCCAGATGGTCGGACGGCCGGCACATCGGATACGCCGATTTCGTGGCTCAGGCGCGTGCGCTTTCCGGACGGGACCCGCGCTATGAGGCGTCCACCGTCACCGGCTACCGCCAGATCGAGCGCATCGAACAAGGCGCCGGCGAACACGAGGTCAAGGTGACGTTCGCCAAGACCTATGCCGACTGGCGTAGCCTGTTCAACCCTCTCTATCCGGCCTCCGCCTACTCCAGCCCGCACGCATTCAACATCGGCTGGGTGAACCGGCTCCCCGTCACTGCGGGCCCGTTCACGATCGACCGGATCGACCGGACCGCCAAGACCGTCATCTTGGCCCGCGACCCCGCCTGGTGGGGCGTGCCCGCGAAACTCGACCGCATCGTCTATCGCGCAATGGACACCAGCGCGATGCCCGGCGCGTTCGCCAACGACGAGATCGACCTCATGGACATCGGCCTTGACGCAGGCGCGTTGCAGCGCGTCCGGAGCGTCCCCGGGGCCGAGGTGCGCCGGGCCGGCGGACCGGACTGGCGGCATTTCACGCTGAACGCGGCCGGGGCCGCCCTGTCGGACGTCCGCGTGCGGCGTGCGGTCATGCTCGGCATCGATCGACGGGTCATCGCACGCTCGGACCTGTCCGGCCTCGGCGTGCCGGTCCAGACGCTCGGCAACCACTTCTACGTCAACACCCAGAACGGCTACCGGGACAACTCCGCGGTGCTCGGCGCCTACGACCCCCGGCGTGCCCGACGCCTCCTGGACGAAGCGGGCTGGAAACCGCACGGCAAGTACCGCGCCAAGAACGGGCGTACGCTCGCCCTCCGGTTCGTGGTGCCGTCCGGCGTCCCCATCGGCAAGCGTGAAGCGGAACTGGCGCGCGCACTGCTCGAACGCATCGGCGTCCGTATCGACATTCGGCTGATCCCCGCCGATGACGCCCTGGACAGCTATGTCACGCGGGGGGACTTCGACATCGTCCCGTTCTCATGGCTGGGCACGTCGTTCCCGGTGTCTCCGATGAGGGCGGTGTTCGCGCGGCCGCGCGGCGGCAATGTCCGGCAGAACTACTCGCGCACCGGAACCGCCGCCATAGACACGGCGATGGACCGGGCCATCGCCGAGGCCGACCCGGCGAAGATCCACGTCCTTGTGAACAGGGCCGACCGGCTCATCTGGCGCCAGGCGTCGGTCCTGCCGCTGTACCAGCGTCCCCAGCTCGTCGCGGCCCGCGCGAACCTGGCCAACATGGGAGCGTGCGGCTTCTCCGAACCCGCCTACCAGGACATCGGGTTCACGAACCGATGAGATCCGGACGGTTATGGGAAGGCGAGCCGGATGCCCTTGCTGTCGTTGGCGTACCGCGCGCTCCACACGTACAGCCGCAGATCGTCGGCGGAGAGGTCCTCGTTCACCGGCAGGTCCGAGGCGATCCGGACCACGTAGGAGGCGCCGCCCGGCATCATCATGCTGCCGTTCTCCTCGACGGGCGCCTTGGCCCCCTCGACACGGGCGGTGACCTCGCTGTGGTTGGGCAGCGTGCACATGTCGTCGGGGATGCCCGCCTGCGGCATGCACCGCTCCCGTGCCGACTCCGGGACCTGCGCCTTCGGCATGAACAGGTCGGCGGGGAAGTCCAGGAGGACGGGCCGCCGCTGGCTGTTGGTCAGGACGTAGTCGGCGTAGGCGTAGGTCGTCCCCGACGGCGGGGCCTTCGTGGCGCCGAGCGGCTGCCGGTCCGTCCCCGCCCGGACCGCGGCCAGGCTGTAGCCGTAGCCCTCCGGGGTCGTGAAGTCCACCGGCGGGCCGGCCTGCGGCGCGGGCACCGCCGAGCCCGCCTTGGCGCTGTCGCCCTGGCTCGCCAGGGTCGGCTGGGCGGACCCCTCACCACCGTCCGCGCCCGGCCGCAGGATCACGATCCCGGTGGCCACCGCGGCGATCCCGACGGCCCCGGCGACGGCGGCGGCCAGGCCGAGCCTCCCCGCGCCGGCCTTCTTCCTCCGGCGATGCGAACGGTACGGCTGGTGGCTGTTGGACATGGCGATGCGGGCTCCCTCGGGCCTGGTGGGCGCAGTAGGCGTGTCCTGTCTAGCCTCGGTCGGCGATGGCGGCTGGACAGGATACCCGACGCCGGATCGGCGGCATTCAGGGGCCGTGGGTTACGAACCGCGTGAGATGAGGGCGTCGCGGCCAAGGCCCCGCAGGGAGGCGTCCAGCACCTGCGCGGTGTGCGCGACCGCGATGCCGGCGCCGCGCCCGCGCAGCGCGGTGGCGATCTGCATGGAGCAGCCGGGGTTGGCGGCGACCAGGAGTTCGGCTCCGGTGGCGTCCACGTTCCCCGCCTTGCGGTCGCCGAGATCTGCGGCGGCCTCCGGCTGGAACAGGTTGTAGGTTCCGGCGGAACCGCAGCAGACGTCCGGTTCGGCGATCTCCCGCACGGTCAGCTCGGGAATCGCGGCCAGCAGCGCGCGGGGCTGGCTTCGCACGCCCTGCGCGTGGGCGAGGTGGCAGGCGTCGTGATAGGCGACGGTGACCGGAAGCGGCCTCCGCTTCGCCCGGGGCCCGAGTTCCACGAGGTACTCGGCGAGGTCCCGCGTCTTGGCGGACAGCGCCTCCGCCCGCGCCGCCCAGGCCGGATCGTCGGCGAGCAGCGTCCGGTACTCCTTCATCGCCGACCCGCAGCCCGCCGAGTTCACCACGATGACGTCGGCGGACTCGAACGCCTCGACCGTCCGGCGGGCGAAGGCGCGGGCCTCGTCCTCGCGTCCGGAGTGCAGGGAAAGCGCCCCGCAGCACCCCTGGTTCCGCGGGATGACGACGTCGCAGCCTTCGAGGGCGAGGACGCGCGCCGTGGCGGCGTTGACGCCGGGGAAGAACTCGCCCTGCACGCAGCCGGTCAGCATCCCGACCGTGGCGCGGCGCTCCCCGCGTGCGGCGACCCGCCCGGGCAGCCGCGGCGCCCTGCCGAGGGGCGGTGCCAGCCGTTCCATCGCCGCGAGGGACGGTGAGATGCGCTCCAGGATGCCGCTGCGCCGGACGAGCCGCTCCAGACCCGACTTCTGGTAGGCGCGCAGGGGGCCGCGCAGAGCACGCAGCCTCCGCCTGTAAGGGAACAGCTGGAACACCATCTCCCGTATGGCCCGCTCCTTCAGCGAACGTGGATGTTCGCGTTCCACGTCGGCGCGGGTGATCTCGATGAGACGGTCGTACTGGACGCCGGACGGGCAGGCCGTCACGCACGCCATGCAGCCGAGACAGCGGTCGAAATGCTCGACCATCGGCCCGCTGAGCGGCGCGCCCTCCACGTGCTGCTGCATGAGATGGATGCGGCCCCTGGGGGAGTCCATCTCCTCGCCCCACAGCACGTACGTCGGGCATGTCGGCAGGCAGAAACCGCAGTGGACGCAGTCGTTGAGCAGATTCGGGAGATCGTCTTGGGCGCCCATCAGATACCTCCCGCGAAACGGCCGGGTGACAGCCGGTGTCCAGGGTCGAACTGGTCTTTCACGCGCCGCATCAGCGTGAGCGCCGGAACCGGCCCCCACAGGTCGATCACGCCGCGCACCTCTTCGGGGGCGTAGCGGACGACGGCGTGGCCATGGTGACGGGCCAGGACGCCCCGTAGCCGGCCTAGGAGGTCGGCGACCTCGTCTGGTGCCATTTCGGGGGGCAGGCCCACATGACCATGGCCGCTTCCACTCCAGGTGGCGGCAATGTCAGGGCCGAGCATGGTGAGGAGGGCGCGGAGCGAAGGCGGGGGCGCACTGATATCGATGAGGGTGGTGCCGTCCGGGTAGCGGCCCCACCCTTCCGGTGCGGTCTCGGTGATTTCGGCGTTCTCGTCGAGGAGCCCTGCGGTCTGCCCAGCGCGCGCGGAGACACCGTCGGGTACGCCTTCCAGAAGGACCGTGACCGTCCCCGGGCTGGTGTACTCGACGGCGCTGGGCGCAACAGGGGAGTGGAAGACGGTCTGGACGGCGTCGTGTGCGTCCTCCGGCCCGCGCACGGCACACGTCACGTACGCGGAGGCGGCCGGGATCGGGTGCAGGCGGAACGTCGCCTCCACGATCAGGCCCAGGGTTCCGTACGAGCCGCAGAAGAGCCGTCCGAGGTCGTACCCGGCGACGTTCTTGACGACCTTGCCCCCCGACCGGGCGACCTGACCGTCCGCCCGGACGATGGTGAGCCCGATGACCAGGGCCCGGGGCGTCCCGTACAGCGTGCGGAGCGGACCCGCCGCGCCCGTGGCGATCGTCCCGCCGACCGTGGAACCGGGCAGGGGCACGTCCAGGGCCAGGCGCTGCCCCCGCTCCGCGAGCCTCTGGCCGAGCCGCTCCATGGGAAGGCCCGCCTCGGCCTTCGCGACGAGATCTCCTGCGGTGTGCTCGACGAGTCTGTCCAGCCGGTGGGTGTCGATCAGCAGATCGCAGCGTTCCGGAGGCGCCCCCCAGTCGAGGCGTGTCTCGGCCCCACGCGGCACGACGGCCAGGCCCTTCTCGGCGGCGACGCGCATGACGTCGGCGGCCTCCGCCAGGTTCTTCGGCGCGGCGACGAGCGCGGGCTCGACACCGAGCACGCCTTCCGCCGGCTCGCCGGGCCGTACGTCGGCGCAGACCTTCGCCAGGGCGTCCAGGGGCCGCATCAGAAGATGTCCGCCTTTCCCTCGTACGGGTGGGGGCCCTTGCGTTTGCCGGGCACCTCGCCGCACAGCCGCGGTGTGGGGAAGACCTTGCCGGGGTTGCACAACCCCGCCGGGTCGAACCCGCAGCGGACCATCTGCATCGTGTCCAGGTCGGTGTCGGTGAACATCCGGGGCATGTAACGGGACTTGTCGACGCCGACGCCGTGCTCACCGGTGATGGAGCCGCCGTGCTGGATGCAGAGGTCGAGGATCGCGCCCGACACCGCCTCGGCGCGCTCCTCCGCGCCCGGCTCGGCGTCGTCGAACAGCACCAGCGGATGCAGGTTCCCGTCGCCCGCGTGGAACACGTTCGCGACCCGCACGCCCGACTCGGCCGACAGCGCGTCGATGCTCGCGAGGACGTCCGGCAGCACCGTCCGGGGGATGACGCCGTCCTGGACGAGGTAGGCGGGGCTGATGCGGCCCACCGCCGCGAACGCCGACTTGCGTCCCTTCCAGATCAGCGCCCGCTCCGCGTCGTCCGCGGCGATCCGGATCTCGAACGCGCCCGCGTCCCGGCACAGCCGCTCCACCTCGGTGAACTGGGCCGCGACCTCCGCGTCCGGGCCGTCCAGTTCCACGATCAGCACCGAGCCGGCGCCCGGCGGATAGGCGCAGTGCACCGCGGCCTCGGCCGCCTCGATCGCCAGCGCGTCCATCATCTCGATCGCCGCCGGGACGACGCCCGCCCCGATGATCGCCGACACCGCCGTGCCGCCCGCCTCGATCGAGTCGAACGCCGCCAGCAGCGTCTGCACGGTCTGCGGGACCCGTGTCAGCCGCACCGTGATCTTGGTGGTGATGCCGAGCGTGCCCTCCGCCCCGACGAACACGCCCAGCAGGTCGTAGCCGGGCCCGTCCGCCGGCAGTTCGACCAGTTCGCCGTCCGGCGTCACGACCTCGCAGGCCAGCACGTGGTGCGCGGTGAACCCGTACTTCAGGCAGTGCGCGCCGCCGGAGTTCTCCGCCACGTTCCCGCCGACCGAGCAGATCTGCTGGCTGGACGGGTCGGGCGCGAAGTAGTACCCGTACGGGCGGACGGCCCGCGTCACGTCCAGGTTGATCACACCGGGCTCCACCACGGCCCGCTGGCCCGGGACGTCGATCTCCAGGATCCGGCGCATCCGGGACGTCACGATCAGCACGCCGTCCGCGCGGGGGAGCGCCCCGCCGGACAGCCCCGTCCCGGACCCGCGCGCCACATACGGCACGCCCGCCGCCGCGCATTCCCGGACGATCGCGGCGATCTGCTCGGCGGTGTCGGGCAGCACGACGATCCCGGGCGTCGACCGGTGGGTGGTGAGGCCGTCGCACTCGTACGTGCGCAGCCGCACCGGATCGGTGATCACCCGGCCGTCCCCGAGCAGTGCCTCCAGCCGGGGTCCGAGCGCTGTGAGCATGGACTCCATCTTTACCACCCTCCGCCGCCCCCGAAACCCCTGCACAGCCGGCGAACCGGTTCGTACCGCGGCATCGCCTCGGAGCGCCGCGGCCCCCTTCCGCGGCGCCCCGGCGATCTGCGCGGGTCCCCCGGTGGCCGGGCGCCGCGGGACGCCGGCCACCGGGAACATCGCCCGGCTTACGGGAACTGCTGGTAGGCGGGGGTGGTGAGGAACTCGGCGTACTCGCCGGCCAGGGTGACCTCCTTGAAGAGGGCGACGGCCTGGTTGTAGCGGGGCTCGTTGTAGGACTGCCCCAGCTCCTCGCGGATCTTGCCGAGCTCCTCGTCCAGGAGCTGCTCCACCCACTCCCTGGTGATCTTCTTGCCCTCGGCGGTGGAGACGCCGTTGTAGATCCACTGCCACACCTGGGAGCGGGAGATCTCCGCGGTGGCCGCGTCCTCCATCAGGTTGTGGATCGCGACCGCTCCGGCGCCGTCCAGCCAGGTGGCGAGGTAGCGCAGCGCCACGTCGATGTTGTTGCGCAGGCCGGCCTCGGTGATCTCGCCGGGGGTGTCCTTGATGTTGAGGAGGTCCGCCGCGGAGACCCGGACGTCCTCGCGGAGCCGGTCGAGCTGGTTCGGCCTGTCGCCGAGGACGCCGTCGAACACCTCGCGGCAGACGGGGACGAGGTCGGGGTGGGCGACCCAGGAGCCGTCGAAGCCGTCGCCGGACTCGCGGGTCTTGTCGGCGCGGACCTTCTCCAGCGCGACCCTGTTGACCTCCTCGTCCCGGCGGGACGGGATGAACGCCGCCATGCCGCCGATCGCGTGCGCGCCGCGCTTGTGGCACGTCCGGACGAGCAGCTCGGTGTAGGCCCGCATGAACGGGGCGGTCATCGTGATCGCGTTCCGCTCGGGCAGGACGAACTCGGCGCCCCGGTCCCGGAACTTCTTGATCACCGAGAACAGGTAGTCCCAGCGGCCGGCGTTCAGGCCGGCGGAGTGGTCGCGCAGCTCATAGAGGATCTCCTCCATCTCGAACGCGGCCGGGATCGTCTCGATCAGCACGGTCGCGCGGATGGTGCCGCGCGGGATCTCCAGGGCGTCCTGGGCGAGGTTGAACGCGTCGTTCCAGAGCCGCGCCTCAAGGTGGCTCTCCATCTTCGGCAGGTAGAAGTAGGGGCCCTTGCCCTTGTCCAACTGCCGGCGGGCCGAGTGGAAGAAGTACAGCCCGAAGTCGAACAGCGACCCCGACATGGGCTCGCCGTCGACGAGGAGGTGCTTTTCCTCCATGTGCCAGCCGCGCGGCCGGACGACGATGGTCGCGAGCTCCTCGTCGGCCTTCAGCGCGTAGGTCTTGCCGGTCTTCCCGTCGGTGAAGTCGATGGTGCGGTCGAGGGCGTCCCGCAGGTTGAGCTGGCCTTCGATCATGTTCGTCCACAGCGGCGTGTTGGCGTCCTCGAAGTCGGCCAGCCACACCTTCGCGCCCGAGTTCAGCGCGTTGATCGTCATCTTCCGGTCGGTCGGGCCGGTGATCTCGACGCGGCGGTCCACCAGGCCGGGCGCGGGCTCGGCGACGCGCCAGGAGTCGTCGCCCCGGATGCTCGCGGTCGCGGGCAGGAAGTCCAGCGTCCCGCCCGCGGACAGCTTGCGCTGCCGCTCCGCGCGGGCTTCGAGGAGCTCCTTGCGGCGGGCGCCGAGCTCGCGCTGCAGGGCGGCGAGCAGGCCGAGCGCCTCGGGGGTCAGGATCTCCTCGTAGCGATCGCCGAGGGGCCCGGTGACCTCGATGCCTTCCAGTCCAGCCATCAGCCTGCCCTTTCGTATAGCGAAATTTGACTTCTGTTACGTGGAGAACGGTACTCGGCGGTACAGAGCCGGGTCAAAGCGGGTGCCCTCGCTGGATCTCCCCGGGTGCGCTTACGCCAACCCAGGGCGGGAACCATGGCGATAACCACGTGACCACCGTGGAAGACCCGTGAGACGATCGCCGGGAAGATACGGCCGCGAGGCGGCGTTCTACCGAGGACATATGACTCAACCTTTCTCTGCAGACCAGACCCAGGACCAAGACGAGTTCGAGTACGAGCCCATGACGGGCGAGCTCGACCTGGAGGACCGCCGGGCACTGCGCCGCGTCGCGGGCCTTTCCACCGAGCTGACCGATGTCACCGAGGTCGAGTACCGCGCCCTGCGGCTGGAGCGGGTCGTCCTCGTGGGCGTCTGGACGGACGGCACGGCCGCGGAGGCCGAGAACTCCCTGCGCGAGCTGGCGCTGCTCGCCGAGACCGCGGGCTCGCAGGTGCTCGACGGGCTCATCCAGCGCCGGTCCCGTCCCGACCCGGCCACCTACATCGGCTCCGGCAAGGCCGCGGAGCTGCGCGACATCGTGATCGCCACCGGCGCCGACACCGTCATCTGCGACGGCGAGCTGGCCCCGAGCCAGCTGCGGCACCTGGAGGAGACCGTCCAGGTCAAGGTCATCGACCGGACCGCGCTGATCCTCGACATCTTCGCCCAGCACGCCAAGAGCCGCGAGGGCAAGGCGCAGGTCGAGCTCGCGCAGCTCGACTACCTGCTGCCGCGGCTGCGCGGCTGGGGCGGCAACCTGTCCCGGCAGGTCGGCGGGCGCGCCGCGGGCGGCGTCGGCATCGGCGGACGCGGCCCCGGCGAGACCAAGATCGAGCTGGACCGGCGGCGGATCCGCACCCGGATGGCCAGGCTGCGCCGGCAGATCGCCGAGATGTCCAAGGCGCGCGACACCAAACGCGGCGAGCGGCGCCGCCACCGGGTGCCCGCCGTCGCCATCGCCGGCTACACCAACGCGGGCAAGTCGTCCCTGCTCAACCGGCTCACCGGTGCCGGGGTGCTGGTGGAGAACGCGCTGTTCGCCACCCTCGACCCCACCGTCCGGCGCGCCGAGACGCCCGGCGGGCGCGCCTACACCCTGGCCGACACGGTCGGGTTCGTCCGGCATCTGCCGCACCAGCTCGTCGAGGCGTTCCGGTCGACGTTGGAGGAGGTCACCGACGCCGGGCTGATCCTGCACGTCGTGGACGGGTCCGACGCCGACCCCGAGGCGCAGATCGACGCCGTCCGCGAGGTGCTGCGCGAGATCGGCGCCGACGAGATCCCCGAGATCATCGTCATCAACAAGGCCGACGCCGCCGACGAGCTCGCGATCGCGCGGCTGCAGCGCCGCGAGCCGCACAACGTCGTCGTGTCCGCCCGCACCGGGTTCGGCATCGAGGAGCTGCGCGCCGCCATCGAGGCCGACCTGCCCGGACTGGAGAACGAACTCCACGTCCTCGTGCCCTACGAGCGCGGCGACCTCGTCGCGCAGGCGTACGAGCGCGGTGAGGTGATCAAGCAGGAGCACGTCGCCGAGGGCACCGTCCTGCACGTGCGTGTGCCGGCTGACCTCGCGGGTGAGCTTTCCCGATACGAGACCGTCTCTCCGGTGGCCTGAACCCGCCCCGCCGGGTCCCACGCGGGACCCCGCGGGTTCGGGGCGCCTTCTGCAAATTTTTTTCGACCGTCTGGAGGCGGTCGAAAAAAACAACCTGATCGCCGAACGGTGACAGCTTGCCCGATCCGCTTGACGACCCGGTTGAAATCCGTACGGTCTGTAGAGCTAGGGGCGGGGTGATTGCTGTCGATGAGCTGCGATCAAAGGTTGTCGTACGGGCCTTCGGTGCACTACCGTGACGAAACCGATACCTCCGGTCTCGTTGCCCATGGCGGCCGTCCGGCCGCCCGGCCCTCCAACGGCGGGTCGCCGGCATACGGCCGGTGTTTCGGATCGAGAGCAGGTGGCCATGACAGGTCCGAACACCGGCGCGAGGGCCGGCGGCCCCATCCCGCGCCCCGCGGCGCTCGGTACCGCGCTGCGGCGCGCCTGGCTCCCCCCAGGTCGGTGACCCCATGACGGTACGGCTGTTGACGAACATCGGCAGGCTCTGGACGGGCACCGACGTCTGCAGCAACGCCGCGGTGCTCATCCACGACGACCGGATCGTCTGGGCCGGGCCCGCGTCCGATCTCCCGGAGAGCGTCCCCGGCGTCATCGACGACATCGTCGACGTCGACCACGTCGAGAACCTCGGCGGCGGGCTCGTCACCCCGGGGCTCATCGACGCGCACTCCCACCCCGTCTACGCGGGCAACCGCTGGGCCGAACTCGCCATGCGCACCAGCGGGTCGTCCCACTCGGCCATCACCGCGGCGGGCGGCGGCGTCAACTCCACCGTGACCGTCACCCGGGGAACCGACCCCTGGACGCTCTGCAACGGCGTCCGCGAACGGCTCCGCCAGTGGATTCTCGCCGGGACCACCACGGTCGAGGCCAAGACCGGCTACCACCTCACCCGCGACGGTGAACTCGCCGACATCCGGATGCTGCGGTCGCTGGAAGGCGAGCCGTCCATGCCGCGCATCCACGCGACGTTCCTCGCCGCGCACATCCTGCCGCCGGAGTTCTTCGGCCGCCGCCGCGACTACATCGAGGCCGTCCGGCTGTGGGCGGGCGACGCCGCCGTGGCGGGTGCCGACTCGATCGACGTCTACTGCGACGAGGGCCACTTCACCGCCGAAGAGGCCCGCGCCCTCCTGCTCACCGGCAAGCGCGCCGGGCTCAAGGCCCGCATGCACGCCTGCGCCAACGAGCGCGTCGGCGCGGCGCAGGTCGCCGCCGAGGTGGGCTGCGCGTCCGCCGACCTGCTGACGCAGGCCAACGACGACGACATCAAGGCCCTCGCCCACGCCGGGGTCACCGCCACCGTCTGCCCCGGCAGCGCCCTCAACAGCAGCCGGCCGCCGGCACCCGTCCGGCAGATGCTCGACCGCGGCGTCACCGTCGCGCTCGGCACCGACCACAACCCCGGTCAGTGCGGCATCACGTCCATGCCGCTCGTCATCGGGCTGGCCGTCGCGATGTTCGGGCTGAGCGTGACCGAGGCCCTGCGCGCCGCCACCCTGGGCGGGGCAGCGGCCCTGCGGGTCGGTGACCGCGGTTCCCTCGCGCCCGGGATGCTCGCCGACATCGTCCTGTGGGACGCCGACCACGAGGGCGCGTTCGCGTGGGCGTTCGGGCTGCGGGCGCTGCGCATCTGGCGCGGCGGCGTACCCGTCCAGCCCTGACGCGCCCGGCCCGCGGCGGGTAAAGCGGGCAATACGGGTAATGTCCCCATCATGGGGAGTGCGGTCGCGGTCGTCACGGATTCCACCGCCTACCTTCCCCCCGGGCTCGCCGAACGCCACGGGCTGACCGTCGTCCCGCTGCAGATCGCCGTGGGCGGCACCACCCGGGATGAAGGCGACATCAGCACCGCCGAGGCCGCACAGGCGCTGAAGGAATGGCGTCCCATCACCACGTCCCGGCCCGCGCCCGAACGCTTCACCCGCGCCTACGAGGCCGCTGCCTCCGCCGGTGCCCGCAGCATCGTCTCCGTCCACCTGTCGGCGGCCCTGTCCGGGACGGTGGAGGCCGCACGCCTCGCGGCGGACGCCGCGCCCGTGCCCGTAACGGTCATCGACAGCGGAACCATCGGCATGGGGCTCGGGTTCGCCGCGCTCTCCGCCGCGGCCACCGTGATGTCCGGCGGCACCGCAGAGGAGGCCGCATCCGCCGCCTCACGCCGAGCGGAGCTCACCCGGTCGCTCATCTATGTCGACACCCTGGAGCATCTGCGGCGAGGCGGCCGGATCGGTGCCGCGGCCACCCTCCTCGGCTCCGCCCTCATGGTGAAGCCTCTCCTGGACATCACCGACGGACGGATAGCGCCGCTGGAGAAAGTCCGCACCTCCTCGCGCGCGCTCGCCCGGCTGGAGGAACTCGCCGCCGCCGAGGCCGGCGACCGCCGGGTGGACCTGGGCGTCCAGCATCTGTTCGCCCCGGCCCGCGCGGAGACCCTGGCCGCCCGGCTGCGCGCACGCATCCCGCACGTCGAGGACGTCTACGTCGGCGAGGTGGGCCCGGTCATCGGCGCCCACGTCGGCCCCGGCATGCTCGGTGTGGTGGTGGCGCCGCGACTCTGACCGCCCGCCGGGCTACCGGGAGGCGAGAAGGCGGCGGAGGGCGGTCGGAGGATGGCCCGTCTCCGCCTTGATCGTCCGGGTCAGGTGGGCGTGGTCGGCGAAACCGAGATCGCCGGCGAGACCCGCCAGGTCGCGTTCGCCCTGTTCGATGCGGTCGAGTGCGCGGCCGACCCGGATCCGGTTCCGGAAGCGGGTGACGGACATGCCGGTCTCCCGGCGGAACGTCCGGCTCAGGTGGGACGGCGAGACCTCCAGGAGCCGGGCCAGCGGGACGAGCGCCGCCGCTTGCGGATGGTCGCTGACGATGGCCTCGCGGGCTTCGTCGACCAGGGCGCGGCGGATGCGGCCGGTGTCGTCCAAAGCCAGGTGGACGAGAAGCCCCAGCAGCCGTTCGGCCGTCTCGTAGCCCACGTCGGGGCCGGCTCGCAGCAGGAGCCGGTGGGCGACGTCCGCGCGCGCGCCGACCCTGACCATCCCGGCCGATCCCCGCCACAGACCGGGGGAGAGCGTGATGGCGGTGCACACGTCACCGCCCGCCGGATGCGCGAACCGGCCCTCCCCTCCCGGAGCCTCCGCATACCCCATCGTGGGGTCGATCACGGCGCGGCCGTGGCGAGAACGCATGCGGAACCGTCCCGCCCGTACGAGGACGATCCGGTGAGCGGTGAACGACTCCGGCTCCGACCAGCCGGGCCGGTGATCGGTGCAACGCACCGTGTGGACGGCGAAGTCCTCCGTCACGGCCACGGCCGTCGACTCGCGCATGGCCGCCATCGTACGCAGATCAAATATCTTCAAGCGCCGTTACGGGCTGGGCGCGCACACTCGCCGAATGGTCAGGCGATGGCTGCTGGTGGTCCTGCTCACGGGCCAGACGATGGTTTCCATGGACGGCTCCATCGTGGCGGTGGCGCTGCCCAATATCGCGGCGGGGCTGCACTCGTCCGGGGCATTGCTGCAACTCGTCACGGGCGGATACATCTTCGCCTTGGCCGTACTGGTCGTCACGGGGGCACGCCTAGGCGACAAGCACGGCTACCGCACGATGTTCTTCTTCGGGCTGTTCGGCTTCACCGCCGCGTCCCTGGCCTGCGGACTTGCGCCGACCGGTGCCGTGCTCGTCGCCGCGAGGGTCATTCAGGGAGCGTCGGCCGCGCTGCTGCTGCCCCAGGTGCTCTCGCTCATCCAACTGGCCTTCGACGGCCCTGCCAGGGCACGTGCACTCGGCCTCTACTCGATGGTTCTGGCGCTAGGGGTGGCCCTGGGACAGGTCGCGGGAGGCGTCATCGTGACCTTGGGAGGCAGTTGGCGTCCCATCTTCCTGGTCAACGTCCCCATCGGCGCCCTGCTCCTTGCCATAGGACCCCGAGTGATGCCCCCAGAACCTACGAGGGCAACGCGCCTGGATCTCCCCGGCGTGGCCCTGCTCTCTTGCGGAATGGCCGCGTTCGTGGTGCCGCTGGTGCTGGGCAGGGAACAGCACTGGCCGCTCTGGACGTGGCCGTCCCTGGCGGCAGGCTGTGTTCTTCTCGCGGTCTTCCGCGTCCATGAACTGAGGGTCACGTCGCCGCTTCTGGATCTGTCGGTGTTGCGGCGGCCTGCCGTCCGTCCCGGCCTGTTCGCGGCCTGTGCGGTGATGGGCGCCTACACCGGATTCCTGTTCCCGCTCGCGCTCTACCTACAGGACGTTCTCGGCTTCTCGCCGCTTCATGCCGGGTTGACGTTCGTCCCGTACACGGTGGGTTTCGCTACGGCGGGCCTGGGCTGGACGCACCTGCCGCCGCGCATGCGGCCCGCTCTCCCGCCCGCCGGACTCCTCTCCTTCGCGGTCGCGGCCTCGGCCTTGGGTCTTGTGGCGGGAGACGGATGGCCGACACTCCTGTCCGTCCCGCTGCTGTTCATCTCCGGCGCGGGCCATGCCGCGGGCTTCAGCCCCCTCGTGGACCGGGTAACGGGCTTGGTGGGCCCCGACCAGGCATCGTCGGTCTCCGCGCTGACCAACACCGGGACACTGCTGGCGAACGTCCTCGCGATCGCCGTCTTCGGTGGCGTCTACCTCTCAGGGCCGGGCACGCTGTCCCACGTCACGGCGCTCATCGCGGCCCTGCTCGTCCTCGCCGCCGTGGCCGCCGGGCGCCGCTGACCGGGAGTTGTCCACAATTGCGCAACCCGGCGCGGCCCCCCGCGGGCTCTCCTTACCGTCAGGCGGCATGAGACCCGACCCGCAGGACCGGCTGCACACCCTCATGGGCCGGCTGAAGCCGCCCACCGCTCCCGACGCGCCCCCGGCGGCCCGCTTACGTGCGATGCCGGAGAAATCCCACGTCCGCACCCTCGTCCTCATCGGCGTGGTCGCCGCCCTGGTCGCGGCCGGCTACCTCTGGCTCGCGCGCCCGAGACCCGATGACCGGGCGGTCCCCGCCGCGAGCGCCTCCCTCACCGACCCGCGGCCGGCCGTGTCCGTGAGCCCGGCGGCGGCCTCCTCCCCGGTGGTCGTCCACGTTCTCGGCAAGGTCGAGCATCCGGGCGTGATCACGCTCCCGTCCGGCTCCCGGGTCGCCGAGGCCATCAAGGCCGCCGGCGGTGTCCGCCCGGGAGCGAAGACCGGCACCCTCAACCTCGCCCGCACGCTCGTGGACGGCGAACAGATCCCGGTCGGCGTCCCCCGGCCGACCCCGCCACCGGGAGCCGCCCCCTCCGCCGGCCCGTCCGGAGCGCCCGGCACTCCGCTCGACCTGAACACCGCCACCCCGGACCAGCTCGACGACCTCCCCGGCGTGGGCCCCGTCCTGGCCCAGCGCATCGTCGACTACCGCGCCCAGCACGGCGGGTTCCGCTCGATCGACCAGCTCCAGGAGGTCAACGGCATAGGCGCCCGCCGCTTCGCCGATCTGAAACCCATGGTCCGCGTATGACCCACGACATCCGCCTGCTGATCCCCGCCATCGCCACCTGGGTGGCGGCCGCAACGACCATGGGCCTCCCCCCGAAACTCACCTACGCCCTGGCGGCAACGGCGGCCCTGGCGTCCCTCTGCCTGCTGATCCCGCGCTCCCGCACAGCGCACCCCGGCGGGACGGGCGGGCGGGTCGTCATCGGGGTCGTGCTGGCGTGCGCGGCGGCGTCGGCGTGCGGGGTGGCGCTCCGGGCGACCGCCGTCGGCGGCGGGCCGGTGCGGGACCTCGCCCGCGCCGGACGGACGGCCGCGGCGGAGGCGGTGGTGACCGAAGACCCGCGGGCCACCCCCGGCCATGGCCGCCGGATGGTCGTCCTCCGGGCCCGGATCGAGGCGGTGCGGCGGGCCAAGGTCCGCGTTCCGGTGCTGCTCATCGCGGGCGACCCCCGCTGGCTTCGCCTCCTTCCCAGCCAGCGGGTACGGCTGCGGGGCCGGTTCACGACCCCCGAGGGCGCCGGCCTGCTGGCCGCGGTCGTGATCGTGCGCGGGCCGCCCACCGTCCTCGGCACGCCGTCCCCGGTGCAGCGCGCCGCCGAGCATGTACGTGCCAGACTGCGGGCGGCGGTGGACCGGCTCCCGCCGGATCGGCGCGGTGTCCTGCCGGGCATGGTCGTCGGCGACACCTCGCGCATCGACCCCGCGCTGGCGGAGCACTTCCGCACCGCGGGCCTCACCCACCTCCTGGTGGTCTCCGGCGCGAACCTCGCGATCGTCGTCGGCGCCGTTCTGGGGCTGTGCCGCCTCGCCGGTCTCGGGCCCCGCCGGGCCCCGCCCTTCGCCGTGCTCGCGGTGTTCGGATTCGTCATCGTCGCGCGGCCGGAACCGAGCGTCCTGCGGGCGGCGGTCATGGGGTCGATCGGCTTGCTGGCCCTGGTCACCGGCCGGGAACGCCAGGGGCTTCCCGCGCTGGCCGCCGCCGTCCTGCTCCTCGTCCTGATCGATCCGGAACTCTCGCGCTCGTACGGGTTCGCGCTCTCGGTCCTGGCCACGGCCGGGCTGCTGGTCCTGGCCCCGCCGTGGCGGGAACGGCTCGGCCGGTGGCTGCCCGGCCCGATCGCCGGCGCCCTCGCCGTCTCGGCCGCCGCCGAGGTCGCCGTGGCACCCGTGCTCGTGACGCTCTCCGGCGAGGTGGGCGTCGTCTCCGTGTTCGCGAACCTGCTGGCCGCCCCCGCCGTCGCCCCCGCCACCCTCCTCGGCGCCCTCGGGGCCGTGACCGCGCCCGTCTCGCTGCCCGCCGCCCGGCTGATCGTGTGGCCCGCCGGCCTCGCCGTCGGCTGGATCATCTGGGTCGCCCGCACCGCCGCGAAACTGCCCTACGCGACGATCCCCTGGGCCGGCGGCGGGCTCGGCGCCGTGACGCTGCTGGCGGCGGGCGGAGCCGCCGTCCTGATCCTGCGCAGTGGCCGCCTGCGTCTCATCGCCGCCGCGGCCATGACCGGTGTCCTCATCGCGGTCGTCGCCATGCGCGCGATGTCCCCCGGCTGGCCGCCGCCCGGCTGGCAGATGGTCGCCTGCGACGTCGGCCAGGGCGACGCCCTCGCGCTGTCCGCAGGCCCCGGCCAGGCCGTCGTGGTGGACACGGGCCCGGACCCCGCCCCGGTCGACCGCTGCTTGCGGCGTCTCGGGGTGAGGGACGTCCCGCTCCTCGTCCTGACCCACCCGCACGCCGACCACATCAACGGCACGTCAGGTGTCAGACACGGCCGTACGGTCCGCCAGGTGCTGACCACGCCCCTCACCTCCGGCCGCGAGGCCCGCTACACATCCGGCATCCCCATCGGTCCCGCTGAGCCGGGCCGGCAATGGCGCATAGGCGAGTTGACGCTTTCGGTCCTGGCCCCACCCGGCAACGGCCCGACCCTCTCGGCCCAGGACGACGGCACAACGGTCAACAACGCGAGTGTGGTCCTCCTCGCCCGCAAGCCCGGATTCAGCGCACTCCTGGCGGGCGACATCGAAGCGGACGCACAGCGAGCCCTGGAATCGGCCGTCCCCTGCGTCCAGGTTCTGAAGATCCCCCATCACGGCTCCCGCAGCCAGGACCCGCGCTTCCTGGCCGCCGCTCACGCGGCCGTTTCCCTGATCTCGGTCGGCGAGCACAACGACTACGGCCACCCTTCCCCGGCGACCCTCAACCTCCTCAGCCGCCTCCACACCCGGATCTACCGCACCGACCGGGAAGGAGACATAGCCATAGTCCGCACCGCAACCGCCGTAACAGTGGTCTCTCGCCACTGACCGAGCGCGAGAACCGCCGGATGGCACGGGGCGAGGGACGGGCGTGGCATGCTGCTGGGGTGTCGGTTGAGCCCATCATCTTGATCATCGGTGACGAAGAGCTGCTCGTGGAGCGGGCCATCGCCGATGTCGTCGCGTCCGTGCGGGCGAAGGATCCCGATGCCGAGGTGACCGACCTCGCGCCGGGCGGGCTGGAACCCGGGCGGATCTCGGAGCTGACGTCGCCGTCGCTGTTCGGAGGCGGGAAGGTGCTGGTGCTCCGGTCGGCGCAGGATCTCGGGAAGGACCTGACGGCCGAGGTGCTCAGGTACGCCGGGAACCCGGCGGACGAGGTGGTGCTGGTCGCCGTCCACTCCGGCGGGGCCAGAGGGAAGGCGCTGGTGGAGGGGCTGACCAGGCTCAAGGCGCGCAAGATCTCGTGCCCGAAGGTCACCAAGGTGGGGGAGCGGGTCGATTTCGTGCGGGCCGAGATCCGCCGGGCGGGCGGGAAGATCTCGGCGGACGGGGCGCGCGGTCTGCTCGACGCGGTGGGCAACGACCTGCGGGAGCTGGCGGCGGCCTGCAGCCAGCTGGTCGCCGACACCGGCGGGAAGATCGACGACGCGGCCGTCGCCCGCTACTACCGGGGACGCGCCGAGGTCAGCGGGTTCACGGTGGCGGACAAGGCCGTCGAGGGGCAGCTCGCCGAGGCCCTGGAGCAGCTCCGCTGGGCCCTCGCGACGGGTGTGGCGCCGGTTCTGATCGTCAGCGCGCTCGCCCAGGGGGTGCGGGGGCTGGCGAAGGTCGGCGGGGCGCCGCGGGGTGCGCGTGGCGCGGCGCTGGCGAAGGAGCTGGGCATGCCGCCGTGGAAGATCGACCGGGTGCAGAAGCAACTGCGCGGCTGGTCCGGCGACGGGGTCGCGCGGGCGCTGAGCGCGGTCACCGAGGCGGACGAAGCGGTCAAGGGGGGTGCCGCCGATCCGGCGTACGCGCTGGAGAGGGCGGTCGCCCAGATCGTCGCCGCTCGGGGCCGGCACCCCGCGCCGTAGGTGCCGCACCGCGCGCCGGTGACGGGCTCGCGGGTGATCTCGGCGGTGAGGGGTGCGTTCTCGGGCGCTTCGGACATATCGCGCCGGTGAGGGTGATTCACGGCGGGTAATCTCACGAATCGTATGCGGGTGGATCGATTCTGTGACGATGATGGGGCATGAGCTTCCCATTGATGCAGGGGTACGACCGCATCGAGATGGTCGCCGACCTCGATCCGGTGGCGGCGGTGCGGGACCGGGAACTCGGCGAGCGGATGCGGGACTACCCGAAACTCTTCCCGGCCGGGTCGCCCGACTTCGGGTTCGCGATCCAGAGCGGGACGCGCTGGCGCATCGGGTCCGTCGGGGCGTCCAACCCGGAGGAAGGGCGGCGGAGCCTGGCCGCCCATCTGCGCCGGACGGTGACCGAACGCGAGCCCGCCCCGGAACTCGCCCGCGCGATGACGGCCGCCGTCGACCGGCTGGATCCCGAGGAGGGCGAGCAGCTCGCCAAGGACGAGTGGGAGATCGGTGACCGGCGCTACCGGGTGATCCGGATCGAGAAGTTCACCCTGGTGGGCGGTGGTGCGATGGAGCCTCCCCGGTCCACCGACACCGATCCGGCCGGGGCTCCGACGCTGCTTCGCGGCCACCCCATCGATCCGCTGGCGCCGGCCGGGCACTGGGAGACGCAGTTGAGGCTGAACCTCCTCGGGCACCGGCCCCACCCCGGTACCGTCCCGGACATCGTCCAGACCGAGGCCGACCATGCGATCCGCACGCACCCGGGCGTGCTCCTGCTGCCGCCGACCTTCATCGTGGTGGAGATCGAGGACGGTGCCTGGAAGCCCCTCACCGGGGGAGAGGGCCCCGATGTGGCGCGCCATCACCTGGCCTGCCACTTCACCGAACTGCTGCCCCTGCTCCGCGAGTTCCAGGGAGATCCGGCCTCGGCGGAGGAACTCGCCGGGTGGGCGCGGGCGGCGGAGGAGATCAGGGCCACGGACGGCCACGAGTTCGCCACCATGGGACGCGTGTTCCGCACGGTGCGGGTCTCGCGGATGATGCGGATCGGCCGGGACGGTCCCGAGGGGCCGCGGCCGTCCGACCAGGAACGCTACGGGAGGGCCGCCGCCCAGTAGGCCGCGGCTGCGCGGGCATGGGGAGAACCTAGCGTTCGGCTTTGGCCTTCAGGCCGTTGGCCTCCATGGTCACGTAGCGGCGGGTCAGGCGGCCCGTGAGGAGGGAGACCAGGGGAACCAGGGGGCCTTTCTGGTCGACGCTGAGGCGGACGGTGACCGTTCCGCCGGGCCTGGGGACGATGTCGTGGCCGCCGGTCGTGGTGACGCCGGGTGAGCGGGATTCCCAGGTGAAGCTCTTGCCCTCCTCGAACGCGGTGACCGTCCAGACGGCGGCGGGAAGCTTCGGCTGGTGGACGCGGGCCCGGCTGGAGAGGGTGAACGGTTCGTCGAGGATTTCGACGCGCTCGATGGAGGCCGTCATCTCGGGCCAGCGTTCAACGTCTTTCAGGAGGGCCCAGACGGTGTCCGGAGCGGCGTCGATGTCGACGGATACCTCGAAATGCACGATGTGCCCCTTACGCGGTGCGGACGGCGGTCGGGAGGCCGGCCACCGGGGAACGTCAGCGAGGCCCCGCGGGCGGAGAGCGTAGCGGGGACGCCGGCAGGCCGATGATCTCGCAGGCCGCCAGGCCGGGAGGCAGGGGGTGGCCGTTCACGCCGGCGGGGCCGCCGCGCGGGGGATGCGAAGTGCGGCACATGCCCGATCGGGCCGCCGCCGAGGTCATTCGCGGATATATTCCGGCGGCACGAAGCCGGCCAGCCACACGCCGTTCGCGCTGACCCGGAACTCGTGCCCGTCCGCGGCCATCCGCCCCGCTTCGACGGCGAGGACGACGGGCTTCCCGCGGCGGGCGCCGACGCGCCGGGCCGTTTCGCGGTCGGGGGAGAGATGCACGGCGTGCCGCCCCATCGGCAGCAGGCCGTCGCGCAGGATCGGCTCCACGGAACGGCGGACGGTGCCGTGGTAGAGGAACTGCGGCGGGGACGCCGAAGGCAGGTTCAGCTCGACCGGGACCGAATGCCCCTGGGCGGCCCGGATCCGGTTCCCGTCCAGCTCGAAGCGCTTCTTGTCGTTCACGTTCACCACGTGCTCCAGTTCGGAGCGGGTGAGCGCGAAACCGTGCCGGGAACACGCCGCGAGCAGTTCGGTGACGTCCACCCAGCCTTCGGCGGAAAGGGTGAGGCCGATCCGCTCGGGGCGGTGCCGCAGATGCCTGGCGAGATACTTCGAGATCTTCACCACGCGGCGTTCGTCCATGGACATGCGTCGGGGCCGGCGCCCGAAACGGCCGGCCCCGGGCGTGCGGCTCTTACTTGGCCTGCAGCGTGGCGGCGCGCTTGGCGATCGCCGACTTGCGGTTCGCGGCCTGGTTCTTGTGGATGACGCCCTTGCTGACGGCCTTGTCCAGCTTGCGTGCCGCGTTGCGCTGCGCCGCGACGGCGTCGTCGGCGTTGCCGGCCTCGGCGGCCTCGCGGAACTTGCGGATCGCCGTCTTCAGCTCGGACTTGACGGCCTTGTTGCGCAGGCGGGCCTTCTCGTTCTGCTTGTTGCGCTTGATCTGGGACTTGATGTTAGCCACGTCGTAGTGCCTCAGCTTGGTTGCGATCCTTGCCTGCTCACGCGCAGGCTCTGACGAATGTCTGAACGGGGGCGGACGGTGCCCCCGGGGCACGACGCTACGCCACACGCAGTCGCACAGCCTACCAATCACCGGAGCTCGTCCCAAACTGGGCCGTGCGCGGAGCATCGCGTCCAGCATGGGACTATGGAAGCACCTCTGTCCATGCCCGCCAGTGAGTTTTGCGAACGGACCCCGGTGCCAGCACCCGAGCCTGACAAGACCGATCCCGCGATCATCCGCAACTTCTGCATCATCGCGCACATCGACCATGGCAAGTCGACCCTCGCGGACCGGATGCTGCAGCTGACGGGGGTGGTCGAGGAGCGCCAGATGCGCGCCCAGTACCTCGACCGCATGGACATCGAGCGTGAGCGCGGCATCACGATCAAGAGCCAGGCCGTCCGGCTGCCGTGGACGTCCGGCGGCGTCGACCACGTCCTCAACCTGATCGACACCCCGGGGCACGTCGACTTCTCCTACGAGGTGTCGCGGTCGCTGGCGGCGTGCGAGGGCGCGGTCCTGCTGGTGGACGCGGCGCAGGGCATCGAGGCGCAGACGCTCGCGAACCTGTACCTGGCCCTTGAGGCCGACCTGCACCTGATCCCGGTGCTGAACAAGATCGACCTGCCCGCGGCGCAGCCGGACAAGTACGCCGAGGAACTGGCCGGGATCATCGGCTGCGACCCGTCGGACGTGCTGCGCGTGTCGGGCAAGACGGGCGAGGGCGTCCGCGAGCTGCTCGACAAGATCGTGGCGGAGGTGCCGGCGCCGGTCGGTGACCCGGACGGCCCCGCCCGCGCGCTGATCTTCGACTCGGTGTACGACACCTACCGGGGCGTCGTCACCTATGTCCGGATCATGGACGGACGGCTGTCCCGCCGCGAGAAGAGCCTGATGATGTCGACCGGGGCGGCGCACGAGACCCTGGAGGTCGGGGTGATCTCCCCGGAGCCGAAGCCCGTGCACGGTCTCGGCGTCGGCGAGGTCGGCTACCTGATCACCGGGGTGAAGGACGTCCGGCAGGCGCGGGTCGGCGACACCGTGACCGGCGCGTCCCGTCCGGCGCCCGAGTCGCTCGGCGGCTACCGCGACCCGAAGCCGATGGTGTTCTCCGGCCTGTACCCGGTGGACGGCGACCAGTACCCGGAACTGCGCGACGCGCTCGACAAGCTGCGGCTGAACGACGCCGCGCTGGTCTACGAGCCGGAGACGTCGGCGGCGCTCGGGTTCGGGTTCCGCTGCGGCTTCCTCGGCCTGCTGCACATGGAGATCGTCCGGGAGCGGCTGGAGCGCGAGTTCGACCTCTCGCTGATCTCCACCGCGCCGAACGTCGTCTACCGCGTGGTGATGGAGGACGGGACGGAGCACACCGTCACCAACCCCAGCGAGTTCCCGGAGGGCAAGATCGGCGCGGTGTACGAGCCGGTGGTGAGGGCGACGCTGCTGAGCCCGTCCGAGCACATCGGCGCGATCATGGAGCTGTGCCAGGGCCGCCGCGGCGTGCTGCTCGGCATGGACTACCTGTCGGAGGACCGTGTCGAGATCCGCTACACGCTGCCGCTCGCCGAGATCATCTTCGACTTCTTCGACCAGCTGAAGTCGCGGACGCGCGGCTACGCGTCGCTCGACTACGAGCCCAGCGGCGAGCAGGAGGCCGACCTGGTGAAGGTCGACATCCTGCTGCAGGGCGAGTCGGTGGACGCGTTCAGCCAGATCGTTCACCGCGACAAGTCCCGCGAGTACGGGCTGATGATGACGGCCAAGCTCAAGGAGCTCATTCCCCGGCAGCAGTACGAGGTGCCCATCCAGGCGGCGATCGGCGCCCGGATCATCGCCCGTGAGAACATCCGCGCCATCCGCAAGGACGTCCTCGCCAAGTGCTACGGCGGTGACATCTCCCGCAAGCGCAAGCTGCTGGAGAAGCAGAAGGAGGGCAAGAGGCGGATGAAGACCATCGGGCGGGTGGACGTCCCGCAGGAGGCCTTCGTCGCCGCCCTCTCCACCGGTGGCGGCGACACCGACAAGGGCAAGAAGTAGCGGCTACTTCAGCAGGGGCCAGGCGACGACGGCCGGGACGCGGCGGAACTCGCCGCGGTTGGCGGCCCGGCCCGCGAAGACGAGGAAGACCATCACGGCGGCCGTGAACAGGACCGGCACCCAGATGAAGGCCTCGACGGCCAGGGACAGCAGGCCGCCGACGATCCACACGGCGGTGGCGGCGATGCCCATGTTGAGGCCCTGCGCGGCGTGCCGCCGGACGAACGGCGACCGGGCCTTGCCCAGGTAGACGATGGCCGGAGCGATGACGCCGACGAGGAACTGCCCCACGTACGCCATCAGCGACCACGTCTTGTCGTCGTCACTGACGGGGCCGTAGTGACCGGGTATCTGGACGGTGCCCCCACCCTGCTGGGGCTGGGGCTGCTGCCAAGCCGCATTGTGCTGTTGCTGCTGAGGCTGCGGGGATTGCTGCCAGGCATTGTTACCGGGCTGCTGCCAGGGGGTCTGCTGGGGCTGCTGCCAGGCGGAGCCAGGCTGTCCCTGGCCGGGCGACGGGGGAGGCCCGTAGGCCATGGCGGACGTCCTCTCCTTAGTTCGCTACGCGTTCGGTATGCGAGTCATTGCGCGAAGTGTACGACTCTTAGGACGCGCCAGGAGTTCGGACGGGTTCCGTTCCACCGCCGGGCCCGTGGCCGTTTCGCGCCACCGGCCGGGGAGCGCGCGTCAAAGGATCCGGAGCGCGCCGAGCGCGGCCGGCGGCTGCAGCGACACGGCCGTGAACCGGTCCGCCTCACCGGGCCGGTAGAGGGTGAGGCCCGACGCCGCGAGCCGGACCGTCCTGCCCCGCGTGACGATCTCGTGGCCCAGTTCGCGCAGCAGCGCGGTCACGTCGCCGGCGGGCTGGTCGAGCAGGTCGATGCCGTCCAGCCGGAAACGCAGCTCCGGGTTGCCGCTCCAGCCGGGCGCCCGTGTCCCGCAGATCTCGGCGAGCCGCTCCACGCCGTCCTCACCCCGGTCGGTGGACAGCGCCAGGGTCCCGCGCCCCACCCGGACGCTGCGGTGATCGGCCCAGCCGCACAGGAACGACGACTTCGGCGGAGGGGTGCCGCAGCGCTCGGCGATCGTGGTGAGGGTCGTCCACGCGTCCGGGGCGTGCGTGGAGAACAGCAGATTCGCCTGGGGCAGCAGCGCTCCGCGGCCCGGTTCCAGCGTGATGACGAACGGGGCGACCCGGCCCGGGAACCGCGCGGGGTCGGCCTCCTTGAGTGTGACGAGACCCTCCCACGCGACGGGCTCGTCCACCGCGAACCAGGTGATCACGGCCTCGGCCCCGAACTCCCGGAACGTCGCGTCGGTCAGCCGCTGGCCGACCGATTCGCGCAGCCCCTCGGCCGTCTCGGCGAGCCTGCGCCGCCACCACGGCGGCTCGGGGTCGGCGCGGCCGCCGGTCGACCAGCGGGTTCCCGCGCCGGGCAGATCCGAACGCCGCTCGCCGCCCGCGCCGTCGACCACCACGCAGTGCCAGCCGTCCGGCTCGCCCTGCAGCAGCACCCGCGCCGGCGCCCGGTCCTGCTCGGCCGCACCCTCGTCCACCATCCCGATGACTTTATCCACCCAAGAGGTCCGGCACGCCTCATTCCGCCCGCGCGGCGGACGGGTCCACTACGACACGGCGGGGTTGCTCGACCTGGGCGCGTATGTCGGTACGGTCGAACCAGCGGCCTGACCCGACCTCCCGGAGGTAGCGTGACCGACCCCGAGCAGGTTCTGCGTTCCGCGAAGGAGCGGGAAACGGTGAACGACGCCGTCCGCGCGCTGCGCTCCGCCGCCCCGGAGGGCTGGGAGCTGCTCGAGTTCGAGTTCCGCGCGACGGTCGGCATCGACAGCGCCTCGCTCGAGGTCGAGGACGCGGGCGGCGGGCGCCGCGCGGTCATCCCGCCGGGGCAGGCCATCGGGAAGATGGACGAGTTGCGCCGCGTCATGTACCGCGGCGGCAAGGGCGCGTGGTTCACCGCCCGCCTGCGGGTCGAGCGCTCGGGCCGGTTCAGCGCCGAGTTCGACTACGACGGGGAACCCGATTTCACCCCGCCCCTGACCCCGTCCGCCTACGCCCAGGACCTCGACCGCTTCCCCCGCTCGGACGCCCACATCCCCGACTGGCTCCGAGTCAAGCTCGGCGAGGTCTGAGCAGGGAGCCGGGCGGGGCAGACTTGAGGGGTGCCCTCGACTCTTCCTGACGGTGACCCCGTACCGGCGGACGGTGCGCTGCCCCGCACCGCCCTGGACGGGCTGGGAACGCGGCCGTTCGCGTTCTACGTCCATGTGCCCTTCTGCGTGACGCGGTGCGGGTACTGCGACTTCAACACCTACACGGCGACGGAGCTCGGCCCGGGGGCGGGCCGTGACTCCTACGCCGACACCGCCATCAGCGAGGTGCGGATGGCCCGGCGCGTCCTCGGAGACGTGGACCTGCCAGTCGAGACGGTCTTCGTGGGCGGCGGTACACCGACGCTGCTCCCCCCGGACGACCTGGGCCGCGTCCTGGCCGCCATCGACGCCGAGTTCGGGCTCGCCCAAGGCGTGGAGGTCACCACGGAGGCCAACCCCGAGTCGGTGGACGAGGCATACGTGGCCAAGCTCCGAGAGGCCGGGTTCACCCGGATCTCGTACGGTATGCAGAGCGCGCGCGAGCACGTCTTGGCCGTCCTGGAACGCACCCATACGCCGGGACGCATCCCGCAAGTCGTCGAATGGACGCGCAAGGCGGGGTTCGAGCACATCAATCTGGACCTCATCTACGGCACGCCCGGCGAATCCGACGACGACTGGAGAGCCTCCCTGGAGGCGGCCCTGAGCGCCGAGCCCGATCATGTATCGGCCTATGCGCTCATCGTCGAAGAGGGCACCCGCCTGGCCGCCCAAGTGAAACGCGGCGAACTCACGGCCCCCGACGACGACGCCATGGCCGACCGCTACCTCATCGCCGACGAGATGCTGGGCGCCCACGGCCTCCACTGGTACGAGATCTCCAATTGGGCGACCGACCCCACGGCCGCCTGCCGCCACAACATGCTCTATTGGACGGGTGCCGACTGGTGGGGTGTCGGCCCCGGTGCGCACAGCCACGTCGGCGGAACACGCTGGTGGAACGTCAAGCATCCCGCCGCCTACGCCGCCCGCCTCGCAGAGGGCACCACCCCTGCCTACGCCAGGGAGGTCCTCACCGGGGAGGACCGCCACATCGAACGCGTCATGCTCGAACTACGCCTGGCCCAGGGCTGCCCCACCACCCTCCTGGACGACAGGGCGGCCCGCACCGCGATAGCCGACGGCTTCCTGGAACCGGCTCCCTACGAACACGGCCGCGCCGTCCTGACCCTCCAGGGCCGTCTCCTGGCCGACGCCGTAACCCGCGCCCTCACCTAGGCCGTGGTCACGAAATCGATGAGTTCCTCCACCCGGCCCAGCAGGGCGGGTTCCAGGTCGGTGTAGGTGCTGACGGAGTTCAGGATGCGTTTCCAGGCGGCGCCCGTGTCGTCGCCCCAGCCGAGTTCGGCGATGACGCCCTCCTTCCAGGGGACGCCGCGCGGGATGCGGGGCCAGGCGCGGATGCCGACGGCCGCGGGCTTGACCGCTTCCCAGATGTCGATGAAGGGGTGGCCGGTGACCAGGACGTACGGGGACGACACCTGCGCGGCGATCCGGGACTCCTTGGAGCCGTCCACCAGGTGGTCGACGAGGACGCCGAGGCGGCGGTTCTCGTCCGGGGCGAACTCCTCGACGATGGCGGGCAGGTCGTCCACGCCTTCGAGGTACTCCACGACGATGCCCTCGACCCGCAGGTCGTGGCCCCAGATCTTCTCGACCAGCTCGGCGTCGTGGACGCCCTCCACATAGATGCGGCTCTCCTTCGCCACGCGGGCGCGCAGGCCCCGCACGGCGATCGAGCCGGACGCCGAGCGGGCCGGTCCCCTGGGCGCGGCCTGCGGGCGGACGAGCGTGACCGGCCTGCCGTCGATCAGGAAGCCCGACTTGGTCAGGGGGAAGACGCGGCGCTTGCCGAACCGGTCCTCCAGGGTGACGCCGAACTTGTCGCAGCCGACCACGGCACCGCAGAAACCGCTGTCGGGATCCTCCGCGACCAGCCCGGGTTCGGCCGGGATCTCCGGAATCTGGCCCTTGCGGGGCCTGCGCCAGTCGCCGGCCAGCACGTCGTTTCCGTAGTTGTCACTGCGCACGGGTCCGCACATTAACCCGGCGGGACGGCTGCGCGGGGTCGTCCCTCGTCCCTCGGCGTGGCGCCGGTGTCCGATGCGGATAGGATCGCGCAGCCGTGCGGGGAGTGCGGGGGCACTCCGATGAGGGGCTTCGGGGCCGTACAATTGGCACTCTAGAGTAAGGAGTGCCAGCGGTAGGGGTCGGGACGAAGGAGGTGACGCCGTGCTGGACGACCGGAAACTCGCGGTCCTGCGCGCCATCGTCGAGGACTACGTCTCCACCAACGAGCCGGTGGGCTCCAAGGCCCTGGCGGACCGGCACAATCTCGGGGTGTCGCCCGCGACGATCCGCAACGACATGGCGGTGCTGGAGGAGCAGGGCTACATCGCCCAGCCGCACACCAGTGCCGGGCGCGTCCCCACCGACAAGGGCTACCGGCTGTTCGTCGACAGGCTGTCCACGATCAAGCCGCTGTCGGTCGCCGAGCGCCGTGCGATCGAGACGTTCCTGTCCGGCGCCTACGACCTCGACGACGTCGTCGGCCGCACGGTGCGGCTGCTCGCGCAGCTCACCCGGCAGGTCGCCGTCGTGCAGTACCCGTCGCTGACCCGCTCGTCGGTGCGGCACGTCGAGCTGGTCCCGGTCGCCGAGGGACGGCTGCTGCTCGTCCTGATCACCGACACCGGGCGGGTGGAGCAGCGGGTCATCGAGACGCCCGGCAGCGTCTGCGAGGAATCGATCGGGCATCTGCGGGCGTTGCTCAACACATGCCTGGACGGGCTCGGCCTCGGCGATGTGCCGGCCGCCGTCGCCGACCTCCCCGAGAGGGTGGGGCCGGACGACCGGCCGGTTGCGGCCGCGGTGCTGTCCGTCCTGCTGGAGACGCTCGTCGAGAAGCACGAGGAGAAGATCGTTTTCGCCGGCGCGGCCAACCTCGCCGCCGTGGACTTCTCGCAGAGCCTGCGGGAGGTGCTGGTGGCGCTGGAGGAACAGGTGGTCCTCATGAGGCTGCTCGGCGAGACCGGGGACTCCTCTACAGTTACGGTGCGGATCGGCACCGAGAACCCCGATCTGGGGCTCCGATCGACCTCGGTCGTCGCCGCGGACTACGGGGTGGGCGACCTCACCTTGGCCCGGCTGGGAGTGCTCGGGCCTACACGCATGGATTACCCCAGCACGATGGGAGCGGTACGGGCAGTGGCACGCTACGTGGGACAGATCCTGGCGGGGTCGTAAGGTGGCGAACGACTACTACGCGACCCTGGGCGTCCGGCGCGACGCCAGCGCCGACGAGGTGAAGAAGGCCTACCGCCGGCTTGCGCGGGAACTCCACCCGGACGTCAACCCGGATCCGGAGACCCAGGAGAAGTTCAAGGAGATCACCCAGGCGTACGAGGTGCTCTCCGACCCCAAGAAGCGCGAGATGTACGACCTCGGCGCGGACCCGTTCGCCTCCGGGGCCGGCGCGGGCGCCGGCGGGTTCGGCGGTGCCGGGTTCCCGTTCAGCGACATCATGGACGCCTTCTTCGGGACGGCGACATCCCGCGGCCCCCGGTCGCGGGCGCGGCGCGGCCGGAACGCGACGCTGCGGGTCGAGCTCGACCTGAGCGAGACGGCGTTCGGCACGACCCGCGAGCTGTCCATCGACACCGCGGTCGCCTGCGCCACCTGCGAGGGGTCGGGCTGCGCGCCCGGCACCCACCCGGAGACGTGCGAGACGTGCCACGGGCGCGGCGAGGTGCAGCAGGTGCAGCGCTCGTTCCTCGGTCAGGTCATGACGGCGCGGCCGTGCCCGGCGTGCGGCGGGTTCGGCTCGGTGATCCGCAACCCGTGCACCGAGTGCTCCGGCGACGGCCGGGTCCGCACCCGGCGGACCGTCAAGGTCAAGATCCCGGCCGGGGTGGAGAACGGCATCCACATCCAGCTCGCCGGCGAGGGCGAGGTCGGGCCGGGCGGCGGTCCGCCCGGCGACCTGTTCCTGGAGATCGTGGAGAAGCCGCACGCGATCTTCGAGCGGGAGGGCGACGACCTGCACTGCACGGTCGAGATCCCGATGACCGCGGCGGCACTCGGCACCAGCGTCACGATCGAGACGCTGGACGCGGCCGAGGCCGTCGACATCAAGCCCGGCACGCAGTCGGGGCAGGTCATCACGCTCTACAACCGGGGCGTCCGGCACCTCAACGAGAGCGGTCGCGGCGACCTGATGATCCACGTGAACGTGGAGACGCCGACCCGGCTGGACGAGGAGCAGGAGGAGCTGCTGCGCCGTCTCGCGGCGCTGCGCGGCGAGGAGCGTCCGCCCGGCAAGTTCGCCCCCGGGCAGCGGGGCGTGTTCTCCCGCCTCAAGGACGTGTTCAACCAGCACTGAAGCGCCGTGGCGGCGGCCTACCAGGAGGGCCGCCGCGGCGAGCATGGTGACCAGGGAGGACGCCCATGAGCCCGCCGGTGTTCCTCGCCGCGACGGACGCGCTGGAACGCGGTTCCGTCGTTCTGGACGGGCCCGAGGGGCGGCACGCCGCGGCCGTGCGGCGGCTGCGGCCCGGGGAGCGCGTCGATCTGACCGACGGCGCGGGCCTGCTGGCCGAGTGCGTCGTCACCGCCGTCGACCGCGCGTCCCTCACGCTGGATGTGCTGGACCGGCACCGTCAGCCCCCGCCGTCGCCGCGTCTCGTGGTCGTCCAGGCCCTCCCGAAGGGCGACCGGGGTGAGCTGGCCGTCGAGACGATGACCGAGGCCGGCGTGGACGAGATCGTCCCGTGGGCGGCGGAGCGCTGCATCACCCGATGGCGCCCGGACCGCCGTGCGAAGGCACTCGGACGCTGGCGTGCGACCGCGCGGGAGGCGGGAAAGCAGGCGCGGCGCAGCCGGCTGCCCGAAGTAGCGGACCTCGCGTCCACCGAGGACATCGCCGGAAGGGTCTCCGCCGCGTCCCTGGCCCTGATCCTGCACGAGGAGGCGGAGTCGCCGCTGAGCACGGTGAAGCCGCCCGCGGAGGGCGACATCGTCCTCGTCGTCGGTCCCGAGGGCGGGATCAGCGAAGCCGAACTGGAGCGGTTCTCGGCGGCCGGCGGGCGCCCCACCAGGCTCGGCCCGACCGTCCTGCGCACGTCGACGGCCGGGGTGGCGGCGGTGAGCGTGCTGCTGGCCGCCACCGGCCGCTGGTAGCCGCCGCGCGTCAGGGCACGGCCCCGGCGTCAGGGAGTGGTCGCGGCGCCCTGCTCGCCCGGGTTCACGGGGGCGCTCGTCGGCGTCTGCGTCGGCTGATCGGTGGGCTGCGGCGTCGTCGGCGGCGTGGTGGGCTCGGTCGGCGTCGTCGGCGTGCTGGGCCGGGCGGTCGGCGTCTCGCTCGGGCACGGCTTGGTCGTGGGCGACGGCGTGGCGGCGGTGCTGGGCGAGGCGGAGGCGGTGCCCGACGCCGGCGGCGGGATGCGGCAGGACGACAGCCCGGGTGACGAACTGGGGCGGGCCGTCGACGTGGTCGTCGGCGCGCCGGACACGCTGCTCCCCGGCGAAGCCGGGTCGGGGAACTCGGGGCTGCCCTGGGAGTCGCTGCGGTCCCCGTCGGCGTCGCCGTGCCCGCTGTCGGACGGCCCGTTGCTGCCGACCGACTGCTGGATGAGGTTGATGGTCTGCGGTGCCGTCACGCCGAGGCCGGCGATCACCACAGCGGCGGCCACGGCGAAGACGGGCCGCGCCCAGCCGACGGTGAACCGGTCCCACCCGAACCGGGCGGGACCGAACCGTCCGAGACCGAACCGGCGGCCCTGCCCCTCGGCGATCCGGGCCCGGATGCGCTCCAGGCCGTCGCCCGCGGGGTTGACCGAGTCCGCCTCCGCGCGCAGGGCGCGGCGCAGGATCTCGCCGTGCTCGTCGTGGGGGTCGGTGGTCATGAGAACTGCTCCAGGACGTTGCGTAGCGCGGTCATTCCGCGCGCCGTATGACTTTTCACGGCGCCGCGGGAGATGCCCATCGTGTTGGCGATCTCCGCTTCGGAGAGATCGGCGTAGTAGCGAAGGACGAGCGCCTCCCGCTGGCGGGCGGGAAGCCGGGACAGCGCGTCGATGACCGCCGAGCGTTCCAGCTCCCCGATGGCCCCGGCCTCCGCGCTCGGCGCGTCCGGCAAGCCCTTCGGAGCGTACTTCTCGACGACGGCGCGGTGCCGGAGCACCGATCGCGACCGGTTCACCACCGATTGGCGCAGGTACGACAGGGCCTTGTCGGGATCGCGCAGGCGGCGCCATCCGCCGTGCATCGCCACGAAGGCGTCCTGGACGACCTCCTCGGCCGTCCCGGCGTCCCGTACGAGCATGGCCGCCAGGCGTACCAGCGAACGGTAGTTGGCGCTGTAGAGCGCGGTCACAGCCTGGTCGGCGTCCCAGGCGACGGCCACCGCCCCCGCCGTGCCCCTGGCCACGAGGGTCTCGGTCACGTCAGTTGGACGCGCACCCTCGTCGCCCGGTTTACGAAAGGGCATGTCCTGGTCTGCCTCGGTCACCTATCCGCCGCCTTCGCCGGCCCCGGCCGTCCATTCGGACGGTCGCCCTCGGGGTGGCGTGAATCGGGCGCCCCCGCCCGGCCGAGACGTGCCGCAACGCCGTGCGAACCAGGGGGTACGCCTTGAGCTGACAACCTTAACCAGTGACCGGTCGGAATGGTGACCGTAACCGGAGAGTCGATGGGGGAAAACCGATCCACCACGGGGCGCCGCGGGCCGTGCCGGCGCGGGGCTCGATAGGATTCCGGGGCGGTCGCGGCCGCGGCGAGGGGAGACAGATGACCGACTGCCTGTTCTGCAAGATCGTTTCTGGTGACGTGCCCGCCAAGATCGTCCGCGAGTCGGCGGGGGTGGTGGCGTTCCGTGACATCAACCCCCAGGCGCCCACGCATGTGCTGGTCATCCCCAGGGAGCACCACTCGACCGCCGCCGAGCTCGCCGCGTCCGACGCCGAGCTGCTGGCCGAGGTCGTCCGCGAGGCGCACCAGGTCGCGGTCGACGAGGGCATCGCCGACACCGGCTACCGGGTCGTGATCAACACCGGCGCCCAGGCCGGCCAGACCGTCTTCCACGTGCACGCCCACGTGCTCGGCGGGCGTGGCCTCAACTGGCCGCCCGGCTGACCCCCGGCCGCGGCCCCGCAGGGGCGTTCGGCGCGCGAAAAATCCTTCGGCGCCGTGGCGGGGGTGCCCAGTACGATGGATGTGGCATACCTGGACACCCTGAGTACACAGAAGGCAGGTCCGAAAGGCCGCAAGGCCCGGCTGATGGTCGAATCAACTCACACGAGGTCAACTCGCCCGGAGCGCGACGACCGGAACGGCGCGCGCTCGCAGATCAAGATCGTGGTGCCGGACGACCATTCGATGGTGAGCCTGCTGGGCTCCCGGGACGAACTGCTCCACACGATCGAGCAGGCGTTCGGCAGCGACATCGACATCCACGTCCGCGGCAACGAGATCACCGTGACCGGGCCCGAGAGCGAGACCGACCTGGTCTCCCGGCTCTTCACCGAGATGTTCGAACTGCTGAAGGGCGGCACGCAGCTCACTCCCGACGCCGTTGAGCGCAGCCTCGCGATGCTGCGCGGTGAGAGCGACGCGCGGCCGGCGGAGGTCCTCACCCTGGACGTGCTGTCCAGCCGGGGCCGGACGATCCGCCCGAAGACGCTGAACCAGCGGCGCTACGTCGACGCGATCGACAGGCACACGATCGTGTTCGGGATCGGCCCCGCCGGCACCGGCAAGACGTACCTGGCGATGGCCAAGGCCGTCCGCGCGCTGCAGGACAAGCAGGTCAACCGCATCATCCTGACGCGTCCCGCGGTCGAGGCGGGGGAGCGGCTCGGGTTCCTGCCCGGAACGCTCTACGAGAAGATCGACCCGTACCTGCGGCCGCTGTACGACGCGCTGCACGACATGCTCGACCCCGACTCGATCCCGCGCCTGATGGCCGCCGGGACCATCGAGGTCGCCCCCCTCGCCTACATGCGCGGGCGGACGCTGAACGACTCGTTCATCATCCTGGACGAGGCGCAGAACACCTCGCCCGAGCAGATGAAGATGTTCCTCACCCGGCTCGGCTTCGGCTCGAAGGTCGTCGTGACGGGCGACGTCACGCAGGTCGACCTCCCCGCCGGGCAGATGAGCGGGCTGCGCGTCGTCCAGGAGATCCTGGAGGGCGTCGAGGACATCGACTTCTGTCGGCTGACCAGCCGCGACGTCGTCCGGCACAGGCTCGTCACCGACATCGTCGACGCCTACAACCGCTGGGACGAGGCGCGCGTGCCGGAGATCAAGCAGGGTGCGGCCGGACGCGGCGGATCCCGCAAGCGAGGGCGGCAGTGAGCATCGAGGTGCTGAACGAGTCCGGCGTCCCGGTCGACGAGAAGGCGATCGAGCGGCTGTCGCGGCACGTTCTGGACGGCATGCGCGTCCACCCGCTGGCGGAGCTGTCGGTCCTGCTGGTCGACGAGGCCGCGATGACCGAGCTGCACGAGAAGTGGATGGACGAGCCGGGCCCGACCGACGTGCTGTCGTTCCCCATGGACGAGCTGCGTCCCGGCCACCTGTCCGGCGGCGCCGACGAGGACGGCGAGACCGATCCGGGGCTGCTCGGCGACGTCGTCCTGTGCCCGTCGGTGGCGGAGAGGCAGGCGCGGGAGGCCGGGCACAGCACCGGGGACGAGCTGGAGCTGCTGTGCGCGCACGGCATCCTCCATCTCCTCGGTTACGACCATGCCGAGCCGGAGGAGCACAAGGAGATGTTCGGCCTGCAGGCCGAGCTCCTCACCTCCTGGCGGGAGAAACGCGGCGGCTGATGAGCACCGCGCAGGCGTGGCTGTCGGCCCTGGCGGTGGGCCTGGTCCTCTTGGCGGGGCTGCTGGCCGGCACCGAGGCGGCGCTCGCCCGGGTGTCGCGCGTCACCGTCGATGAGGCCGTCCGCGAGGGGCGGCGCGGCGCGGAACGGCTCGCGGAGGTCGTCGCCGACCCGGCCCGCTACGTCAACATGGTGCTGCTGCTGCGGATCGGCTGCGAGCTGGTCGCGACCGTGATCGTGGCGGACCTGTGCATCTCCTGGCTGAACGAGACGTGGCGCGCCTACGTCACCGCCGCCGCGATCATGATCGTGGTCAGCTATGTGGTGATCGGGGTCGGACCGCGCACCCTCGGCATCCAGCACGCCGAGCGGATCGCGCTGGCGGGCGCCGCCGTGATCCATCCGGTGACGCGGGTGTTCGGGCCGCTGCCCCGGCTGCTGATCGCGCTCGGCAACGCGCTGACGCCCGGCAAGGGGTTCCGGGAGGGCCCGTTCGCGTCCGAGGCGGAACTGCGCGACCTCGTCGACCTCGCCGAGCAGCGCAGCCTGATCGAGCCGGTCGAGCGGGAGATGATCCACTCGGTGTTCGAGCTGGGCGACACCCTCGTCCGCGAGGTGATGGTGCCGCGCACCGACATCGTGTTCATCGAGCGCACCAAGACGCTGCGGCAGGCGCTGTCGCTGGCGCTGCGCAGCGGTTTCTCCCGCATCCCCGTCGTCGGCGAGAACGAGGACGACGTCGTCGGCATCGCCTACCTGAAGGACATCGTCCGCCACACCCAGGAGCACCGGGAGAGCGAATCCGTGGAGACGGTCGGCTCGGTGATGCGGCCGGCCACCTACGTCCCCGACAGCAAGCCGATCGACGAGCTGCTGCGCGAGATGCAGGCCCGGCAGATCCACGTCGCGATCGTCATCGACGAGTACGGCGGCACCGCCGGCCTCGTCACCATCGAGGACATCCTGGAGGAGATCGTCGGGGAGATCACCGACGAGTACGACCGCGAGACCCCGCCCGTCACCTGGCTGCCGGACGGCGCCGCCCGCGTCACCGCCCGCCTGCCCGTCGAGGACCTCGCCGAGCTGTTCGGCGTCGAACTCGACGCCGAGGAGGTCGAGACGGTCGGCGGCCTGCTCGCCCACGCCCTCGGCCGGGTCCCCATCGAGGGCTCCACGGCCGCGGTCGGCTCCGCCGAGAACGGCCCCGTCCTGTCCCTCAAGGCCGAGACCATCGCGGGCCGCCGCAACCGCATAGGCACGGTGCTGGTGCGCAGGCTGGGCGCCACCGCCGCGGAAGCGCCGGACACCGAGGATTCCGGCCAGACCCGCTAGGCGCCCATCACCGGCTTACCGGCGCGTCCGCATCACACACCGGCGCATCACACACCGGCGACGCCATGGACACTGCCGTCGGGGCCGGCGATGAGGACGGGAGCCTTGGGGCCGAGGTCCCGGACGGCGGTGATGTCGGACGGGTCGGGGGCGTCGGCCGCGGTGACGACGGCGGCGGCCTCCAGGTCCTCGGCGCCGCTGGAGACGGCCATCGCGACGGCGACCTTGAGGGCCGAGAGCTTGAGGGACGGCAGGTCCACGCTCGTGGCGGAGTAGGTGCGGCCCGTCTCGTCGCGCACGGCGGCGCCCTCGGCGGCGCCGGTGCGGGCCCGCGCCGACCGGGCCAGGGTGATGATCTTCGCGTCCTCGGGGTTCAGCTCGCTCACGTCGCCCAGCGTACGGGGTGCGGCGGGACCGCAAGTCACCGCCAAGTGGGCGCCAAGGGCGCCGCGCGATCCTCAGCCGGTCGGAGAATGCCGTTTCTGGGGAGAAAATGATGTCCCGTCTGCTTTACCGCCTGGGGAGGGCCGCGGCGTCGCGGCCCTGGCGGTTCATTGCCCTGTGGCTGACCCTCGTCGCCGCGATGGCCGGGCTCGCGGGGGTCGCCGGGGGCGCCCCGCACGACGACTACACGCTGGCCGGGACGGGGTCGCAGCAGGCCACCGACCTGCTGCGGGAGCGGTTCCCCGCGCTGTCGGGCGCGGACGCGCGGGTGGTCGTGCACGCGAGGTCCGGGACGGTCGACCGGGCGAGGCTGGCCGCGGCGGCGGGCGAGCTGCGGAAACTGCCGCACGTCGGCGAGGTGAGCCCGGCGCGGCCGAGCCCGGACGGCGCGACCGCGCTGATGACCGTCCAGTACTCGGTGCCCGTCACGGACCTGGCGCCGCGGGAGACGCTCGACCTGCTGCGGTCGGCGACGCGGAGCCTGGACGCGGCCGGATACCAGGTGGAGTTCGGCGGCCAGGTCCCCGAGAACGTGACGGCGCCCGGCGGGGTCGCCGAGGCGATCGGGATCGTGGCCGCGCTGATCATCCTCTTCCTGGCGTTCGGGTCGCTGGTCGCGGCGGGACTGCCGCTGGCGGTGGCGCTCACCGGGCTCGGCGTGGGCGTGTCGGGGATCACGCTGGTGGCGGCGTTCACCGATGTCGCGACCACCGCGCCGACGCTGGCGACCATGGTGGGGCTCGGCGTCGGCATCGACTACGCGCTGTTCATCCTCACCCGGCACCGGGAGGGGCTCGCGGCGGGGCTCGGCGTGCCGGAGGCGGCGGGCCGGGCCATCGCGACCGCCGGCCTGTCGGTGATCTTCGCGGGGTTCACCGTGCTGCTGGCGCTGTGCGGGCTGGTGCTGTCGGGCATTCCGGTGTTCATGACGATGGGCTTCACCACGGGCCTGGTCGTCGCGGCGACCGTGCTGAGCGCGGTCACGCTGCTGCCGGCGGTACTGGGGCTCGCCGGCCGCCGCGTCCTGCGCCGCCGCGACCGGGCCGACGGCGCGACGATCACGGTCGAGTCGCCGCGGGTCCGGCGCTGGGCCGGGCACGTCGGACGGCACCCGTGGCCGTGGCTGCTCGCCGCGTCGGCGCTGATGCTGACCCTGGCCGCGCCCGCGCTCGGCATGCGGACCTGGCCGAGCGACGCGAGCAGCGAGCCGACCTCCAACACCGTCCGGCAGGCCTACGACCTGGTCGCGGACGCCTACGGGCCGGGCGCGAACGGGACGCTGCTCGTCACCGTCGATCTGCGCAAGACCGATCAGGCCGTCCTGGCGGGGCTGTGGGACCGGCTCGCCCGCACCGACGGGGTCACGGCGGTCGCGCCGGCGCAACTGTCCCCGCACCGCGACGCCGCCGTGATCATGGTGACGCCCGAGTACGGGCCGCAGGACGAGCGGGTGACCGGCCTCGTCGACCGCATCCGCGCGGACGCGCTGCCACCGGGCGCCGAGATCACCGGGCTGACCGCCATCTATGTGGACCTGTCCCGGATGCTGGCCGACCGGCTCTGGCCCGTGATCGGCGTGGTCGTCGCCACGTCCTTCGTCATGCTCATGATCGTCTTCCGGTCGCTGCTGGCGCCGCTGAAGGCCGCCGTGATGAACCTGCTGTCGATCGGCGCCGCGTACGGGGTGCTCACGGCCGTGTTCCAGTGGGGTTGGGGCACGGACCTGCTCGGGCTGCCGCACAGCGTCCCGGTGTCGTCGTTCATCCTGCTGCTGATGTTCGCGGTCCTGTTCGGCGTGTCGATGGACTACGAGGTCTTCCTGCTGTCGCGGGTCAGGGAGGAGTGGCTGCTGCACGGGGACGCGCGCGGCTCGGTCACCACCGGCCTCGCCGCGACCGGCCGGGTCATCTCCAGCGCGGCGCTGATCATGGTGGCGGTCTTCCTCGGCTTCGCCGCCGACCCCGGCCTGGTGGTCAAGCAGATGGGGGTGGGGCTCGCGGTCGCGGTGGCGCTGGACGCGAGCGTCGTCCGGCTGGTGCTGGTGCCCGCCACGATGGCGCTGCTCGGACGGGCGAACTGGTGGCTGCCGGGGCCGCTCGCCCGGGTCCTGCCGGCCATCGATCCGCATGGCGGCGCCGGGCCCGCCGCCGCGGCCGAACGGGAGCCCGAACCGAGCCGGGCGTAACCGGGGGACGCCCGGGATGGGCGGGCGCGTCCCGGCTAGGCTGAGCGGGACATGTCGCCTGTCGTACGCGTTCTCGGGGCCTTCGGCGCCGAGGTGGCGGGGGTGCCCGCCGACCTCGGCGGACCCCGGCAACGCTCGGTGCTGGCGCGCCTCGTCGCCGCGCGGGGCGCGATGGTCCCCGCCGGCCGGCTCGTCGAGGACCTGTGGGCGCAGGCGGCGCCGTCCCGCGCCGCCGCCGGCCTCCAGTCGTTCGTGTCGCACCTGCGCCGCGCCCTCGAACCGGAGCGTCCGCCCCGCACGCCCGCGCGCGTCCTGGTCACCGAGCCGCCCGGGTACGCGCTCCGGCTGCCGGACGACGCCGTCGACGCGTGGCGGTTCGACGCGCTGGTCGACGCCGCCGCCGAACTGCTGGAGAGCGATCCGGCCGAGGCTCGCCGCCGGGCGGAGGCCGCGCTCGCCGAGTGGCGCGGGCCCGCCTACGCCGAGTTCGCCGACCTGCCGTGGGCCGCCGCCGAGACCGCCCGGCTGGACGAGCGCCGCCGCCTCGCCGTGGAACGCCGGGCCGAGGCCATGCTGCGGCTCGGGGCCGCGGCCGAGGCCGTGCCCGACCTGGAGACCCACGCCGCCGCCGAGCCGCTGCGCGAGGAGGCGTGGCGGCTGCTGGCCCTCGCCCTCTACCGCGCCGGACGCCAGGGTGACGCGCTCGCCGCGCTTCGCCGGGCCCGCGCGACGCTGACCGAGGAACTCGGCGTCGATCCCGGTCCCGCGCTGCGCCGCCTCGAAACCGACATCCTGGCCCAGTCGCCCGGCCTGGGGGAGGATGTCGGTTTCGAGGCGGCACCGGCGCGTCCCGTCCTGCGGCTCGCGCCCGCGCCGCAGGAACCGGCGGCCTTCGTCGGGCGCGTCCGGGAACTCGCCCGGCTGACGGACGCGGCCCGCGACGCCGCCGCCGGCCAGGGCGGCCTGGTCCTCGTCGCAGGCGACGCGGGCATGGGCAAGACCGCGCTCGCCGAACGGTTCGCGCGCGGCCTCGCCGGCGAGGGCTGGATGTGCGCGTGGGGCCGCGCGCCCGAGACCGGCGGCGCGCCCGCGGCCTGGCCCTGGGCCGAACTGCTGCGCGAACTGGCCGCCACCGCGCCGCCCGGCGCGGACCTCGCCGCACGCCTCGGCCCGCTGCTGGGCGACGCCGCCGGACGCGCCGACGCCGACGCCGTCACCGGCCGGTTCCGGCTCCACCTGGCCGTCGGCGACTACCTCACCGCGATCACCGGCACGGCGCCGCTGCTGCTCGTTCTCGACGACCTGCACTGGGCGGACGAGGAGACCCTGGCGCTGCTGATCCGGCTCGCCGGGCGGCTCCGGGACCGTCCCGTCCTGCTGGTGGCCACGTTCCGGCACACCGAGGTCGCCGACGGTCTGGCCGCGGCGCTCGCCGCCCTCGCCCGCCACGAGCCCGTGCGGATCGCCCTCGGCGGCCTGTCCCCGGCCGAGGTCGCCGCCCTCGTCCGCGGCATCTGCACCACCCGCGTGGACGACGCGGAGCTGTCCGCCATCGCCGAGCGGACGGGCGGCAACCCGTTCTTCACCCGTGAGACGGCCCGGCTCCTCGACGCCGAGGGCCTGCCCGCCGCGACCCGCCGGGTGCCCGCCGGCGTCGGCGACGTGCTGCGCCGCCGCATCGCGCGGCTACCGGGACCGGTCCAGGGTGTCCTGCTGGACGCCGCCGTCCTCGGCCGCGACGCCGACCTGCGCGTCCTGGCCGAGCTGGCCGGGGACGACGACACGGTGCTCGACGCGGTCGAGGCGGGGCTCGGCGGCGGCCTGGTCACCGAGCCCGCGCCCGGCCGGATGCGGTTCGCGCACGCCCTCGTCCGCGACACGCTCTACGGGGGCCTGTCCCGCGCCCGCCGCACCCGGCTGCACGGCCGCGTCGCCGCCGCGCTCGAACGGCACACGCCCGACGAGGTCGCCTCGATCGCGCACCACTACCTGGAGGCGGGCACGGACCCGGACAAGGCCGTCCGCTACGCGCGCCGCGCCGCCGCGGCCGCCGAGGCCCGCTTCGCCCACGCCGCCGCCGCCGACCTGTGGGTCCGCGCCGTCGACACGCTGCGCGCGCAGGGGCCCGGCGCGACCCGGGAACGGCTGGAGGCGGAGATCGCGGCGATCCGCTCCAGCGCGCTGGCCGGGCAGGTGGTCAACGCCCGGAAGCGGCGGATGGCCGCGATCGCCGACGCCCGCGCGGCCGGCGACGTCCGGCTGCTGGCCCGGATCATCGCGAGCTTCGACATTCCCACGCTGTGGACGAGCCGCGAGTACGGGACCATCGACCGCGTCGTGGTCGAGGCCACCGGCGAGGCGCTCGCCCGGCTGCCCGGCGACGAGCCCGAACTGCGCGTCCGGCTCCTCACGACCCTCGCGATGGAACTGGAGGGCGAGCAGGACGACCGCGGGCTCACCGCGTCGCAGGAGGCCGTCGCCACCGCCCGCGCGCTGGGCGCCCCCGAACTGCTCGCCGCCGCGCTCAACGGCGCCTACGTCAACGGCTACCGCACCGCGGACGGCCTCGCCCGGCGGTGCCGGATCGCGACCGAGCTGCTCGGCCTCGCCACCGAGCACGACCTCGGCACCTACCGCGTCCTCGCGCACCTGCAGCTCCAGCAGACCGCCGTCGCCGCCCTCGACCTGCCCGTCGCGCGCCGGCACCTGGAGGAGGGGCGGCGGCTCGCCGACCAGTACGGGCTGCCGCTGCTCGCGCAGATCGGCGGCTGGTACGCCGGGCTCGTGCACGCCTTCGCCGCCCGGTTCGATGCGGCGGAACGCGCGTACGAGGAGGTCGGCGGCGCCATCGGCCGGAGCGGCATCTGGTTCAGCGAACGCGGCATGGTGTTCGTCGGCCTGTTCTGCGTGCGGCTCGCCCAGGGCCGCGTCGGCGAGCTGGTGGACGGCGCCGCATGGCTGTACCGGCAATGGAGCCATGTCGAGGCCACCGCCGACCTGTACGCCCTCGCCCTTGCCTCCGCCGGACGCGTCGCCGAGGCGAAGCGCGTCGCGGCCGGTGCCGGTCCCGTCCGGCTCGACTACTTCTTCGACCTCACCATGTCGATCCGGGCGCTGTGCGCGATGGCCCTCGACGACCGCGACCTGGCCGAGCGGGCCTACACGGCCCTCCTGCCCTACGCAGACCATGTGACCGGCGGCGCCACCGCCGCCGCCACCATCGGCCCGGTGGCCCACATCCTCGGCGACCTGGCCGTGTACTTGGAACGTCCCACCCGGACGGCCGCCGCCCACTACCGCAGGGCGGCCGAGGTCGCCGACCGCCTGGGCGCCGCCCAGTGGTCGGAGAAGGCCGGCGCGGCCATCGCCCGCCTCGGCACCCCGGCGGCGTGAGGGGACGTGCCGTCCGCCCGGCCGGGTGGGCGACAATTGGGGGATGACCAGTCTGGGGAACGGGACGGCCGAGGGGCATCGAGCGGGGTTCGCGTGCTTCATCGGGCGGCCCAATGTGGGGAAGTCGACCCTGATGAACGCCCTGGTCGGGACCAAAGTGGCGATCACCAGCAGCCGGCCGCAGACGACGCGGCGGGCCATCCGGGGTATCGTGCACCGGCCGGACGCCCAGCTCGTCGTCGTCGACACGCCGGGCCTGCACAAGCCGCGAACGCTGCTCGGGGAACGGCTCGACAGCCTCGCCCGGTCCACGCTGACCGAGGTCGACGTGATCGGGTTCTGCGTGCCCGCCGACCAGCCCGTCGGACCCGGCGACAAGTACATCGCGCGTGAGCTGGCGGCGGTGAAGAAGACGCCCGTGGTCGCGATCGTGACGAAGACGGACCTGGCCGCGCCCGAGCAGGTCGCCGAGCAACTGCTCGCGGTCGGGCGGCTGGGAGAGTTCGCCGACATCGTGCCGTGCTCGGCCGCGAACGGATTCCAGGTCGGCCTCGTCGGCGACCTGCTGATCTCGCATCTGCCGGAGGGCATGCCGCTCTACCCGGAGGGCGACCTCACCGACGAGCCCGAGCAGGTCCTGATCAGCGAGCTGATCCGCGAGGCGGCGCTGGAGGGCGTCCGCGACGAGCTGCCCCACTCGATCGCCGTGGTGGTGGACGAGATGGCGCCGCGCGAGGGACGCGACGACCTCGTCGACGTCTACGCGCACCTGTACGTCGAGCGGTCCAGCCAGAAGGGCATCATCATCGGGCACAAGGGCTCGCGGCTCCGCGAGGTCGGCGCGGCGGCGCGGCGGCAGATCGAGGCGCTGCTCGGCACCAAGGTCTTCCTCGACCTGCGCGTCAGCGTCCTCAAGGACTGGCAGCGCGACCCCAAGCAGCTCCGCCGGCTCGGCTTCTACGACTGATCTTTCTTCGCCTCGTCTTCCGCGGGGTCCTGCGGGCGGCCCCAGACCTGCTCCTCCCGGGGCCAGGCGGCGTATTCGCCCGGCTGGTCCGGGGAGGCGAACTGCCGCTGGTACACGTCCTGCTGCTGGTAGGCGTCCGGCCGCCCGGTTCTGGACACCCGTTCCCCGATGGGGCGGGCGAGGCTGAAGCCGATCACGAACAGGGACGCGATGACCGCGAGGTACCAGCCGTAGCGGACGGTGATCTGGTAGCCGAGGTCCAGCCCGGTCTCGGGCAGGTCGTCGCGGACGTCGCCGAGGCGCAGCACGAAGATGCCGCAGACCAGCAGGGCGAGCGTGCCGGGGACGGCGGCGAGCCCGCCGATCCGCGCGTCGCGGCCGAGGAGGTCCCAGCAGGCGAGCGCGATCGCGATCACGGCCAGGACGGGGACGGCGAGGATCATGTCGTCGGCGTCGATGCCGGCGACGCTGCCGAGGTCGCGGCTGAGCGTCCGGCCGAACAGGTCGACGGCGACCTGGGCGTGCGCCCACGGCAGGAACGCCGAGACGAGCAGCGCCGACGCGGCGGCGATCAGGGCGAGGATGACGGCGGTGCCGCGCCGCCGCGGGGGCTCGACGGAGGGGGCGGGGACGGCCTCGGCCGGGGTGCCGGCGGGCGGCGGGTAGCCGTCCACGGGCGGCAGGAAGGACGGGCGCGAATGCGCGCGTCCCGCGTCGGAACCCAGGTCACCGGTCATGAACCCAGCGTAAAGGCAGGAACGGCATTGGCCGGGACGGCCACGTCGGCGCCGCTGGGTCGGTACTTTGGACCAAGTCCGTTATGGGAGGAGAACCCCGGTGTTGCTCGTTTTCGGACTGACGGCGGTGTTCCGTACGGTCAGCGAGGGGACGTTCCACTGCCCGCAGTGCGGGGGTGACCGTGCCTACCGCAGGCGCGCCGGGCGCCGCTGGCTCTCGGTGTTCTTCGTCCCGACCGTGCCGCTGTGGCGGCTCGGGAACGCGGTGGAGTGCCGCACGTGCCGGGGCCGGTTCCCCGGCTCGGCGCTGCGGACGCCGACCGCGCAGCAGATGGCCGAGACGCTGGCCGCCGGGATGCGGGCGGCGGCCGCGCTGGTGCTGCGGGCCGGCGACCCGGCCGACCCGGCGGCGCGCGCCCGCGCGATCGCGACGGTCACCGGGTACGGCGAGCCCGACTACGACGCGGCCGCCGTGAACGCCGACCTCGCGCTGCGCCGCACGTTCCTGGAGCGGGAGGTCGTCCGGGCCGGGGCCCAGCTCGCGGTGGAGGCCAAGGAGTGGTTCCTCGCGCAGGCCGTCCGGATCGGGCTGGCGGACGGGTCGCTCGGCGAGGGCGAGCGGCAGGCCCTGCACGGCATCGCGGACCTGCTCGGCATGTCCCCCGCGTACGCGCTGGGCGTGATCGTGACCACCGAGGGGGCGGCACGCTGACATGACCGCCGCCACGGACACGAACCGGGCCGGGAGGGCGCTGGTCCGGCCCCCCGGGCCGCGGATCGCCGAGGGAATCGTCACCTATGCCGCCCGCCGTCCCGTGGACGCCGCACTCGCGGCGCGCCAGCACGAGGCGTACGTGGCGGCGCTGCGGTCGGCGGGCTGGCGGGTCCGCGCGGTCGCGCCGGCCGACGATCAGCCCGACGCCGTGTTCATCGAGGACGCCCTGGTCGTCGCCGACGATCTCGCGATCCTGTGCCGGCCGGGGGACGCGCGCCGCCGGGGCGAGGCGCAGGGCGCCGAGCGGGCCGCGCGGGAGCTGGGCCTGCGGATCGAGCGGATCGAGGAGCCGGGCACCCTTGACGGCGGCGACGTGCTGAGCGTCGGTGACACCGTCTATGTGGGACGCGGCGCCCGCACTAACGAGGAGGGCGTCTGCCGGCTCGCGCGCCTGCTGGGCGGGCGGAGGGTCGTCCCGGTGGAGACCCGCGGCTGCCTGCACCTGAAGTCGGCGGTCACCGCGCTGCCGGACGGCGGCCTGATCGGCGTGCCCGGCATGGTGGACACGTCGGTGCTGCCGTGCATGCGCGTCGCCCCCGAGCCGTCGGGCGCCCACGTGGTGGTGCTCGGGCCCGACCACGTCCTGATGGCCGCGTCGGCGCCGCGCACGGCGGCCCTGCTGGCGGCGGACGGGCTGCGCGTCACGAGCGTCGACATCAGCGAGTACGAGGCCCTCGACGGCTGCGTGACCTGCCTGTCGGTACTCGTCCGCTGACCGGGCCGGGGGGAATGCCGCGGGCGCCGCGGGGCGTTCGGTGAGACGGAGGAGAGTCCTGTCGTCTCATCATGCGGACGCCGGTTTCCGTAACCCGGATGGCATCTGTTAACTTGGCGGACGTGTTGCGTGAGCTGCTCCTCCTTAGCGGCCGCAGCGGGGGCCTGTAAGACCAGGTCGGCTCCCTCGCTGCGGGACTTTGACGTGGACGTCGGCCGCGAGGTTCGAGCAGAGAGATCCCAACGGATGTATCCGCAACAGCAGTCTTCCGGTATGCCCTTCCAGCGCTACCGCCCGTTCGCCCCGATCAAGCCGGCGGACCGGACCTGGCCCGACAAGGTGATCACCGAGGCGCCGCGCTGGTGCGCGGTCGACCTGCGGGACGGCAACCAGGCACTGATCGACCCGATGGACGCGCACCGCAAGCTCAAGATGTTCGAGCTGCTGGTACGGATGGGCTACAAGGAGATCGAGGTCGGTTTCCCGGCGGCCAGCCAGACCGACTACGACTTCGTCCGGCAGATCATCGAGGAGGACCGGATCCCCGGCGACGTGGTGATCCAGGTCCTGACGCAGGCCCGTCCCGAGCTGATCGAGCGGACGTTCGAGGCGGTGCGCGGCGCCGAGCAGGCGATCGTCCACCTGTACAACTCGACCAGCACGCTGCAGCGCCGTGTCGTGTTCGGCCAGGACAAGGACGGCATCACCGCGATCGCCGTCGAGGGCGCCAAGCTGTGCGCCAAGCTCGCCGAGGACATGGGCGACACCGAGATCTTCTTCGAGTACTCGCCGGAGTCGTTCACCGGCACCGAGCTGGAGTACGCGGTCGAGGTCTGCAACGCCGTCAACGACGTGTGGAAGCCGACCCCGGACAAGAAGGTCATCGTCAACCTGCCGGCGACCGTCGAGATGGCGACGCCGAACGTGTACGCCGACCAGATCGAGTGGATGAACCGGAACCTGGCCTACCGGGACTCGGTCGTCCTGTCGCTGCACCCGCACAACGACCGCGGGACGGCCGTCGCCGCCGCCGAGCTGGGCTACCTGGCGGGCGCCGACCGCATCGAGGGCTGCCTGTTCGGCAACGGTGAGCGCACCGGCAACGTCTGCCTGGTCACCCTGGGCCTGAACCTGTTCACCCAGGGCGTCGACCCGCAGATCGACTTCTCCGACATCGACGAGATCCGCCGGACCGTCGAGTACTGCAACCAGCTGCCCGTCCACGAGCGGCACCCCTACGGCGGCGACCTGGTCTACACCGCGTTCTCCGGCTCCCACCAGGACGCCATCAACAAGGGCTTCGAGCACCTGAAGCGGGACGCCGAGGCCGCCGGCGTGCCGGTGGGGGACTACCGCTGGGAGGTCCCGTACCTGCCGATCGACCCGCACGACGTCGGCCGGACCTACGAGGCCGTGATCCGGGTCAACAGCCAGTCCGGCAAGGGCGGCGTCGCCTACATCATGAAGACCGAGCACGCGCTGGAGCTGCCGCGCCGGCTGCAGATCGAGTTCTCGCGGGTCGTGCAGGCGCACACCGACAGCGAGGGCGGCGAGGTCACGCCCGAGCGCATGTGGGAGATCTTCCAGGCCGAGTTCCTCACGGGCGGGCCGCGTGCCGGTCTGCTGGCGCACCGCACCACCTCCCGGGTGGATGAGAAGGACGCGCTCAGCTGCGACGTCCGCATCGACGGCGAGATCCGCGAGATCGAGGGCGTCGGCAACGGCCCCGTCTCGGCGTTCGAGGACGCGCTCGCCACGGTCGGTGTCGACGTCCGGGTCCTGGACTACGCCGAACACGCGATGAGCGCGGGCGGCGATGCGCGCGCCGCCGCCTACGTGGAGTGCGACGTGGACGGCACGACGGTGTGGGGCGTCGGCATCGACGGCAACATCGTGACCGCGTCCCTCAAGGCGATCCTGTCCGCGGTGAACCGGGTGGCCCGCACGCGCGGGATGTGACCGTGCCCGGCCCTGGTCTCAGGCGGCCCCATGCACCTGAGACCAGGGCACTGCGATTGGCGTCAGTGGACGCGGCTCAGGACGTGGTGGACCAGCTCACGGAGGGGGCCGTGGAGCTGCGCCTCACCGACGGTGGCCCGGTCGCCGTCGATGTCGATCTCGTACAGGAACTGGTCGGGGATGCGGCCCGGCGGCGGGACGTTCTTCAGGTCCACCCGGCCGACGAGCCTGGTCAGCATGGGGTCGCTGGCACTGTCGGACTGGGCGCGCCGCTCGATCCCGGCGAATCCGCCGCTGCGGACGACTGTCACTTTCACTGCGTTATCCGTTCGCCTTTGGGGGGACACCTACCCCCGTCCAGGCGCGATTCACCGCCTTCGTTTCGACGGAGTCGGCGCCGTACAGCCGGGTCGCGGTCTGGACGGTCGCGGCGGCGAATCCGGCGAAGTCGATGTCGGCGGCCAGGGAGCCGCCGGTGAGCGTGTCGTACCAGACGCGCCCGGCCTTCTCCCAGGCGTTGCCGCCGATGCCGGTGGCCGCGAGGTAGAAGGCGTGGTTGGGGATGCCCGAGTTGATGTGGACGCCGCCGTTGTCGCGGTAGGTCTCGACATAGTGGTCCATGTGGGCGGGCTGCGGGTCCTTGCCGAGCCGCGGGTCGTCGTAGGCGGTGCCGGGTTCCCTCATCGAGCGGAGCGCGACGCCGCCGACGCCGGAGGCGAGAAGGCCCTGCCCGATGAGCCAGTCGGCCCGGTCGGCGGTCTGCCCGAGATGCCACTGCTTGATGAGCGAGCCGAACACGTCCGACATGGACTCGTTGAGGGCGCCCGCCTGCCCGTAGTACTCCAGGTTCGCGGTGTGCTGGGTGACGCCGTGGGTGAGTTCGTGGCCGGTGACGTCGAGCGGCCCGGTGAACGCGGTGAACAGGACGCCGTCGCCGTCCCCGTACACCATCTGCTCGCCGTTCCAGAAGGCGTTGTCGTACCGGTCGCCGTAGTGGACGGTCGAGACCATCCGCAGTCCGGCGCCGTCGATCGAGTTGCGCCGGTACGCGGCCTCGAAGAAGTCGAACGTCGCGCCGAGCCAGTCGTAGGCCCGGTCGGCGGTCTCGTCGCCGCAGGCGGGGGCGCCCTCCGCGCGGACGGTGCGGCCGGGCAGCTCCTCGCGGTTTCCGGCGTCGCGGATCGTCCGGTCGGGGACGAAGTCCTCCGACGGGGCGGGCGCGCCGGCCGCGGTCAGCCTGCGGTCGGCGAAGTGCGCGGAGGTGAGCGCCAGCGTACGGCGGGCGCGGTCGCGGAGGGCCGGGTCATCGGCGTGGCGGGCGATCCGCTCCAGCATGTGCGGGGGCACGATGTGGCATCTCATGCCCTAACGCTGCCAGCTCCGAGTGATTCAAGCCACAACTTTCGGTACGACGCCGCGGCCGATTCCGGTCTCGGTGCGTGTTCGGATCGTAGCGCAGCGGCACCGGCCGGGGTGACTTGTGGTGATCCGGGGAAGATGTACCGGCACCGCACCGAGGCATCGGGCGGCGTGCGCCAGAATGAACAGGTGACCCTCTACCGCGACGAAGGCATCGTCCTGCGCACCCAGAAGCTGGGCGAGGCCGACCGCATCGTGACGGTGCTGACCCGGCGGACCGGCCGGATCCGCGCCGCGGCCAAGGGGGTTCGCAAGACCAGGTCCCGTTTCGGCGCCCGGCTGGAGCCGTTCACGCACGTCGACCTCCAGTTGTACGAGCGGCGCTCCCTCGACCTCATCACGCAGGCCGAGACGATCCGCCCGTACGGGGAGGCCCTCGTCACCGACTACCCCCGCTACACGGCGGGCACGGCGATGCTGGAGACCGCGGAGAAGCTGACGAGCGAGGAGGGCGAGCCCGCGCTGCGGCAGTTCCTGCTGCTGGTCGGCGGGCTGCGCACCCTGGCCGAGCGCTGCCACGACCCGCGGCTCGTCCTGGACGCCTTCCTGCTGCGTTCGCTGTCGGTCGCCGGCTGGGCCCCCGCGCTGGACGAGTGCTGCCGCTGCGGCACCCGCGGCGGGCTGCGCGGGTTCGCCATCGCGGCGGGCGGCGCGGTCTGCGCGAACTGCCGGCAGCCGGGCGCCGCGACCCCCGCGCCGCCGACGTTCGCGCTGATGCTGGCGCTGCTGCGCGGCGACTGGGAGTACGCCGACGGCAGTGAGCAGCGCCACCGGACGGAGACCAGCGGGCTGGTCGCCGCCTACCTCCAGTGGCATCTGGAGCACGGAATCCGTTCCCTCCGCCACGTGGAACGGGACGAACACACCGACGACATCGACAGGGAGCGAGTTTGAGAAGGGCCGTATCGCCGCCGGAGCCGCACCGCGACGGAGCCGCACCGCCCGCGATCCCCGCGGACCTGGTGCCGCGGCACATCGCCATCGTCATGGACGGCAACGGCCGCTGGGCGAAGGAACGCGGGCTGCCGCGCACCGAAGGGCACAAGCGCGGCGAGGACTCGCTCTTCGACGTGATCATGGGGGCGATCGAACTGGGCGTCCCCTACCTGTCGGCGTACGCGTTCTCCACCGAGAACTGGAAGCGCACGCCTGACGAGGTGCGCTTCCTCATGGGCTTCAACCGGGACGTGATCCGCCGCCGCCGCGACCAGCTCCACTCGATGGGGGTGCGGGTCCGCTGGGCGGGCCGGCGGCCCAGGCTGTGGCGCAGCGTCATCAGGGAGCTGGAGACGGCCGAGGAGATGACGCGCGACAACGACGTCCTCACCCTGCAGTTCTGCGTGAACTACGGCGGCCGGGCGGAGATCGCGGACGCGGCGGCGGCGATCGCCCGCGACGTCCGGGACGGCCGGCTCGACCCCGGCAAGATCACCGAAAAGGTCTTCGCGCGTTACCTGGACGAGCCCGGCATCCCGGACGTCGATCTGTTCCTGCGCTCGTCGGGGGAGCAGCGCACGTCCAACTTCCTGCTGTGGCAGTCGGCGTACGCGGAGATGGTGTTCCTCGACACGCTCTGGCCGGACTTCGACCGGCGGCACCTGTGGCACGCGTGCGAGATCTACGCCTCCCGCGACCGCCGGTACGGCGGCGCGGTCCCCAACAAGGTGGAACCGGCCGCCGCCGGCTGACCGCTCACACGAGAGCGGCGTCCAGGGTGATCGTGGTGCCCGCGAGGGCCTTGCTGACCGGGCAGCCCGCCTTGGCGTCCTGCGCGGCCTTCTCGAAGTCGGCCGCGGACAGGCCGGGCACGCTCGCCCGGACGGTCAGGTGGATGCCGGTGATGCCCTCACCCGGCTGGAAGGTGACCTCGGCCTTGGTGTCCACCTTCTCCGGCGGCGTCCCGGCGCCGGCGAGGGCGTGCGAGAGCGCCATCGAGTAGCAGGTGGAGTGCGCGGCGGCGATGAGCTCCTCCGGGCTCGTCCGCCCGCCCGGCTCCTCGGCCCGCGATGCCCAGGTCACGTCGTAGGTGCCGAGCTTGGAGGAGTCCAGCGAGACGGTTCCCCGGCCCTCCAGGAGCGAGCCTTCCCAGTGTGCGTTTGCGGTGCGTGTCGTAGCCATGTCCCTGATTCTTCACCATCGCCCCGCCCCGAGGATCATCAACGCGCGATCCCCCTGGAAGGTGATTCGCGGGAAGGCCCCGCGTCCGCGCGGCACATCGGGCGCGGACGCGGGGCCGGCTCCCCGGCGAAGGGGACTTAGTTGACGTTCACCGCCGACCAGGCGGCGGCCACGGTGTTGTACTGGGTGCTGCCCGAGCCGTAGAGGTCCCTGGCCGCGTTCAGGGTCGCGGTGCGCGCGCCCTTGTAGTCGGTCGAGGACGTCATGTACGTGGTCAGCGCCCGGTACCAGATCTTCGTGGCGGCGTCCCGGCCGATGCCGGTGATCGTGGAGCCGTTGGACGTGGGGCTGTCGTAGGAGACGCCGTTGATCGTCTTCGCGCCGCTGCCCTCGGACAGCAGGTAGTAGAAGTGGTTGGCGACGCCCGAGGAGTAGTGCACGTCGAGGTTCTTGGTGCCGGTCGACCAGGAGTCGGCGGAGTTGCCGTCCCTGCTGGGCCGGTCCATGAAGCGCAGCGCGGGGCGGCCGAAGCCGGGCAGGACGATCTTCTCGCCGACCAGGTAGTCGCCGACGTCGTTGGAGTTGCCGGCGTAGAACTCGACGGCGGCGGCCATGATGTCCGACGTCGCCTCGTTCAGCCCGCCGGACTCCCCGGAGTAGGTGAGGTTCGCGGTGGAACTGGTGACACCGTGGCTCATCTCGTGCGCCGCCACGTCCAGGGACGTCAGCGGGCCGAGCTGGGTGCCGTCACCGTCGCCGTAGGTCATGCAGAAGCACGAGTCGTCCCAGAACGCGTTGGCGTAGCCGTTGTCGTAGTGGACGCGGTTGAACGAGCCCTTGCCGTCGCCGGCGATGCCGGTGCGGCCGAAGACGTTCTTGTAGAAGTCCCACGTCATGCCGGTGCCGAACTGGGCGTCGACGGCGACGGTCGCGCGGTCGGCCGTGGTGCCGCTGCCCCAGTGGTTGTCGGCGTCGGTGAACACCGTGGCGGGGGCGCGCATGAAGCACCAGATGAGGAAGCAGAGGTCGGCCTGGTTCCCGGCGTCGCCGGTGTAGGTGTTCCCGCGCGTCGGGTCCTTCAGCTGGTACGTGCCGCCCGACTTGGTCGTCTCCAGCGGGACCGTTCCGGTGTAGAGCGACTTGCCGTCGCCCGCCTCGGTGCGGATCGTCTCCTCGCGCAGCAGGACCTTGCCGGTCGCGGCGTCCACGGAGGTGAAGATGCGGCTCGGCGTCCCGTCCGCCTGCTTGCCGATGGTCTGGACGCGCCAGGCGAGGCGGGGCCGGTGGTCGGCCGTGCGGGCCTCGACCACGAGCGCGGGGGAGCCGTCGGCCTTGCGGTGCCTGGTGACGGCGCGCTTCTCGGCCGTCCTGGCGGAGACCTCCGGGCGGGAGCCGGCCGGCGCTTTGGCGAGGGTGCCGCTGCTGCCGCGCCACGCGCCGGACGCCGACTGGTGGACGACGATGTCCCCGCCCAGCACCGGCAGGCCGGCGTAGGTGCGGGTCATCCGGGTGTGCGAGGTGCCGTCCCGGTCCATGGCGACCCGGACGACCTGGAACGCCTGCCCGTCCCCGGCGCGTACCTGCGCGGCGTGCGTGCCGAGCGCGTGGAGCGCGCGCTCCGCCGCCTTCTGCGGGGTGGGTGGGGACGGCGCCTGCCGTGCGGACGCGGGCAGCGCGGTGCCGGCCGCCGCGAGCAGGGTCGCCGAGCTCAGGAGCACGATCCTTCGGCTGGTGAACGCCCGTCTTGTCATGAACGCCCTCTCGTGCGGGCGCCACACACCCCCCGGGGGCCCGCCGCGGGCCTGCGGTGGCGATGGGACATTTATGACATAGGCGTACTCACAAGTAGATGTAGCAATCTGCCAAGGATTGCCTACAGTGCGTGTGAAGTGCGCGCCTTGCTACCGCTTGGTAAACATCGAGCGCGAGGTCAGCGCTGTTTCGCGGCGCACCCGGCGCAGGTGCCGAACACCTCGACGGTGTGGGTGATGCCGGTGAACCCGTGCTCGGCGGCGATCGCGTCCGCCCAGCGCTCCACGGCCGGGCCCTCGACCTCGACCGTCCGGCCGCAGTCGCGGCAGACCAGATGATGGTGGTGCTGCTCGGTGCTGCAGGCCCGGTAGACGGCCTCGCCCTCGTCGGTGCGCAGGACGTCGACCTCACCGGCGTCGCTGAGCGCCTGCAGCGCCCGGTACACCGTGGTGAGGCCGATCTTCGAGCCGCCGGCCCGCAGATCGGCGTAGATGTCCTGCGCGCTGCGGAAGCCCTCGCAGCCGGCCAGCACCTGCCGTACCGCGTCCCGGCGGGCCGTCGTCATCCAAGCACCTCCGCCTCGGCATCAACGCGCGCCTCCACGCCGGGCCCGGCCGCGACCCCGTCGAGCGCGGCGCGGGCGCGCCTGCGGCGCACCACCGAGCCCCCGGTGACCGCGGCCACGAACGCGGCGAGCGCGAGCAGCACGATCGAGGGGCCCGGAGGCAGATCGTACTCGAAGGACCCGGCGAGGCCCGAAACGGCCGACAGCACGCCGATCCCCATCGCGGTCAGCATCGTCCCCCAAAAGCCCCGGGTGAGCTGCTGCGCCGCCGCCACCGGGACCACCATCAGCGCGCTGACCAGCAGCAGCCCGATCGCGCGCATGGAGATCACGACCGTGACGGCCGCAGTCGCGGCGATCAGCACGCTGAGGAACCGGACGGGCAGGCCCGCCGCCCGCGCGACCTCCTCGTCCAGGCAGAGGAGGAACAGCTCGCGGCCGAACAGCGTGATGATCGCCAGGACGGTGGCGGCGAGCCCCGCGACCACGTACAGATCGGACACCGTCACGCTGCTGATCGAGCCGAACAGGTAGGACTGGAGGGTCGCCGAGCCGCCGCCGTTGGCGTTGGTCAGGATCACGCCGCCCGCGAGCCCGCCGTAGAACAGCAGGGCGAGCGCGACGTCCCCGCCGCTGCGGCTGCGGGCCCGCAGGACCTCGATCGCCACCGCGCCGAGCACCGACACCACCAGCGCGCCGAGCACGGGGGAGGTGCCGGTGAGCAGCCCCAGCCCGATGCCGGTCAGCGCGATGTGCCCGATGCCGTCGCCCAGCAGCGACAGCCTGCGCTGGACGATGAACGTGCCGACGGCCGGGGCGGTCAGCCCGATCAGCACCGCCATCACCAGGGCGACGCGCATGAAGTCGTACTGCAGCATCTCGCTCATGCCGGCCTTTCGAGGGTGTCCAGTGCGGTCTCGCGGACGATCCGGCCGTGGTCCAGCTCGATCGTGCGGGTGATGAGCGGTTCCATCGGGCCCAGCCCGTGCGCGACGAGCACCACCGTGCGCCCGGCCGTGGTCAGCTCGTGGAGGGTGGAGGCGAGGGCCGCCTGGCTGCGCGCGTCCACGCCCGCGGTCGGCTCGTCCAGCACGAACACGTCCGGCTCGCCGGCGAGGGCGCGGGCGATCAGCATCCGCTGCTGCTGGCCGCCCGACAGCAGATGCGCCGAGTCGCGGGCCCGGTCGGTGAGCCCGACCGTCCGCAGTGCGCGCTCGACGGCGGCGCGGTCGGCCGCCCGGTCGGTGAACGGCGCGGGACGCCGGCGGGACCGCCGGGCCACCCGGCCGGACGCCACGACCTCCCGGACGGTCGCCGGCACGCCGCCGCCCGCCGGCAGCCGCTGCGGGACGTACCCGATCCGGTTCCAGTCCCGGAACCGGGCGGGCGGCACACCGTAGATCTCGGTCCGGCCGCCGGCCAGCGGGACGAGCCCGAGCAGCGCCTTGACCAGCGTGGACTTGCCCGCGCCGTTCGGGCCGAGGACCGCGAGCACGTCGCCGGCCCCGACCCGCAGGTCGATGCCCGCGAGGACCTCGCGGCCGTCCCGCCGGACGAGCCCGCCCGTCATGGCGAACGGCGGGGCCGGGTCCTTGGCCGGGGGGTTCATGAGCACTCCAGGGCGGGACGCAGGGTCCGCAGGTTCCGTTGCATGATCGTCATGTAGTCGTCGGACGAGCCCGCCTCGACGCCCTCGACCGGGTCCAGCACGGCCGTCCGCACGCCCGCCTCGCGGGCCAGCGCCTCGGCGACCTTCGGGCTGGTCAGCGTCTCGGTGAAGACCGTCGTCGCGCCGGTGGCGGACACCAGCCGGGTCAGCTCGGCGAGCCGCTTCGGGGAGGGCCCGCCGGACGGGTCGACCCCGGCGACCGGGATCTGCCGCAGCCCGTAGCGGTCCGCGAGGTAGCCGAACGCGGCGTGCGCGGTGACGATGTCCCTGCGCGCGCAGGTCTTCAGGCCGTCGTGGAACGCGCGGTCGAGCGCGGTCAGCTCGGCGGCGGTGGCCGCGGCGCGCCGCCGGTGGCCGGCCGCGTGGCCGGAGTCGGCGGCGGCCAGCCGCTCGCCGAGCGCGGTCGCGACGGCCGCCATGCGGCTCGGGTCGAGCCACAGGTGCGGGTCGTAGGACGCCTCCCGGTGGTGGACGCCGTCGTGCGCCTCTTCGTCGTCGGTCTCGCCCGGCGGCGGCAGCGTCCGCACCAGGGCGGCGGCGTCCAGCGACCTGCCCTTCGCGTGCTCGCGGACGGCCTCGTCCACGGCCGGCTGGACGCCCCCGACGTAGACGGCGAGACCGGCGTCCTCGATGTTCGCGACCTGCCGGGCGGTCAGCTCCAGGTCGTGCGGCTCGGTGCCGGGCCTGGTGAGCGTCCGCACGAGGACGTCGTCCCCGCCGACCTTCTCCGCGAGCCACGCCATCGGGTAGAACGACGCGACCACGGCGGTCTTGCCGGCCGGGACATCGGCGTCCGCGTCGGCGCAGGCAGTCAGCCCCGCGGCGAGCCCGGCCAGGGCGAGGGCGGCGCCCGGCAGGAGGCGCAGGGGGTGACGGAAGCGGAGCATGCCCCGATTATGGACGAAGATGAAAATGATTGTCAAAACCGTCCGATGCCGCGTCCCAGGGCGAAGCCCACCAGGACCGCCAGCGCGGCGATCCGCAGGACCCTTCCCGAGCCGTCCAGCGCGGGCCAGTTGAGATAGGCGAACCAGCCCAGCGCGGCGGCGAGGACCAGCAGCCCGGCCGCGGCGACCCATCCCGTCCCGGCCATGCCGATCACCAGCAGCACGAACACCGCGGCGAGCAGCACCCACCGCGGCAACCGGTGCAGGAACACCACCGGCGCCGCGCTCCGCCGCTCGACGGCCGCCCGCAGGCCGGCCCCGCGCTCACCCTTCGTCTCCACGTTCCCCAACGTACTGCCAGGATGGAGGGATGATCGCGATAACCCGGTACCGGGTGCCGGGCGAGGACGCCGACGGTTTCGCCGAGCGGATGACCGCGGTGCTGACGGTGCTGTCGGCGAGCCCCGGCTTCCGCTCCGGCCGCCTCGCCCGCACCGTGGACGACCCCGGCCTGTGGGCCCTCGTCACCGAATGGGACGGTGCGGGGCACTACCGCCGCGCGCTCGGCGCGTACGAGGTGCGGGTCCAGTTCATCCCCCTCGCCGCCATGGCGGTGGACGAGCCGGGCGCCTACGAGGTCGTCAGCTCCGCCTGACCCGGGAGCGCCTGGGGCGACGCCCCCGGCATCGTGGCCGGACGGGCGTTTTATCAGTCCTGGTCGGCCGCCCGGGTGCCCTAAGCTGGGGAATGCTCTCCGGCGCCGGCGATGACCGCGCCGGGGCGACCACCGGGGATCACACTCGCCACCGCCCGCCGTTCCGCGGGACCGGGGCGCACACACTGTCCCGCCGACCGCCAGCCGGATGGAGAAAACTCTCATGGCACGCCGTTCCGATGTGCTGGAAACGATCGTCAACCTCGCCAAGCGGCGGGGCCTGGTCTACCCGTCGAGCGAGATCTACGGCGGGCTCCGCGCCTCCTGGGACTACGGGCCGCTCGGCGTCGAACTGAAGAACAACGTCAAACGCCAGTGGTGGAAGTCCATGGTGCAGGGCCGCGACGACATCGTCGGCCTCGACTCGTGCGTCATCCTGGCGCGCGAGGTCTGGGAGGCCAGCGGCCACGTCCAGGCGTTCGTCGACCCGCTCACCGAATGCCAGTCCTGCCACAAGCGCTTCCGGGCCGACCACCTGGAGGAGGCCTACGAGGAGAAGCACGGCCGCCCGCCCGCGAACGGCCTCGCCGACATCGGCTGCCCGAACTGCGGCGTCAAGGGCTCCTTCACCGAGCCGAAGATGTTCAACGGCCTGCTCAAGACCTACCTCGGCGCCGTCGAGGACGAGTCCGGCCTCGCCTACCTGCGCCCCGAGACCGCGCAGGGCATCTTCATCAACTACCTGAACGTCCAGCAGTCCGCGCGCCGCAAGGTGCCGTTCGGCATCGGGCAGATCGGCAAGTCGTTCCGCAACGAGATCACGCCCGGCAACTTCATCTTCCGGACCCGCGAGTTCGAGCAGATGGAGATGGAGTTCTTCGTCAAGCCCGGCACCGACGAGGAATGGCACCAGTACTGGATCGACGAGCGCATGCAGTGGTACGTCGACCTCGGCATCCGCAAGGAGAACCTGCGGCTGTACGAGCACCCGCAGGAGAAGCTGTCGCACTACTCCAAGCGCACCGTGGACGTCGAGTACCGGTTCGACTTCGTCGGCGGCGAGTGGGGCGAGCTCGAAGGCATCGCCAACCGCACCGACTACGACCTGACGACGCACTCCAAGGCGTCCGGCGCCGACCTGTCGTTCTTCGACCAGGAGGCGGGTGACCGGTTCGTCCCGTACGTGATCGAGCCCGCGGCCGGCGTCGACCGCTGCACGCTCACGTTCATGATGGACGCCTATGCCGAGGACGAGGCGCCCAACGCCAAGGGCAAGATGGAGAAGCGCACCGTCATGCGGCTCGACCGCCGGCTCGCCCCGATCAAGGTCGCGGTGCTGCCGCTGTCGCGCAACGCCGACCTGTCCCCGAAGGCACGCGACCTGGCCGCGCGGCTCCGCAAGAACTGGAACGTCGAGTTCGACGACGCCGGCGCCATCGGCCGCCGCTACCGCCGCCAGGACGAGATCGGCACGCCGTTCTGTGTCACCGTCGACTTCGACACGCTGGAGGACGACGCGGTGACCGTCCGGGAACGCGACTCGATGAGCCAGGAGCGCATCGCGATCAGCCAGGTCGAGGCGTTCCTCGCCGCGCAGCTGGTCGGCTGCTGACCGGAGACCGCTGCGGGCCGCCCCCCGTCTCGGGGGGCGGCCCGTTCTCTCGTGGAAGCGCGTCCTGGGAGCGTTTCCTTGCTGGGAGCGATGGTGCGGGGAGCGTCCGATCAGCTCGTGACGTACAGGGTCTGGTCGAAGGTGCCGGATCCGGCGGTGGTCTCGCCGCGCAGCGCGTAGGTGGCGGTGACGGTGGCGGTGCCCGGGCACAGGAAGCTGCCGCCGGTCTTGGTGACCTTGGCGTTCTGGACGCTCACCTGCGCGTCGGTGTTGCTCTTGTCCGGACGTGAGGCGTTGTCGCCGTTGAAGCCGTCGGCGGTCAGGTTGCCGCCGAAGTCGCAGGTGATGCCGCCGAACATGTCCACAACGGCCCGGACGCTGAAGTTCGCGATCGTCACCGTGGCGTCGCGCCCGTTCGTGTGGCCGGCGTCGTAGGTGACGTTGCCGCCCGTCCAGGGCAGGTTCCGCGCGGTGATCGTCGAGGTGCTGCTGCCTGAGCAGGGGCCGCCGCCGTTGCTGCTGAAGGTGGCGCTGGTGACGGTGAGGTTGCTTCCGTCGGAGTTGATGGAGCCGGTCATCGTCGACTCGTTGCAGGATCCGCTGCCGATCGACGTCGAGACCGTGGCGGTGCCGAGCAGCGAGGCCTGGACGTTGCCGGCGTAGGCGCCGGCCGTGGCCGAGCCCTTGCGGATGGTCGTGCCCGTGGCGGCCGTCGCGGGCGTGATGCCCGCGGCGAGGAGGGCCAGCGCGGCGGTTCCGACGAGCATGGTCTGTCTTGTACGTGCCACCGGATGCTCCTTTGTCCGGTTCGGGGTGGGCATACGCGAAAGTAATTCACGTTGAATCTCCGGGCAATGGATGCGGGCCGATCGCGGCTTGGCCGCATTGGGACACCAGGCGGTGTCTGCTGGTGAGGCGCACGGGACGGGACGGGTGACGACAATGTCACGTGAAGTCACCTTGACGGGAATCGGCTTGCGTGTTCAGCCGACGGAGAACGAAGGCGTCTCCGGCCCGGAGAACCTGGGCTAGGTTGGCTGGGACGGCCGGACGGGCCGCACGGCGACAGGGAGGCGGAATGCGCGACATGCGACGCGCCGCCCTGCCCTTGACGCGCGTTCCCGCCGCCAGGGCGCTCGTCGTTCTGCTGGGCCTGCTCGGCTTCGTCGTCGGGCCGGTCGGCGCCGCGAACCACGGCGGGACGTCCGCCACCGGGGCGATCTCCGGTGTCCGGACGGTACCGGCGCAGAAGGCCCCCACCCGCACCCGGACGTCCACCAAGCCGCGGGCGGCCCGGCACGGCCAGGCCGTCATCGCGGCCGTCGCACGGCACGCCGCCGGGGCCGCGCCGGCCGCGCAGCCGGGGCACG